>CAZLOQ010000058.1:5285-23422 GCA_964561125.1 uncultured Chitinophaga sp. | reverse complement strand
GCATGACCGGAGTTTGCGACCAGTCTCAGCGGCCAGTGTTTTCTCGGGGGACGACGAACATGGCAACTGACGGACGGAGCATCGAACGCAGCCTGGGTGCTGGTGGTCGATCCGCGAAGCCTTTCGAGCAGCATGTGGCAGGTTCCGAGGCGGTTTTGGCGTCAACGGAACTGGGGCTGCAGGCGGCCACAGTTGGTCAGGGCACGGGTATACCGGAGCGGCTGCCGCGGAAGTTCGGGCGTTACGAACTGCTGCAGCTGCTGGGTGTGGGCGGCATGGGGCGTGTGTACCTGGCGAACGACCCGGTACTGGATCGACGGGTGGCGTTGAAGATGCCTCTGCTGTCCGGCAGTGGAAGTGCGGAGCATCTTGAGCGATTTTTCCGTGAGGCGAGGGCACTGGCAGGGCTTAAGCATCAGCACATCTGCAGCGTGTACGACGCGGGTATAGAGGGCAGTATTCCGTACATCACAATGGACTTTGTATCAGGTGCATCTTTGTCGCAGGTGTTGCAGGAGTCTTCGCAGTTGCCGGTGGCGACGGTTCTTGAGATTGTGTTGCGGATAGCGGAGGCGGTACAGCACGCGCACAATCAGGGTGTGATCCATCGGGACCTGAAGCCTGGCAATATTTTGATGGCGGGCCCTCTCATGCCCATAGTGACGGATTTCGGTCTGGCGCGTCGGCTTGCAGCGGTTGGCGACGAGAAGCTGACCGGTGACGGCCGGATTCTGGGAACTCCGGCGTACATGGCTCCTGAGCAGATGCGGGGTGATCAGCGTGCTGTGGGAGTGGGGAGTGATATTTATGCGCTGGGAGTGATTTTATTTGAGATGCTGGCCGGGACGCGTCCGTTTGCGGGCGAGGGAGTGGAGTTCATGGCGAAGGTTCTGCGGGATCGTCCGCCGTTGATTTGCCGCCTGCGTCCGGAGTTATCTGAGGAGTTTGAGGATCTGGTGCAGAAGATGCTGGCGAAGGAGCCTGGTCATCGTCCGGAGTCGATGGCGGTGGTGGCGGAATCCGTCCGGCGGTTGCAGCAGCGAGTGGCGGTTGTGCCGCGGGTGTCCGGTTCGCAGGAGCGGGAGCTTTCAACGGCTCGAGAGGGGTTTGAGCTGCGACGGCGGCATGTGGAAGCGCTGTTGAAACGTGGTCAGTATGTGGCGGCGATTCGGGAGCTGGAGAAGCTGGGGAACGAATCGGCAGCGGCGGCGCGGGAAGTTGGAGAATGGGCGCGGAGGAAACTTCCCGAGGCAAAGGCGGAAGCGCGCGCGATGAGTCCGGCGGGGCTGGCTGCGCTGCTGCAGACGGCGCAGCAGTTGTATTCGAAGAGCGATTACAGGGGATGCGAGCAGTTGCTGGAGGAGATTCCTGAACTGCGGCGAACGGAGGCGATTGAAGAACTGTTGCGGAAAGCGCGTGCACGGGAGGCGGAATCTGAGGCGTTGTGGCTGGAGATTCGGGATTTCGAGCGCCAGCAGAAACTGGATGGAGTGGAGGCATTGGTGCAGCGTTTTCTGCGTCTGAAGCCCGGACATGTGCAGGCCAGGCGGCTTCTGGAAGCTTTGCAGAGTTATGGGCGGCTGCCGGTGCATCGGCGGAATTACAAATATGAGCATGGCCGTCTGCAGCCGCTTCCGGAACCCGGTTTCCTCGCTCAATGGGGGCTCCTCGCGGCGCTCACAGGGATCTTCGTGTTTCTGGCGACCTGGTACGGGGTGGTGGTGTATCTGAAGAGCGGAACTCAGCTGCTGCAGGTGGAAATTGACGATGCGTGGCTGCAGCAAATGGGCGGGGAAGTGACATTGAAAGTGGACGGCGAGGAACACTCCATTTCAGTTGGCAGAGGCGATGCAAATGACGCGGTGGTTGCGGTGAAGTTCGGCAGTCATGACTTTTCCGTACTGCACAACGGAGTCGTGGTGCATGCGCCGAAGACATTCGAGATTGTCCGGGACGGCCACCGCGTGCTGCAGATCACTCCAGTGGACATCCGTCTGCTGGCTCGAGCCGAATTTCCGCCGACGGCCCCCCCAATAGCCGCTCAGGAGCCGACGGATACCGACGCAATGAATCCTGCGGAGAGTGATGCACCGGAGTTGGCAGGAGCTGCTGCAGATGCGGGTGCGGGAACGGGCAGGAGTGCTGCTGACAGCAGTGATGCGGGAGCGGCGGGGGCTCCGGCGGCAACGGCTTCGAGTGAGCCTGTGGCCGGACCAGCAGTGATTGAACCAAGCAGGGGGAATGTGATTACGCAGACGGCAAACTTTTCAGTTCTGCAGGGGGCCACTCTGGATCAGCTGGTGACATGGGCAGATCAGCTCCCGAGAGATCTGTATCCGCACCGGGTCACGTTGCGGGCGAACAGCGGCGAGCGGATTTTTGACGCGCTGGCGGATCCGAATCCGGAGCGGGCGGAGTGGATTATGAGAATCACGGAGGTTGATCAGTGGGCTAAGGCTCTGGAGGGCTATCGACCGGTAGTGGTGCTCCCGTTTCGCGATGGTCGTTCGGTGCGGCGATTGTGCATAGGGACGAAGCACTTCGTGTTCTATAGTGCCTGGTATGGGAATGCCGTGGACATGAATGCGAAGATTCAGGAGGGCATGCGGGATTTCCGTGACATTCCGGACTTCTTCGGGTCGCAGCACTGGCTCAACTCCGGCCACGATTATCTGCTGGTGCGAACACCATCAGATCGAAATCTCGTCGAGCTGCATACGCCGTTATCGGAGCCTGATCTGCTGCGGCTTCTGAAAGCCGCGAGGGAGCGGGGTTTGCTTCCGATGATTATTGATCATGTGCATGATGGTCAGGTGAAACCGCAGTTACTGGCAGTGCTTGTGAATGCCGAGCCGAAATTCCTCTGGGGCTTTTCACCGCGAGTGTCCGAGCCACAGCTGGCTCGAATGCTGCCTGACGTGGCAGCTCGCGGCGGGAGGCCTGTCTATGTGGTTTCGGCGAGTCTGGTCGAGGGCGTCGTTTATCGAGTCATCTGGCGCGGGATTGACCCTGAGTCCCTGGAAGAAATCGAACGAGCGACTCGCATCGGAAACGTTCCCGTGAAGGGTGGTGCACAGAATTCACCCGAAGTGATCATAGGGCCGGACGGACTTCCACTGCCAGCCGTGGTGCCATTCAGTGCTGACACGGCAGGACGGTTTCAGAAGGCATGGGCAGCACATTTGGGAGTTCCGGCCGAGTACACGAATTCGATTGGCATGAGATTCCGTCTGATTCCGCCCGGAAAGTTTCTCATCGGGAGTACTCCGGAACAAATCGCAGCAGCGAAGCCGAATTTGTTTACAAAGGAAGATCCGCAGCGGGCCACGCGAGCCGACAGCGAGTCACCACAGCGAATGATCACTCTGACGCGCGCTTTTTACCTCGCCGAAACCGAGGTGACTCAGGCGCAGTACGAACAGGTGACCGGAACAAATCCTTCTTATTGGACAGAAGGCACCGGGGACCGTCGTCGGGCACCCGTTGAAAGGGTCACATGGATGGACACCGGTGAGTTCTGTAATCGGCTGAGCACCCGCGAGGGGCTGGAATGGGCGTATCGGATTACACCCGAACTGATTACTCAGACCGGCGTTGGCGGATATCGGCTCCCCACGGAAGCCGAGTGGGAGTTTTCCTGCCGTGCAGGGACATCGACGCTGTTCTGCACGGGTGACGACGAGCAGCAGTTGACAGAGGTGGCCTGGTTCGGGGACGCGGAGGGTCATCTGTCCAAACAGACGGCGCTGAAGAAACCAAATGCCTTTGGTTTATACGACATGCATGGCAACGTGTATGAATGGGTGCACGACGCTTTTCGGCAGGACTGGTATGGCACACTGGCCGGCGTTGCCGCTGTGAACCCGCGCTGCGACGTGGGTACTGATGGCAAGCGGATTATGCGCGGCGGGGACTATGGGTTCTCATCGGCCGAAGTACGATCCGCGTCACGCGACGCATATCACTACGACAGTGTTTTCTGGGACGCCGGATTTCGAGTAGCATTGTCGGTGGAGGCGGTACGTGACATGGAGGCTGCAGCCGGCCGCGGTGTCTCAGGAAGTCGCAGCGGCTCGGGGAATGAATGACTGAGACGAACTCTCAAGCCTCACAATGCGATCGGTACGAACCTTGTACTGGTCAGACTAAACTCAGAGTCTGATCTGATAACAGGGAACCCTTGAGTGGATGGTTACAGCAGCCCGAAGGCCGCTGCAAAGGGCGAGCAGGGTCTCCAGTGAATGCCTGCCGGCACGCGCGGACGCAACTCCATATCACAACTCTGTGATCTCTGTGCCCTCTGTGTTTACCCAATGCGTTTCGCGTGTCGACGGAGGAGGGATGGGTTTTGAAACACAGAGGCACAGAGGAGCACAGAGGGAGGGTTGGATGATGCTTAGGAAAACATGTGTTGAAGGAAGGTTGCCAGTCAGGCGGGCTGAGGGCCGCTGCAAAGGGCGAGCCGAGTTTCCGGTGAATGCCTGCCGGCACGCGCGGACGCAACTCCATATCATAACTCTGTGATCTCTGTGCCACTGTGTTTACTGATCCTGTGAGTACTGGCTGCCGATGAGATTCCGGACAGGTCCAGCAGGGTTCCGGCAGCAGGGATGTCGAATCACTCGAAAGCCTTCACACAGTCCTGTCTGGCCAACGTCCGGATTCAACCTGATCCTCACATCAGAGCGTTGATCCTGGTCGTTGGCGAGGGGAAAAAAGTTTCGAAAATACGGCGTTTTTTGATTCAACCGAGGAACCTGGGCCAGGCAACCTGCGGCTTTGTCCCACAGTCTTGCCTTTTTGTGGGACAGGCTGTAGAATATGGTGGGAGGGTATACGAATGGCGGAAGGTGTCAATGTTCGATTTTCGGGTGAACTTCAGCGTTTCATCCAGGAGCGGACGGGGAATTCGGGGATTTATTCTTCGGCCAGCGAATACATTCGCGACCTTGTGAGGCGTGACTATGAGCGCGAGGAAAATCGCAGGTGGCTTTGGCTGCGACACGAACTGAAGGCTGGCGTGGAAGCATCGGAGTCTGACTTTGAAACGCTGGATGTCGACGGCCTGCTTAGCGAGGCGAGGGCGCGGAGTGTGAAGCGTGGAAGTTAGATTTCTTTCCGCCGCCGGAGATCGAATGCTTGAAATATGGGTGTACACTCAGCAAACGTGGGGCGAATCGCAGGCGTGGGGCGAATCGCAGGCCGACAGCTATATCCGAGGGCTGGTTTCTGCAATCCATGAAGCGGCGAAATCTCAGCAACGTTGGCGACCGGTCATGGATGGAGGGCTTCCCGGGGTTTATTTCATCCGATATGAGCGGCACTTTATCTTCTTCAGATCGCTCTCGGCTGATGCACTCGGGGTTATCAGCGTGCTCCACGAGAACATGGACATCCCGATGCGCCTGAGGCAGGATGCTGACAGGCAAGTGGACGGCTGATTGCGGCGGAGCGAGAGGAGCCAACGGCCAGAGTGAATGCAGTGATCACAAACGAGCATCGTTGATTATGGCCGTTGGCCAAACGAGGGCGCTGGGAACTCGGGGGGCAGAATCGATCGCGGAATCGAGCATGCACGGTCTGCAACGGTCCCGGAGCGCAAGTCCCGTCACCCGCTGTTTCATCCGCATGCCCGACGCGACGCGCGAACGCAACTCCATATCACAACTCTGTGATCTCTGTGCCCTCTGTGTTTAGCAACTGCGTTTCGTGTGTCGAAGAGGGATGGGTTTTGAAACACAGAGGCACAGAGGAACACAGAGGAAGGGTTGGAGGATGCGGGGGAAAAGATGTGCCGAAGTAAGGTTGCCAGTCAGGCGGGCTGAGAGTGAATTGACGCAGCGGCGCTGGCTGGAGTTGTGCGGCTACTTTTCTGATTTCGGGTTACGAATGGCCTGGATCACGGCGTCTGTCTGATCTTCGACGGGAGTGTTTTCGGGTGGAGTGAACCGGAACAGGGCATCGTCGACGGGGCCGTTGAGTTTCAGGTTGCGGAGATCGAGTGTGAGCAGCGGGCGGGCCAGTTTGTCGGCGGGATTCGGGCTGTGCTTGAGGTACTGGATTCGTCGCAGGAGCATGGTTTCCTGATCGACGTAGACGCGGCAGTATTCCGGGACCCAGGGTCGAGCGTCCACGAAGGTATTTTCGGGGAGCCCGAAGAGTTCCCGGCGTACGCGATCGCTCCAGCGGCCGGTGACTTCCAGCAGAGTGCGGTCTCCTGCGGTGACACGGCGGACCGGTGCGAACACCATGGAGCTTTGCAGGCGGGAGATGAGAGATCGCAGTCCGCCGACGCCGAGGTCCATGGCGACGCTGCCGGATTCAAAGCCGGAGGCTGACGCTGCAGCGGTTTGAATGTCGCGGAGGTTTCGCCGGGTGACGCGCTGGGTGTCGCCGTTTTTCCAGGAGGTGAACACCACGGTTCCGTCGGAGACCTGCAGCAATTCTGAGCTGTTGTCGTCGGGCTTGAGTTCGGCTGGTGGGGCATCGAGAGCAGCGGCTTTGAGGTCTTCGGCCTTAGCGGTTGCCATGGGATACATGCGGAACAGGAGATGGACGCGGTTGCCGGAGGCTTCGGTGTAGCGGCCGGTGGCGAGAATTTTCATGCCTCCGATCATGGCGGTCTGCTGAAGATCGCATTCGAGTGAGTCGAGGCCTTCGAGGCGGGTGCGGGCCTGGTTGAGGATTTCGTCGGCGGCGGGGAGGTCTGGTGGATTTTGAGCCTCCTGCGGTGCCGCGGGTGGTTCATCGGCAGAAACAGCCGGCAGCAACCCGCCGAACCCGCCGGTGAAACCGCCAAACAGGGCCAGAAGCAGCAGGATGGGGGCTTTGGGTTGAGTTTGGGGGAGGTTATTCATGTTCGGATTTTAGTGGATTTATCAAAGGAGACGGGTGCCGAAACCCGAAGATGGAAGGGAAGCATTGTGCGGCTGTTTCCGCACTATACCGAATTCATTGCCGGCTGGGCACAGACAAATCCGCGAATCCAGATACGGACAGTTTCCGGCACCTGTTGGAACGAAGTTGGGTATGCGACGCGTTACGAAGCATTCCAGGGAAGGGGTTTCAATGAAATACTACTTTCTGGCCCTCGGCGCCTTAGTGGTGGTCTGCATGGGCTGTGCCGGCATCGACGGAAGTGCGTCCGTCGTGAAATCGACGGAACATGTCGCACCTCCGGCTGCGATGCTGCAGCATCCGGGGCCGATGGTTGACGGGCCGGGGCCGGGTGTTCTGGGCGTTCTCGCTCAGGGCGGCGGACCGATGCCGGCTGCTCTGATGACAACGCAGGTGAAATTCATCGGCCAGGACGGGATGTCCGTAGGCTGGCTCTCCGGGGGCGCTCTGGCCCGCAATCAGCGATTTGTTCCCGGCCGGGCGGATTTCCCGCAGGGAGCCATCTATCAGCTGGTGTTCTCAAACATCCCCGGCGAAGGCTGGGAAGGTCAGAGCCTGTATCCGACTCTGGAAGTTCGCGGTGCTCACCCAAACACGCTGTCTTATCTGCAGCACAACCCGGTGCCGCTCGAGATCACCGAAGAGGACCTCGAGCACATCCGCAGTAATAATATGGTGACCAAGGTCATCTACCTGCCGCAGCCCGAGTTTCAGGCTCGCGCCATCGCCGGAGTGGAGACGCTTGTCAGCACAACACTCGATCCCGGCAACGATCCGATCCAGCTGGCCGAGCAGACAGGAACCATTATGCTGGTTCTGCGAGTGGGCAATCGGGAGATGAATTTCGACCAGCCCGTCGCCATGCCCGGGCCTGGCGGCAGCATTCAGCCGGTTTCGTTCAGCGTGCTGGACGGTGACGAAGGCCAGTACTCGCCGCCGACCCCGATCGGAATGCTCCCGGCCCACATGCAGGGCGTTCCCGGAGCGATGATGGCAGCCGGCAGCGGTGGTCCTGGTATGCAGGTGCCGGTGTCCGGAATGGGTCCGACGCCTGTGTGGGGCATGCCGATGACTGGTACGCCGATTGGTCTTCCCGGCCCGCCGCACCTTCCGCTCGGCGGCCCCGCAGGACTCAAGTCCCACACGGTTCGCAACCTGAGCGACAACAGGATTCCTGAGCCGGTGGATCACATGCTGATCGATGTGGAGCATTCTCCGGGCTACAGCGTTCCCGAGCCGGTGCGACACATTCAGTACAAGGAAAAGCATCCTGTGTATCGTCCTGGCGATGTTTCGGTGCCTGCAGGCCGCTGATCGCCGACTGCCATTGGAAACCGCGGGGGCGATCGAAGCGACAGCTTCCATCGCCCCGATTTCATTCCAGGACTGCCGCGCATGCATACCTCCCGAATGTTTCTGACTGCCCTGACAGTGGTGCTGTTGAGCACTCTGCCCGCAGCGGCGCAGCTGCCTCCCGGACAGCCGGGCTGGAACCCGCTGAACCAGCACATGCCGCCCGGCTGGAATGCGGATCTGCTGGTGAAAGCCGGCGTGATCGATCCGGCCTGGCTGCAGCCGATTCGCGTGGAACTGCCGTCGGAGGGAACGGTGCAGTTATTTTCCGGGCAGCCCCAGCCTGTGCTTGCTGCAAAGTCACCGGCGCAGTTTTCGGTCAGCGTCGGGCACTTCTATCGTCTGCGGGTAGCGGACCTGCCGGAGCTGCCCGGGGTTGAGCTGTATCCTTCAGTTGAAATTCTTGATCGCCTGCATCCGCCGCCGGGTCTGGAACAGAAGTTCCCGATTCCTCTGGTGCTGGATGCTGCGGATCTGCAGGCGGCGGCTGACGGACTGCTGGTGACACGAGTGATTTATCTGGAGCGTCCTCAGACCGCAGCGGGCGACGATCCGCTGCGTCGTGAGGAGCCGCTGACATTTCCTTCCGGCGACAATCTCGTGGCGGCGGCAGCTCTGCACGGCCGTCCGATGGCGATTGTGCGAATGGGTGGCCGGACACCCTCCGGTAACTTCTCGCCCCCGATGTTCTTTGGCAGTGGTGGTCTGACGGCACCCGCCGATGAAGCACCTCCGGGCGGGCAGGAAACCGGAACCGTCAAAGGCCGAACTCCTTCCGCACGCATGGTATCCGGGCGAGTCAGCCGATGAGTCCCACGGGCTTCTCAGGATCATGGAATATGCCGACCAGTCGTCGTCGCGATCTGCGCCTGTTTCTCGCAGGTGTTTCCGGACTGTGTTTGTCTGCCATTTCCGGCTGCAGCCTGAACAGTTTCGTGTGTTCGGAGCCGGACCACGTGTATTCGACAGCCTGTCCGCAGATGCTGGATGCCGCAGAACGTTCGAAGCCGATTCCGGTGGAGGCGCGGTATCCCGGGCAGGCGTCTGCAGCTGACTTATTCCGTGATCAGTCGCCTGGCTCAGGCCTGCTGTTCAGAGTGTCCGGCAATGGCGGCTGGTTCGGTGAAGGCAATGTCGGGGACGAACGAGACTCCGGGGGCGTGGTGCGTCTGAGCGATGTGCGTGGTTCGGGGGGGGCAGCTTCACCGGTTGCAACCGGCGTTCCTGCAGCAGCCGCGCGACGCAGTCGACACTTTACACCCGGTGAACCCCGGCTGCCACAATCCCCGGACGGCCGTCCGATACAGCGGATGGAAACCACGGCAGCCTCACCGCTGGCGGAAATGTATCCGGACGAGTATCTCTTTGATGGTGGAGATCGCAGTCACACTGCCGGCCTGCATTCAGAGCGGCAAAGCGGGATTGAAACCGAGGATACTCTGGCCGGCTGGGTTGATTCGTCAGGCAACCGTCGCACACGTCCGTCGAATCGCGTGGCCATCTACGCGCCACGATTTGGTTCTGTGCGTTCCGTCTCCGGACTGCTCGCAGAGACTCAGGTCAACAAGGCGGCAGGAGTTCGGGATGCAGCTGCAGTGAACAGTTTCCGCACAGGCCAGTCTCCGCAGCAGAACATTTCTGACGTCGCTCTGCAGAAACTGGAAACCAAACGCCGGGCTGATGGTGTGGTGAATCGGGACCCGGCTGCTGAATCCGTTGGAACCCGACGCCTGATGCAGACAGCAAAGACAGACAAGGGGCAGCAGTCGCGGAATACACTGGCTGCCAATACGTTCAGACTGCGTCAGTCTGCGATTCTGGCGGAGCACCGCAGCAACGCCGTCGCCTGGACGCGACACGATTTTCCCGTCGTGACTGCATCCACCGATTCACTTTCAGAAGTCTCAGCGGTCTTCAAGAACCAGCAGACGGTGGGGCTTGAAGATCAGAATGTCGAGGGCACGCTGCATATTGTGAAGCTGGCGGACCGCGATGAGGCGCTGCAGGGGGATCTGCTGCGATTTACAATTCGCGTCGAGAACACCGGTGACATTCCGCTGCTCGACGTGCAGGTTGTGGATAACCTCACGCCACGCCTGGAATACGTTGCCGGATCCGTTGTATTCGATGACGAGCATCCCGGGACACTGGAAGAATCTCTGAACGGTGAAGGCAGTTCAATTCTGACGTTTCGGCTGAACGAGCCTCTGGCCGGGCACAGTGCGGGAACCATTACGTTCCAGGTTCGGGTTCGCTGAAATGACCGGACGACAGCAGCTGCCGTGAAGCAATCACAGTGGCTGCCTGAATGTCCACAATATCGCTGATGTCGGCCGCATATCCGCCGGCCATCACAATCACCAGCGGCCGATTCAGATCTCTGCAGAGATCAAACACGCACTGGTCCCGGGCACGCAGTCCGGATTTGGTCACGGCCAGACCGCCAAGACGGTCACCCATCCACGGATCGGCTCCGGCGAGGAAATAAATCAGATCGGGAACGGGGCCGCTGCGCGCCCACTCGATGCCGCGCTGCCAGCCATCCAGCCACTCTGCATCACCGGCACCGGGTGGCAGGGCAATATCCAGGTCACTGGATGTCTTCCGGGCGGGATAGGCTTTCGCCGCATGCAGTGAAAACGTCCGCACGCTGGGATCAGCGGCAAAGATCGCTGCTGTGCCGTCGCCCTGATGAACGTCGCCGTCGAGGACCAGCGCTGAGCGGATGCGGTGTTCGTGCTGCATGGTGCGGGCTGCCGTGGCCACATCATTGAAGACGCAGTAGCCACCGCCGCGATCGGCGAAGGCATGATGGGTGCCGCCGGCGAGGTTCACCGACACGCCGTCCTGCAGAGCACTCCGCGAAGCGGCAATGGTGGCACCAGTGGAACGTCGGCAACGCTCCACCATCTGCAGCGTCCACGGGAAACCAATCCGTCGCAGCTCGTTCTCAGTGAGCTGTCCCGCAAATACACGCTCGACCCAGTCGACCGTGTGCACCAGCAGCAGCTGTTCTGTGGAAGCGGATGGCGGCACCACAAATTCGTCCGGCCGAAACAGACCGCTCAGCTGCAGGCGTTCGCGGAGCAGACGATAGCGCGCCATGGGAAACTGATGCCCGGACGGGAGCGGAAGTACAAACAGGTCAGTGTGGTAAAGCTGCATGCGCGGAAGTAGAGGAAAGGATTATGGAAAACAGGGGAACTGGAAAATCAGGACAGACTGCGAGCTTTTGTCAAGCGAAAATCGTGGCAGTTTGATTCGATTTCGCCAGCTCGGGAAGCTTCATGGATTATTCCTGTTCTGATAATTCCGTTTAATTCCGGACGTTTTCAGAATATCAGCCGGTGGCAAGAAATTTGCGATTCATCCGCGTTTTCCTGAACTACGGTCACCAAAGGGCGGGATATCGCCCAAATTTCCCGGAAACCTGCACCTTCATTCCCACCAAGGTCTTCTCCTTATGAACAGACGTCTCCTGCAGCGGTTGTCCGACTTTTTTCGCGCCCGTACTTCCCGGAAGCAGCGCACCAGAGAACGTGGCAGCCAGATTCAGCGACTGGAAAACCGCCATCTGCTCACAGCCCCGACACTCGACGTGCTTTACGACCTGACCGTCGCCGAAGACTCCGGTGAAGGCAGCGTGGCTCTCACCGGCATCACAGCCGGTGGCAACGAGAATCAACCTCTTCAGGTCACCGCCACCAGCAGCAATACTGTACTGATCGCCAATCCCGGCATTGACTACATATCTCCGAATTCCAGCGGCACCCTGCGTTTCACGCCCACAGCCAATCGCTGGGGCAACTCAATCATTACCGTTACCGTCACGGACGGCGGACCGGACGCGGATCTCAGCACTGCTGCTGATAACCAGATATTCTCCCGCACCTTCCGCATCTCGGTCACCGCTGTCAACGACCTGCCAACGCTCAACCCGCTTTCCGATCGCACCATTGCGGAAGACGCCGCACCGCAGACCGTGGCACTGTCCGGAATCAGCGCGGGACCGTTTGAATCACAGCCGCTCCGCGTGACCGCCACCAGCAGTGATCCTGCGATCATCCCTGACCCAACGGTCACCTACACCGGTCCGCAGGCAACCGGCTCCATTCGCTTCACTCCCAACGCCAACCGCTTCGGGACAGTCACCATCACGGTCAGAGTTGAAGACGGCGGCCTCGACTCCAACTTCAACACGCCCGGTGATAATGCCACTTTCAGCCGTTCCTTTACTGTAACCATCACCGGCACGAATGACGCGCCATCCTTCGACGCTGTCTCAGATCTCACGATTTCCGAAGATGCCGATGAACAGTCCGTCAGCGTCACGGGCATTTCTGCAGGCCCCTTCGAGACTCAGCCGCTGGTACTCACCGCGACCAGCAGCAATCCAGCGCTGATCCCGGATCCTGTGGTCGACTACACCTCGCCTGATTCCTCAGCTGTTCTCAGGTTCACGCCGGCAGCCAATCTGTTCGGTTCTGCTGTGATCACAGTTGTTCTGAGTGACCCGGGAGCGGATGAAGACCCGGCAACGACGGCTGACAACCTGTCCTTCACGCGCACCTTCACAGTGACAGTCACCTCTGTCAACGACGTGCCAACCCTTGACGTCATTGCTGATGTGACCATCAGCGAAGACGACGGCGAGCAGCTGGTAAACCTCGCGGGCATCACTGCCGGCCCGCTTGAATCACAGCGGCTGCGAGTGACTGCAGTGAGCGACAATCCCGGACTGATTCCGGATCCCGCTGTGACCTACACTTCCCCGGACTCCACCGGCTCACTGCGGTTCACCCCCGCAGCGGACCAGAGTGGCTCTGCGGTGGTGACTGTCACCGTGGAAGATGCCGGCCCGGACGATGACTTCGATACGACTGCAGACAACGCGAGCTTCGAGGTGACTTTCACGGTCAACGTGAACGCCGTCAATGACGCGCCGACTCTGGACGTTCCGGCTGACGTCACCATTGACGAAGATGCCGCCGAACAGACGGTGAATCTCACCGGCATCAGTGCTGGTGGCGGCGAAAGCCAGACTCTGCGCGTGACCGTTTCCAGCAGTCACACCGGCCTGATTCCAACCCCCTCGGTGACTTACTCCTCCCCGAATGCAACCGGCTCTGTTCGCTTCACACCAGTGGCTGATCAGAGCGGCACTGCGACGATTACGGTGACGGTTGAAGACCCGGGTGTCGACGGCGATTTTGATGCCGACGGCGATAACCTGACCACCTCTCAGACATTCCTCGTGACCGTCAATGCTGTCAACGATGCCCCGACACTCGATGCCCTCAGCAATCTGCTGCTGACTCGCAATGCCGTGTCTCAGACCGTCAACCTCTCCGGAATCACCGCCGGCGGTGGTGAAGACCAGCCGCTCGAAGTCACAGCCTCCAGCAGCAATCCGGGACTCATCCCCGACCCGTCCGTCACCTACACATCTGCTGATTCCACCGGGAGTATCAGCTTCACGCCGAACGCGGACGTGGGCGGCAGTGTGGAGATCACCGTCACAGTCACCGACGGCGGACTGGATGGAGATCTTCTGACCACCGCTGATAACGGCACCACCAGCCTCACGTTCACCGTGTTTCTCAATGATCCGCCGACGATCGACGCAATCTCAGATTTCTCCATCCTTGAAGATGCCTCTGAGGTCACCGTATCGCTTGCAGGCATTTCCGGAGGCAACGGCGAACCTTCTCAGCAGGTACGCATCACGGCCATCAGCGAAAACACCGCGCTGATCCCCGCCGTGAATGTGGACTACACACTCTTTCAGGCTGCCGGAGCACTCCGCTTCACTCCCGCTGCTGATCTCAGCGGCAGCAGCCTCATCACTGTCAGCGTGGAAGATGCCGGAACCGATGATGATTTCGACACCACGGAAGACAACCAGACATCGACGATAATTTTCACAGTCACCGTCACTCCCGTCAATGATCCGCCCACACTGGACGCACTGGCTGACCTGGCCATCGACGAAGATGCCGGCGAACAAACCGTCGGTCTTTCCGGAATCTCAGCCGGAGGCGGCGAAAGCCAGAATCTGCGAGTTTCCGCGTTCAGCAGCAACAGCGCACTGATCGCAGCAGTCGACGTGAACTATTCCTCCCCGGACGCTGACGGTTCGCTGAAGTTTACCCCTGTGTCAGACGCCAGTGGCACTGCCGTAATTACAGTCACCGTGGAAGATCCGGGCGATGACGGTGTCTTCGATACCGCCGATGATGCCTCCGTTTCACTGTCCTTCACCGTCACTGTCAATCCTGTCAATGATGCACCGACCATCGCGCAGGTATTCGACGTATCCATCGAAGAAGATTCCCTGGAACAGACCATCAATCTGGAGGGTATCACGGCAGGTGGTGGTGAAGTGCAGCTACTGCGAGTCTCTGCCAGCAGTGATACTCCGGGACTCATTCCCGATCCCGCAGTCGACTATACCAGTGCGGAAAGCATCGGCATTCTGCGATATCAGCCGGTGGCAGACCAGTTTGGAACGGCAGTCATCACCATTCTTGTGGAAGACGCCGGTCCCGACAATGACTTTGATACCGCTGCCGATAACGCCACGTTCACGATCGAATTCTCCATCACGGTCGACCCCGTCAACGACATACCGACATTCGATCTCATCGACGACCTGACGATTGACGAAGACGCTTCGGAACAGACCGTGAATCTCACAGGAATCTTCGCTGGTGGCGGCGAAAATCAGCCACTGCGGATTGTTGTTTCCAGCAGCGACACGTCTCTGATTCCCACTCCCGCGGTCAGTTACACGTCCGCTGAATCAACCGGATCCATCAGCTTTTCTCCGGCCCCTGATCAGTTCGGCGTGGCCACCATTATCGTGTTTGTCGTGGATGGCGGCCTTGATGGCATCCTCGACACGACGGACGATGCCATGTTCAGTCGCGAATTCCTGGTCACTGTCAATCCAGTGAACGATGTCCCGACAATCGATCAGCCCGCCGATCAAACCGTTGACGAAGACGTCGCCGAGCAGACGCTGACACTGACCGGTATTACTGCCGGCGGCGGCGAATCCCAACCACTCAGCGTCGGCTTTACCAACAGCAACGCAGCACTCTTCTCATCCTTCAGTCTGACTTACAACTCTCCTGATTCGGATGCTGTCCTGCTCTTCACACCCACTCCGGATACCAGCGGTACGGCGACCATCACCATCACAGTGACAGACGGTGGCTTCGATCTCGATCCTGATACGGCAACAGATAACGCAACCACAGAGATCACATTCGTGATCAATGTGACCGCCGTGAACGATGACCCCACGCTGGATCCGCTCTACGAGTTTTCCGTTGATGAAGATTCGGAACAGACGTCGCTCGATTTCTTCGGTGTCACGGCCGGCTTCAACGAAAGCCAGCCACTCAGAGTCACTGCCACAACCAGCGATCCGGCGATCGTCCCCGATCCAACCGTCGTCTACTCATCTCCCGATACGTTCGGGAGCATAATTTTCCAGCCTCTGCCGAATGCTCACGGCCTTGTCGAGATCATCGTTACCGTGACCGACGGCGGGCTGGATGGCGATCCGGACACTCCGGAAGATAACGCAGTCTTCAGTCAGACGCTGACGCTGACTGTGCGTCCCGTGAACGATCCGCCGACAATCGATCCGATTTCAGATACGACAATCGCTGAAGATGCCGCAGAGCAAACCATTGAGCTCAGCGGAATCTCTTCCGGTCCGCTGGAGTTCCAGCCGATCAGAGTCACCGTCAGCAGCGACAATACAGCGCTCATTCCCGATCCGACCATCGTCTACAACACGCCAGAGTCAGTCGGCATACTGCGCTTCCAGCCAGTCGCTGACCAGAGCGGAACTGCTGTGATCACCGTCGTCGTGGAAGACGGCGGCGATGACGCCAGACTGGATACGGCTTTCGATAACGTCACCTTCACCACAACCTTTACAGTCACCGTCACTGCAGTCAATGACGACCCCACTCTGGACCCGGTCAACGATGTGACACTCGATGAAGATTCCTCAGAAACAACGGTAAACCTCGGCGGCATTTCCGCCGGTGGCGGAGAAACTCAGCCGCTGAGCATCACAGCCGCAAGCGATAACCTTGATCTGATTGCCGATCCGGTCGTTATTTACAGCTCTGCTGATTCCTTCGGCTCACTGAAATTCACTCCGATTGCTGACCAGAGCGGTGTTGCGACCATCACAGTTGTGGTCACAGACGGCGGACTCGACAACGATCTGGCAACCATCGAAGACAACGGTTCCGTGACGCTGTCGTTCAGCGTCACCGTGAATCCGGTGAATGACACCCCGACACTGGATCAGCCCGACGATCTGATCATCGACGAAGATGCTCCGGAGCAGACCGTGAGTCTCTCTGGTATCGCAGCCGGCGGTGGAGAAAATCAGCCGCTGAGTATCACAGCGACAAGCAGTGACCCGACAATCATCGCAGACCCGGCCGTGGTTTACAGCTCTGCTGATCCTTCGGGCTCACTCACGTTCACCCCGGTCGCTGATCAGCACGGCGTTGTAGTGATCACTGTCGTCGTCACGGATGGCGGATTCGATAACGATCTCTCCACTCCGGATGACAACAGCTCCATAACACTCACCTTCAGCATCACCGTCACGTCCGTGAACGACGCCCCGACGCTGGACCAGCCGGATGACGTCACAATTGACGAGGATGCCGCCGAACAAACTGTGATTCTGACCGGTATCTCTGCCGGTGGCGGGGAAGATCAGCCGCTGAGTATCACCGCCAGCAGTGACAACACAGAACTGATCGCCGATCCGGTCGTCGTCTATACCTCCGCTGATTCCACCGGCTCGCTTCAATTTACTCCGGCGGCCAATCTGAGCGGTTCAGCGGTGATTACTGTCACAGTCACGGATGGCGGACTGGACAATGATCTGTCCACCACCGACGACAACGGGTCCGTTACGCTCACCTTCAGTATCACCGTCAATGCTGTCAACGACGCGCCGACGCTGGATCAGCCGGATGACATCAGCATCGACGAGGATGCCGCTGAACAGACAGTCAGCCTCACCGGCATTTCAGCCGGCGGCGGAGAATTCCAGACGCTGAGCATTTCAGCCTTCAGCAGCAACACCGATGTCATTGCCGATCCGGTGGTGATCTACAGTTCTGCGGATCCTTTCGGATCACTGCAGTTCACTCCGATTCCCGATCAGAGCGGTCTTGTGGTGATCACGGTTATCGTGACGGACGGCGGACTCGACGACGACCTCTCAACCACTGACGACAACGCATCCACCACGCTTACCTTCAGCGTGACTGTGAATCCCGTCAACGATGCACCGACGCTGGATCAGCCGGATGACATCAGCATTGACGAAGATGCGCCGGAATACACCGTGAGCCTGACCGGTATCACTGCCGGTGGCGGGGAATCTCAACCGCTGAGCATCACAGCCAGCAGTGACAACACAGAACTGATCGCCGACCCGGTCGTCGTCTATACCTCCGCTGATCCCACCGGCCTGCTTCAATTGACTCCGATGGCCAATCTGAGCGGTTCAGCGGTGATTACTGTCACAGTGACGGATGGCGGACTTGACGAGGATCTCTCGACCGAAGCTGACAATCAGTCGATCACACTCACCTTCAACGTCACCGTGAACCCCGTCAATGATGCACCAACACTGGAACCGCCCGTCGATGTCACCATCGACGAGGATGCTGCCGAACAAACGGTTGAGCTGACCGGTATTTCCGCCGGTGGCGGAGAAACTCAGCCGCTGAGCATCACAGCCACAAGCGATAACCTTGATCTGATTGCCGATCCGGTCGTCATTTACAGCTCTGCTGATTCCTTCGGCTCACTGAAATTCACTCCGATTGCTGACC
>CAZLOQ010000058.1:2113-5185 GCA_964561125.1 uncultured Chitinophaga sp. | reverse complement strand
CTGATCCTTCGGGCTCACTCACGTTCACCCCGGTCGCTGATCAGCACGGCGTTGTGGTGATCACTGTCGTCGTCACCGATGGCGGCCTTGACGGAGATCTGTCCACACCTGACGACAACGATTCGGTTACCCGCACCTTTACAGTCACGGTGAATGCCGTGAACGACAGCCCCACACTGGACGCTCTGCCTGACCTGACCATCCTGGAAGACTCCGACACGCAAACCATTTCACTTACCGGGATCACGGCCGGTGGTGGTGAAAACCAAGCGCTACGCATCACCGCCATCAGCAGCAACCCGGCGCTGATCGGGGATCTGTCAGTCATCTGGTTCGAGCCGGACGCCACTGGAACTCTGCGATTCACCCCAGCGAAGAACGCCCGTGGATCTGCAGTGATTGCAGTCTCCGTTGAAGATGGCAGAAGAGAAGCAGACTTCCGCACAACACCCGACAGCCTGATCACCACTCGCACGTTCACTGTCAACGTCACCCCGATCCGATCGGTCATCACGAGTCCCGTCGGTTCCGTGACATCCCAGCGACCGCTGATCGAGTGGACGGCTGTGCCGGACGCTGTGTCGTACATCGTCTGGATCGGAAACAGCAGCGGCGGTCAGTTGCCGCTGGTGCAGTCGACCAGCACAACCACATCATTCCAGCCGACGGTTGATCTGGGAATCGGAAAAATCGAGGCTTACGTTCGCGGTGTACTCAGTGACGGGACGAAGCTGCCATGGTCAGCTGCTCAGCGTTTCACGATCGTCACGCAGGTGGTGCCGAATCCGATCAATCCGGTCCAGACAAATCCACGACCGACGATCACGTGGCCGGCGATCACGGGTGCCACCCGTTACGAAGTGGATGTTGACGACATCTCCCGCAATAACTTCAACTTTGTTCGCACGTTCGTGACCACCACATCATGGACTCCCGCACTGGATCTGGGCATCGGTCTCTACCGTTTCTACGCTCGGGCTGTCGCTGCAGACAATACTCCAGCCACATGGAGCAGTCTGCTTGACTTCACCATCGGAATCGCCCCCCAGGCGATCGCACCGGTCACTGCGACCTTCAATCGAATTGAGGAGTTTTCGTGGACGGCAGTGCTCGGAGCAACCAGCTACCGTCTGCAGCTCAGAAGCGAGACGACCGGGCAGCAGGTGGCCGATGTTTCCGGGATTACGTCCACTCGCTGGACGAACCCCGCGCCGCTCCCCGATGGAAACTACAGCTGGGTCGTGGCCGGCTTCTCAGCGGCTGGCAATATTCTCGGCACATTCTCCAGTCGCAGCTTCTTCTATGTCGGCGGGCGGCCGACGATTACTGCGCCGCTGGGGACGGCGGACTCTGCGCTGCCAACACTGCGGTGGCAGAGCGTGACTGGTGCCGCCAGCTACCAGGTTCAGCTGAACCGCCGTTTCGGCGATGGTTCAGAAACAGTTGTATTCAATACTGCAGGAATCACCAGCAATTCGCTGACAGTGCCGACCGCTCTGATCCCCGGTGCCACATATCGTTACTGGGTCCGTGCCATCAGCCTGACCGGCGTGTTTTCGATCTGGAGCATTCCGGGCACGTTCACTGTGGCCTCTGTGGAATCTCCGGCTCCGGGCGACATCCCCGGATTGCTGCTGGCTCTGCCTGATTCCCCTCTCGGGATTCCGGCAATCAGCGTTCGCGAAGCTGATGCGAAATCTGCTGCAGCCTCGCGACAGCCGGTCGTCGAAGCGACGGGTGCAGAAGGGATCCTCACAGCGGCAGTCGCTGCCGCACGGCCAGCTGTTCGGACAGAACTCAGCATGCAGCCCACTCCCGCAGCGGATTCTGCCATCGTCGATGAGACGATCAGCGATGTGGTCAACCTGCTGCTCACAGGTGGTGTGCTGCTGAACTGAGCGATCGCGATTCAGGCAGTTGAAGTCCGGAGGCCTGCAGTGGCGTCGCTGCAGGCCTCTTTTTTTGTCGCATCGCAGCCGGGATGACCCAGCGTCTTTCACTGGACAGCGCCATGTCTGGATTGTCAGATTGCTGCAAGCAACACCTGGGCCTGCCGGCCTTGTCATTACCCACGAAACCATTCGGGTCTGACCAGTTTTATGCTCTCGATTCTGCCATGGAGTTTTTCGTATCCGCTCCAGATTGATTGCCATCCGGGTTCGCCGTCGTGCTTTCGTCCGAGGAAGCCACCAAGTTTCGCAAGGCCGCGAAAGAAACCGTAAACCGTCAGGTCCTGCTTTGCGAGTTTCGATTTCATCAGCAGCAACACCTTCAACCAAACGCCGGGAACTAGATCTTTTGCCTTCGCCTCCGGTTCATGGCGGCAGGCGGATCGGAGTGATCCCTTTGGGGGCATTGACTTCCTCGACGATCACCAAGTTCGTTTCGATACTTTCGATTCCACAGGATTTGACAAACGGACTGCTCGCTTTCGGCTGCGGAAGCGTGACTCGGGTGGAGCGAACCTCCAGTGATGCAACTCTCGCGGAAACGCCGGGCCGTGCTCGCAGATGCAGGTCGTAACTGCCAGGCAATTCGGCACGCGAGGCAGCGACCTCCATTTTCATATTCTCGGAACCCTGTTGTACCGTGCGATTGAGCTTCGAAGCTCGAATCAGCCAGTCACAACCGTTCCGCACAATGTGACACATGGCCTCAAAATTATCACCACCTCGATCCCAGACGTGAATCCATTGGCTGCCTTCAGGAGGTCGCCCAGGCTTTTCGGTAACCTCTCCCCACAAATCACTCTCACGCCCCCGCGCCAGTCGCTGACTTCGCGTTTTATTCTCCGGTACGTTTTTTCTGTAGAAGACGGTGGCCCGGTTTGACAACGACAACTGATCTTCTTGTCAATGCCCGCACGAAGCACGGCAGCTCGCACAAGCTTCTGAACGGAATTCTCATGCACGTGGTGCCTGCGAAACGCTCCTGACCGAGGATCCGTGCTGATCCGTCCTGCCGGAAACACAAACTGCCAGAGAAACTCACGAGCCGCCGCCGGATACTTTTCTGCAATCGCGTAAGGCAGCCACACGGAACCATGTCCCGCAGCGAGATCACTCTGATGCA
>CAZLOQ010000058.1:0-2103 GCA_964561125.1 uncultured Chitinophaga sp. | reverse complement strand
ACGGAACCACCCGATCCTTTTCGCCTTTTCCGTCGCGAACAAGAATCTGTCGCCGCTGAAAATCGATGTCCTTGATTCGCAGCCGGCAAACCTCCAGCAGCCGCATCCCCGTGCCATAGAACAGTTCACAGAAAAGCCGCACCAGACTCCCGGACGGACACGCCTCCGGAATCCTGCGAACCTCGTCGCGTGACAAAACAACCGGCATTCGCTCCGGTCCCTTTGCACGGAGTCCATCCAGGCGTCCCGGATCCAGTTCAAGCACCTGTCGATAAAGAAACACGAGCGCACACATCGCTTGGTTTTGAGTACTTGCCGAGACGTGTCGCTCGACCGCCGGGTGAGTCAGAAATTCAGAAATGTGCGGCCCGCCAGGTGAAGAGGGATGCTGCCAGCTGCCGTCCGCAGTCCGGTGAAACCGCAGAAACCTGACAATCCAGTCCACATAGGCAGACTCCGTTCGGATTGAGTAATGCAACAACCTCATTTTGTTGCGCACTTGAGTCAGCAGTTTCGGGGACTGTGGCGAATTGACGACAGCCTGCGATTGATTCTGTCATTCCGGGTGCGAAGGACGACCTGAATTCATAATGCAAACTTCAGGATTGACAAAAACGCAGACTTTTGGGTACACTCCCCAGTAAGGATCTTGAAATACCTTGTGGGTATTATCCAGCATACCCACCAGATTAGACAGAATCAATTTTCTGTCTAATTCCGTTTTTCCGTCTAAAAGTAGTTAGGCACAAATAGGATTGCAACCAGACCATGAGTTCCTATCGCCGAAATTTCTCCAAGCTGTTGGCTGACCACAAGGACGCCCCATACGATCCTGAGCATCGGGAATTCGTTGAGAACATCGCTTCGGCTTTGTACGAGCGATATGAAGATATGCCGCCGATTTCTGAATGGCCGAAAGCCGTTAGATTCTTCTACGCCTGCTATGACCTGAACTTTCAGGTTGGTAACGGTGGGTTTGCTCAAGCGGCCTACAATGTCCCGGAACTGTTTCCGATTGCAGCTGAAGCTTTTGATCACTTTGGCCATCAGGAAGCGGCACAATTGTGTCGCACTGCAATGTCAATGCTTCCTTCTGAACTAGCCGAGCACCTCAATAAGGGACTCACTGAATCGCCCGACCTCCAGGATGTATTCGATCATTTCGATGATAGTGTAATGGAGGTACTGGACGAGCAAACACCGGACAACTTTTGGGTCGACGACAGGCTCCAGCAGCTCGTCGAAGAGAACCGCGACGACTTCTTGTCCATCGACTCAATGATATAGGTGGCGAACAATGCCGTGAACCGGAGCACTCATTCACGCGGCAACTGAAATCAAAGTCTTCCGTTCGTGCCCGGTTACGGCAGGCGTTCTGTCACGAAGGAATACTCACTGCATGGCATTACCGATCGATTTGTGGCTGATCCATCCTGACGACGAAATGTGTGATGCGTTTCGTCATCGATTCAACGGTCTGCCCCGCGTAACAGTCATGCAAACTCGCTTCAAATATCTACCACCGCACGATTGCTTTGTCACCGCCGCAAACTCCTTTGGAATCATGAATGCCGGTATCGACGCTGCCGTCATTCGTTTTCACGGTCGCGACTTGATGCTCCGCGTGCAATCCCGAATTATGGATGAATACCTTGGCGAACAACCGATCGGGACATCGTTCATCGAATCGACCGGGAATCCTGACTATCCGTTTATTGCACATTCACCGACGATGCGCGTTCCGGGGTCAATTGAAGGCACAGACAAAGTGTACGCTGCAACCTGGGCATCTCTCGTTCCGGTGTATCGCCACAAAGCTTCCAACGAATCACAAATCGAAACGATCGTATTTCCAGCCATGGGGCTGGGTTTGGTGGTGTGCCATTCACTGAAGTAGCGCGGCAACTGGCGGTTGCGTACAAGCACTACCTCGATCCGCCCCATCGCATGGATTGGGAGATAGTTGCTGACAGACAGCGGGCGATCCATTACGATGGCCAGCGTCAAGTCAGCCGATGATGCCACAGAACCATCGCATGCAGGGGAGCGGCGGTGGCCAGCGGATTTTAAAATCAAAGTGAACTCCCGCCGCCCCCTGATGCG
>CAZLOQ010000057.1:0-30744 GCA_964561125.1 uncultured Chitinophaga sp. | reverse complement strand
GGGCTGAGCTGTTGTGCGAGCTGCGGGTTGGACAGCAGGATTTGCCGAAGGCAGCAGCTGTCAAGGCTGAAGGCGATCAGGTCGATTGCGAAATACTGACTGAAGATTGCGACCAGGTCTTCGATGAACGCCCGTCGCTGGTCGCCCCCTTCAGACGATGATGCAAGCTGGCTGGCAAGTTGTCTGCCGGGGGCTGCTGTGCAGACAGTGAAGATGCAGTTTGTCTGCGTGGGACAAAATACTTCAGAACGAGCAATACGGGACATGGCAGTTACCCTGGAAAGCGTCAGGCACACCAATACACATCAAGATGTAACAGTAACCACCCTATATGGGTCAGTCAATAAAATTAAGTCAGCAATTTTTCGGCTCGGCTAAAAAGTTCACCTGACGCGGAGGAAGCCTGACACCGGCAGGTCATGGTGGCTGTTTGAAGCGGTGGAAAACGGCCTTACAGGCCTGCTGGAATTTTTTGCGGCCGCGACCTGGGGTTCGTCGCCCCGAATCGGGGCTTCTCACCCCAGGCTTTTGGAGGACGGCCCTGCAGGCCTGCGGAGGCGTTTGGCGGCGCCGTCTTCAAAGAGCGCTGCGGGGGTTGTCGGGCCGTTCTGAACTGGACAGCGCCAGGTTCAATGTTCCGTGAGTCCGTCCCGGAGGGTGCAGCACGTCGAAGGCATGGATTCCTGCTGGTGTTGAACAACCTGATGTCACCTCGGTGATTCCTCCGTGTTCTCCGCGTTTTCTGTGGGCAACATGCGAACGTGTTTTTTGAACACGGATCACACTGATCACACTGATGTCAGGGATCAAGTCACAGCCACAGCGTGGCTTGAAGCCGGAGCAGCTGGCCCGGCATGGCGCTGTCCGGATGGATATTCACTCGCGGCGTGTCTGTGTCCAGGAGTTCTGTCTGCGAAAGCCGGTCAGGCGGAGGGTGCCGTCCGGCTCGATGTGCAGCAGCGAATAGCCATTGTTTTCCGGCCCTGCACCTTCGACCATGGCAACGAGCGTGCAGTAATGAATTCCGGCGATTTCCCGGAGATCATTCTGATGGCTGTGTCCCTGGAAGACGGCGAGCACGCGTTTTGAAGCTTCAAGGATCTGCCGCACCCGGGCATTGTTCTTCACGCCGTGGTTGTTGCTGACGTCCAGTCGCTGATGGGCAAAGACGATCACGGGTTTGTCGCTGGCTTTCAGGTCACCTTCCAGCCACTCCAGTTCTGCTGGCGGCACATTGGCATCGGTCCACTGGAAGTTTTTTCGGCCGTACGGCTGGCCATCACTGCGGAAACAGGAATCGAGGACGATAAAGTGAAACCCACCGCGGTCGAATGAGTAGTAAGACGTCGGCTGTTCCACACCGGCGAGGAATTCTTCTTTCTTCAGAGTGTCCACACAATGATTTCCCAGCACATAATGGCGGTCGCTGCAGATGGCCGAGAACTGCGCGTTGATGGTCCGGAGATATTTTTGTTCGACGTCGACCGAGTCGGCAGCGTCAATGAAATCGCCCAGTTCCACAAGGAATGACAGCTTGTCCCGGGTGAACTGTCGGGCCGCTTCTTCCAGCCTGGCTGGTGTCTCGCGGTAATGTCGCGTTCCGGCTGGAGCTTTGTCGGCGTAATGCAGATCGGTCACCAGGCCAACGCGCAGACGGGCCGTAGCTTCTGCCGCGGAAAGCGGCCATCTGTGGCATGCAGCTGCGGTCAGTACAA
Organism: uncultured Chitinophaga sp.; assembly: GCA_964561125.1. Taxonomy (GTDB): domain Bacteria; phylum Planctomycetota; class Planctomycetia; order Planctomycetales; family Planctomycetaceae; genus SXXK01. Next base: position 29,029 of record CAZLOQ010000057.1, on the reverse strand, counting down.
GTGTCCCGTGCTTCAGGAAAGCGCGTCTTCCATGCGGAATCCGGTGATTGACAGTGTTCATCGGGAACTTTCTCTTCAGGAATTGAAAACTCGATTGCTGTGTTCGTGGCAGGGGCGAGGGCGGCGGGATGGTCGTAGTCCGCTGTCCGTCAGGACTCAGAACGCGAATGGTTTTCCTGTGGCTTCGAGTGACTGATGGATGCCGATATTGATGAGCATCCCGATGGACGCGTAGGTACACACAAGGCTGCTCCCGCCATAACTGCACAGGGGCAGAGCTGTGCCGGTGATGGGGAGCAGACCGACGGTCATGGCGGTGTTCAGAATGACCTGCACTCCCAGCAGCACAGTGATGCCCACGGCGACCAGCCGTCCCCACGGTTCATTGCTTGCAGCGGCAATCGCCAGGCCAGCGATGATGAGCAGGCTGTAGAGCAGCAGCAGGAGTCCGCAGCCTGCCAGACCGAAGCGTTCGCCGATCATTACGAAAATAAAGTCGGTGCGTGCTGCCGGGAGCTGCCAGGCGGCCGCGTCATCAATCGGCGGCTCGTCCTGCATCCAGCTTCCGCGGAGTCCGCCCAGTGCGAGCACCTGCCGGGACTGATGCAGATGAAACCCGTCACCGGCCGGTGCCGGTCCGCCATCCCGCTGCAGAAAGACAGACACGACCCGCGACTTCTGCTCAGCGCTCATCACCGTCCACAGCAGCGGCAGACAGGCTATTCCGAGGATGACAGCGGCCAGCAGATGCCGTGTGCGTGCGCCGGCGGCATACAGCATCCCGGCCAGCACGGGCAGGAAGAGCAGTGCGGTGTCGAGATCCGGTTCGCGCACGATGAGCAGCATGGGCAAAGCTGCCATGCCGGCTGGCGCGAGCAGTCCCCTGAGCGACTGTTGATTGCGGCGGTGCATGAGCCATGCAGCAAGCGCCAGCACAAAAGTCAGCCGCGCAGGTTCGCTGGCCTGCAGATCAAACAGCCCCAGCGGAATCCAGCGACGCGAACCATTCACAGCGGGCATGAAGAGCACAGCGGTGAGCAGCAGCAGGCTGGTCAGATAGGCAGGCATGCTGTACGGCCGCAGCAGCCGATAAGGAACCAGGGCGGCAGCAGCCATCACCGGCAGAGCAAGCAGCAGCCAGACCATCTGCCGTTCCACCAGCTGCGTCCGCCCATACAGTTCGTCAGCCCGTACCAATCCGAGCAGTCCCAGCAGACTGATGCTGAGACTGGCGGCAATCATCATCCACGCAACCCATCGCATGCCGACCCGCCGGATTCAGAGAGACCACCGTGTTTCTGCCGCCGACCACGGGAAGGGCAGCCCTGCAGCGGTGAACAAGCATATCGGGTGCGGGCGGAATGATCCAGACGCGATTGGGGCCTGAAGGGCGGGTTTCACGAAGCGTTGCATGAAATACGACGTAGCGGCTCCTGCGCGACCTTCGGCCTGTGTGGAAGCAACGCCGTGATGCGCGGCGAACCGGCGGCCAGAGGTCCCGTGGGTTGCATTTGTCTCATCAGCTTGTGTTCGATCGCTGACAGTACTATTCGCCGTCAGGTTCTTCGAGGTATGTATAGCCGTGGAGGGCTTCTTCGTAGAACTTGACGAACTGTCCGGCCTGGACGTGGTCGATACGTTGATCCCGGACGGCGTTTTCGACGGCGACCTGGAGTTTGTTGATCAGGTCGCGCCCGCGGAACTGGACGTAGTCGAGCACTTCGCTGACGGTTTCGCCTTTGATGATGGTATCGAGGACGACTTCGCCGGTTTCAGAGAGGTCGACGTGAACGGCGTTGGTATCACCGAAGAGATTATGGAGGTCTCCGAGGATTTCCTGGTAGGCACCGATGAGGAAGATGCCGAGGTAATAGGGGGAGCCGTCGTATTCGTGGAGCATGAGTGTGCGGCGGACATCGCGGCGGTCGATGAAGGTGTCAATTTTCCCATCGGAGTCGCAGGTGATATCGCTGAGCACGGCGTGTCGGGTGGGACGATGATTGAGCTGGTGAATGGGCATGACGGGGAAGAGTTGTTTGATGGCCCAGGAGTCGGGGCAGGACTGGAACAGCGAGAAATTGCAGAAGTAGTTATCGGAGAGGAGTTTATCGAGTCGTTCGAGTTCTTCGGGGACAAATTCCATGGCGCCGGTGAGTTGCCAGATGCGATGGCAGGTGGCGAAGTAGATGTTTTCGGCGAGGCAGCGTTGTTCGAGTGAGAGGTAGCCGGTGTTGAAGAGGGTCATGACGGTATCGATGGAGGTCTGAGCGTCATGGTAGGCTTCAAGGGCATTGCGTTGTGTGAGTCCGCGGTAGCTTTGATAGAGGTCGTGGAGGACCTGTTCAGCATCGTCCGGGGGAGCGAGAGCGGCATCGGAGGTATTTTCGGTGCCCTGCTGAGAGACACCGAGGACACCGAAGACGAGGACGCTGTGGAAGGCGGAGATCGCGCGGCCGCTTTCGGAGATGATATTGGGGTGTTCGACACCGGCTTCATCGCAGACGGTCTGGAGGGTGTAGACGACGTCGCGGGCATATTCTTCCAGCGTGTAGTTCATGCTGGATTCGAAGTTGGTTTGTGAGCCATCGTAGTCGACGCCGAGTCCGCCGCCGACGTCCATGTATTTGAGTCCGGCGCCGCGTTTGGCGAGTTCTGTGTAGACGCGTGCGGCTTCGTTGAGGGCCGCTTTGACCTGGCGGATATTGGTGATCTGGCTGCCGAGGTGGAAGTGGAGGAGAGTGAAGCAGTCTTCCATGCCGCGTCGGCGGAGTTCTTCGAGGGCTTCGAGGATTTCGTTGGCGCGGAGGCCGAACTTGGAGCGATAGCCACCGGAGGACTGCCAGCGTCCGGCGCCGCGTGCGGCCAGCTTGACTCGCATGCCGATCTGGGGGCGGACATTGAGTTTTTCGGCGTATTTGAGGATGAGTTCAAGTTCTGTGTACTTTTCGACAACGGGGATCACGTGTCGGCCGATTTTCTGTGCGAGAAGCGCCATTTCGATGAATTCGGCGTCCTTGAAGCCATTGCAGATGATGGGCGTCTGAGCTTCGGTCATGGCGACGACGGCGAGCAGTTCGGGTTTGCTGCCGGCTTCGAGTCCGAAGCCGAATTCGCGGCCGTATTCCACGACCTTCTCGACGACTTCTCTTTGCTGGTTGACCTTGATGGGGTAGACGCAGGAATAGCGACCGCGGTAGTTGTGTTCGCGGATGGCGTCGGAGAAGGCTTTGTGGAGTACAAACAGGCGGTCGCGAATGATTCCGTTGAACCGCAGGAGCACGGGGACATCGAGCCCGCGCAGCTGGAGGCGTTCGACGAGTTGTCTGAGGTCGACACCACGGGCGGGGTTACGGTCCGGATGCACCATCAGATTGCCGGACGGATTAACAGAGAAGTAGCCATTGCCCCAGCGAGGGACTTCGTAGAGTTCAGCGGCGTCGACAGTGGTCCAGTGCAGAGGCGATTCGTCGATCATTCCGGTGACAACTTCCTGAGAAAGCGGGCTGCAGGGAGGAACGGGAAAGGAAGACGCCCGCATCAGATTGATGCGGGCTGTCGGAGATTATAGCGCGTTTCTGCGGGGGGAACGGCAGAGAGCTGGTTTCGCGGAGCGAAAAACGATTCTCAGGCCTTTGCCGGCCTGGCCGGACTGCCGTTGTTCCCGCTGAGGAACCAGACGAGGAAGGGGCTGGCGATATAGATTGAGCTGTAGGTACCAACGAGAGAGCCCATGAGCAGACACCACGCGAAGCCGTGCACGCCGGAGCCCCCGAACACGTAAAGGATGATCACGACGATGAGGACTGTGATCCCGGTCATGAGTGTGCGGCCGAGGGTGGAATTGAGTGACCGGTTGACAATGTCGCTGGTGACGAGCGGATTCTTGCCGCGGACTTCACGAATACGGTCGAACACCACGATGGTGTCGTTCAGGGAGTAGCCGACGAGTGTGAGGAAGGCGGCAATCATGGACAGGTTGATGCGGAAGTCGTCGATCAGGAGCAGTTCGCCGAGCGACGAGCCGGCAAGCCAGCTGGCGACGGCGAGGGAACCAAGTGTGAAGAGGACGTCGTGGACGAGAGAGACGATAGCTGCAAGTCCGAAGACGAGGTTCTGGAAACGGAACCAGATGTAGGCGGAGATGCCGAGGATGCTGAGCACCACAGCGATCGTGGCGTTGATCCGGGTTTCTGAAGCGACTGCGGAGGCGAAGGTATTGACTTCGTTGAAGAGTGGTGTGGAGTCGAGTTCGGTGCGGATGTTATTGATTGCGGAGGTCAGTTGTTCGGAGGTGATTTCCGGGCGCACGCGGACGACATAGGTGCTGTATTTCTTCACGGAGCGTTCGGCGGAGATGGTACCGGAACCGGCGGTGCCTTCGAGTCCGAAGAGGTCCTGGGCGGGGGCGTTGATGACTTTGGAGAGGGCGGCATCGATCAGATCGGTGGCTGTGCCGCTGGCGATTTCCTTGTCGAACTGCAGTTCGGCTTCGACACCGCCGCGGTACGGCAGGCGAGCGACTGCGGCGACGGAGTTATCACCTTCGATGATCTGCACGGGGCGAACGGTGGTTTCGGCGAGCGAAACCATGCTGAGCTTCATATCGGCGGAGTCGGCGAAGGCGTTGTTGACTTTGGCGCGGACGCGTTCTTCGGCGGAAATGTCGCTGCCTTTCTCTGCGGCGGCGGTATCTTCGCTGTGGGAGTCACTTTCGGTGGTGCGGAGGCGGAAGTAGGTGCCCACACCTTCTTCGCTTTCGTCGCCGACGCTGAGGCGTTCGAGTGAGAAGTTGTCACCGAATTCGGCTTTCAGGGCTTTAGCAACGTCTTCTGTGCGTTCGGGTTCGGTCATCTGAAACGCCACCATCGTGCCGCCGGTGAAATCGATATCGTAATTGCGTTCGCCGCGGATGAAGAAGGCGAGCAGACCGATGCCGATGCAGATGCCGGAGGCTGTGAAGAGTTGTCGGCGGTACTTCATGAAGTTGAAGTTGGTTTCACCGATAGCCTGCATCATGCGGATCTGACGCAGGAAGCCCACTTTTTCGCCGATATCGAAGAGCAGCCGACCGACGTAGAGAGCGGTGAACATGCTGATGGCAAGACCGATGAACAGCGTGACGGCGAAGCCGCGAATCTGGTCGGTGCCGAAGTAGAAGAGAACGATGGAGGTGAGCAGGGTGGTGATGTTGGAGTCAAAAATGGTGATAAAGGCTTTTTCGAAGCCGTTCTGAATGGCCATACGAACACTTGAGCCTTTGGCGAGTTCTTCCCGCATGCGTTCGTAGATGAGGACGTTGGCGTCGACGGCCATCCCGATGGTGAGCACGATGCCGGCGATGCCGGGGAGGGTGAAGGTGGCGTTGACAGCGACCATGGCGCCGATGGTGAGGACGAGGTTGAGGATGAGCGAGATGACGGCAATGAGACCGGCGGTGCGGTAGTAGACCAGCATAAAGATGATCACAGCCAGACCGCTGATGGCGGTGGCGGTGATCCCTTTCTGGCGAACGTCGGCACCGAGCGTGGGGTCGACGGTGGCTTCACTGAGCGGCTTGGGGTCGATGGGGACTTCGAGGGCACCGGCGTTGAGTACGGAGACGAGTTCGTCGGCTTCTGTAGCTGTGAAGCCGGTCCCGCCACCCGAGATTTGTCCGCGATCGCTGATCTGTTCGTTGATGCGGGGGGCGCTGTCGAGGAATCCGTCGAGGACGATGGCAAGTTCGCGATCGGGGACGCCGGAGCGGGGCACGTTGCGGCCGGTGAGTTGCCCGAAGAGGTAGGCACCGGTCTGGTCGAAGGCGAAGTTGACGACAATCTGAGCGTTCTGGGGGTCGAAGTCGCGGTAGGCGGAGCGGAGGTAGCGACCGGTGACCTGTTCGTCCGGGGGATCGATGAGCAGGAGATATTCTTCGGTGTCGTACTGTTCGACGCGACCATCAACGGTGCGTTCGGCCTTAACGGGCCTGCGGATTGCGGTGTTGCTTTCGAGCAGTTTGGGGACACCGTTAGCTTCAGCGGCGCGGACCCAGCGGGCGCGGAGTTCGCCGTCGATGCGGACATCCTTTTCAGCGAGATCCATATCGAGCGCCATGCGGGCCACATCGGAGTCGGTGTTGTTAGCGACAATGTGAAATTCGAGACTTCCCAGACGCGTGATGCGGCGTTTGATGTCGTCGACTGTCTGGGGATCTTCGCCGGGGACGATGACTTCGATGCGGTCTGTACCGACCGCGCGGACGGTGATTTCTTCGGTGCCGGAAACATTGATGCGGCGGCTGACGGCACCGACCATCTGGTCCATTACCTGCGGAGTGATTTCTTTGCCTTCACCACGGACCTGGAAGACCATGTTGGTACCGCCGGCGAGGTCGATGCCGAGTCGGAAGCGATCAGAGAGCGGGCGATTGTAGATGAGTGAAGTGAGGAAGGGCGAGATGCCGAGGATGAGCATGAAGAGCGTGATGCCGATGCGGGAGGACCATTCGGGGGCGTTAATTGCACGGCCGATGAAATGGGCGGCGACGAAGGGCAGCACGAGCATTGCGAGCACGAGCAGAAAGAAGAGGAATTCGCCGCCGGACCGGGCCGGAGCGGGGGTGGGCTTATCAGCTGCCGAGAAGGACTCTGCGGGAGTGGTGGTGTCTGCGGCCGACGAGGCGTCCGCGGCCGGATCGAAAGCCGGTGCGACGGGCGCTGCCGGTGCGGCGGGGGCGGCGGGCGTGTCGGGCGTGACTTCCGGGAGTTGTGGAGAGACGGGGGTGGCCGCAGGAGCGATCGGTGCCTGGGGATCGGCAGCGGGCGCGGCAGCCGCGGGGGGCTGACTGTTCGGGGTGGGAGCGGGGGCGTCAGGAGTCTGAAGCAGGCCGAATAAGAGTCCCTGCAGCACAAAAGACAGCACAACTGACATCAGAGCATTCCTGGGGAGAGCCGCGATTACGCAGACTTCGCGGGGCAGCGGGGTGGAACTGGGAAACGTGTATATGTAGCGAAAATCGCCGTGTGAAGACAATTCCAGCGGCCTTCCGGGTCTATAATCCGGGAGATCTCCTCAGTTTGAGCAGTCACAGAGCTATTTTTTTTCGGGCGACTCGGCTTTTTCATCCAGTGGCCCGGTGATGGCGCTGCGGAGAAAGCGAATGCGGGTGGAGTCGTCGACCTTGAGTGTGACGAAGCGGCCGTCAGACGACAGATCGGCAATGGTGCCGATCAGACCGCCATTGGTGACGACGCGATCGTTCTTTTTGAGTTGATTCATGAGTTCCTGGCGGCGACGTTGTTCTTTTTGCTGGGGACGCAGGATAACGAACCAGAACATGAGGGCCAGAAAGGCGAATGGCACGAACTGGACCCACGCGGGCGGTTGTTCGGGGGCTTTGCCGGGACGGGGTGCGGGTGAGGATTTTGCGGCGGCCGGGGTTTTGGTGTCTGCGGCGGGAGTGTCCGGGACAGAATCTGCGGCGTCGGCCACGGGGGCCTGGTTTGCGGGGGCGGCCGAGACCTCATTTTTGGCAACCGGAGCTGCGTCCTGCGAGGGATGAAATGCCGCACCGCCAAGGTTGAGGGCGACAGTGAGCAGTGCTGTGAGTGCAGAGGAACCCGCCACGAAAGACTCCTGTACCTGAAATCCGAAAGACCGCGAAAAGTTCTGAGTTTATTGGCCACCTGCCCAGAGGGCAAGCTGACGCGAACGAAAGGTGGCCAGTGTTCCCGCAAGAATGGCTTCGCGGAGCTGGCGGACGAGAGTTTGATAGTAGGTGAGGTTGTGCAGGGAGAGGAGGATGGGTCCGAGCATTTCTTTGGCGACGAAGAGATGGCGGAGGTATGCGCGGCTGTAGTTGCGGCAGGCAGGACAGGGGCAGTCGGGATCGAGCGGTGAGGTGTCTTTCTGGTGGACGGCGTTTCTGAGCCGTACGGGGCCGTGGCTGGTGAAGGCCATCGCGTTTCGGCCGTTGCGCGTCGGCATGACGCAGTCGAACATGTCGATGCCGCGACAAACGGCTTCCAGAATGTCTTCCGGCCTGCCAACTCCCATCAGGTATCGGGGTTTTTCGGCCGGAAGCAGCGGGACCGTGCAATCGAGGGTGGCGTACATGAGCGGCGGTGGTTCACCAACGCTGAGACCACCCACTGCATAACCGGGGAAGTCAAGTGCCAGGAGTCCTCTTGCGGATCGTTCGCGCAGGTCCGGGTGGACGCCGCCCTGGACGATTCCGAAGAGTGCCTGATCGGTTCGGGTTTGGGCGTTGCGACAGCGTTCTGCCCAGCGAGTGGTGCGGTCAACAGCCTGGAGAATCTTTTCGCGGGATTCTTTGGAAGGCGGACATTCGTCGAGGCACATGATGAAGTCGGCCCCGAGCGATTCCTGGATGCGGACAGCGCGTTCGGGTGAGAGTTCAAGGAGATTGCCGTCGATGTGGGAGCGGAAGACAATGTGGTCGTCATCGAGTTTCCGCAGATCCGCAAGGCTGAAGACCTGGAAGCCGCCGCTGTCAGTCAGGATCGGCCCGTCCCAGTCCATAAACCGGTGCAGTCCGCCGTGCAGTGCGACGATGGATTCGCCGGGTCGGAGTGCAAGGTGATAGGTGTTGGCGAGGAGCATTTGTGCGCGGGCTTCGCGCAGCTGTACGGGGAGCAGTCCTTTGACGGTGCCGAGTGTGCCGACGGGCATGAAGGCGGGCGTTTGTACGGTGCCATGCGGAGTGCGCAGCTGACCTGCTCGACCCGCCGTACAGTGGTCAACAGCATCCAGGTGAAAGGAGAACGCGGACATGATGTGGTGGCTGGTCGCTTTTCGTTCGGCGAAGAGGATCCGGGTGAAGTTTCGTTTCGCGGAGCGACGAAGCGGGCGACCTATCGGACGAGGAACCGTTTGGCGTCACTGACGGTTTTGGGGTCTTTGGTTTCGAGCAGTTTGAGGTTGGCTTCGGCTGTGACGGCGGTTTCGGGGCGGGTTTCTGAACCGTCAGCGGCGGGAGTGCCTTTTTCCTGGCTGCAGTAGTAGAGGTATCGGACGATTGCGCGGCGAATGGCGGGAATGGCAAATTTGTCGTCGTCGTACATCGCCATCAGGCGATCCTGGAGAGTCCAGTCTTTCCAGCGGGCGAGGTCTGTGATGACGAGGTCGGCGAGTTCCTGGCGTTCGAGGAGGATCCGCATGGAGGCGCGGAGGCGTTCCTGGGGGATACGATCGGGTTCGTAGGTCCAGAGGAACCGCAGGGCCTGCATGACGGCATAGGTTTCGCTGAAGGGCAGAGGCACTTCTTTGCCGGCGGTATCGCGAGCGACTTTGGTGCGCATTTTGGCGTCTTCGATCCTTTGCAGGCCGGGTTCGCCGCGGAGCAGGATGTAGCCGGCCATGACGCCTTCGATACCGAGTCGAAAATCGGCATCGAGGACGAGGATTTTCTGTTCGAGCAGTGCAGCATCTTCGGGTTGGCCACAGAGTCCGGCGAGCAGGCCGTAGAAGCCGATGCGAGTGGGGGAGACTTTGGGGTCATTGAGCCACTGGAGGATTTTTTCGCGGGGAAGTTTTTCGCGGAGCGGCACGATAACGCTGTAGGGAGCGGCAGCAAACTCGGCGAATGCGTCGTTGGAGATCATGGTGTCCGGGTGTTCGAAGTACGGGAGGAAGTATTCGAGCCGTTTCGTGTGGGCGGCGGGGTCGGTGGTGGGGAGCGGCATGGATGCGAGGTATTTCCAGGCGACGTCAGTGACCTGGGATGGTGCGTGCCAGTCTTCAAGGCGATCTTCGGGGCCCATGAGTGAGAAGAGCGTTTTTTCGGGGGCGGTGACGGCCTGCGGGAGTTCGAGGGTTTGGCCGGGTTGAAAGCGAGTGCCTTTGGAGAAGGCGACGGCCACGATTTCGAATCTGGAATTGCCGGCCGTCACATCGGTGGCTTTTTCGCCGCCGAGATAGCGTCCGAGCAGCAGGTGGTCGCACATTTGAATCTGTTCGGCCATCACGAGGGTGGGGGCGTCACAGAAGGGGCAGGCTGCAGCTGCGGCAGTGGCAGTCGGCGCGGCGGAGAAGGACAGCAAGAACAGCACGGTGAAGACGGAAGTAAGAAACCAGCGCATCGGAATGCTGCCTTTCGGAGATTGGGGCGCGGGCCGCAGTTTGTGGGCAGTGGAGCACTTTCACCTGCTGAATGCGATACAGTCGGGAAAGGTCTGTCTGGTCCGCACCGGGATCGATCCGGAAAACGCCCTCCACATCGAAGGGGCGATTGGCGATGTAATCGCTGACTTCGCCGGGGGCCAGCGTGACAGAGATGATATCGTAGATTTTAGGCTGCCGCACGAAACAGCAGATGCCGTTGTCGCGGGCGAGAGTAAACGACGTCAGCCCAGTGGCCTCGAACGTGGGATACATATAGCCCCGAATCCGCACGGTCTGGCCGTCCAGCTGACTGAGCCATTCGGGGAAGTGACTGACAGCGTCCGGCGGAACAGGCTCCATGTTGAGCACTTTCAGGAGGTCGATGTCATCGTAGCTGACTCGAAGCGCGTTCGAGGGGCGTTCTTTGCGAAAGCGTTTATTCGGAATGAGCAGCTGGATCGGACGGGGTTCTGAGCTGCCTGAGTTTTCGATGGCTGGTCGATCGGCCGGACCGGTGAGACCAGTCTGAGTGGATGTAACCAGCGGGGCCGGGGGTGAATTGGGGCCGGCAGTCGGGAGTTCGGGCGGAGCAGTGGCTGGGGGGGGACTGGCGTTTGAGTCCCCGGGGCGGGGCGTGGATTCTTCGGGTACGGAGCTGACGGGATCGACGGGCTTTGTGGCAGGAGCGGCTGGAGGCGGGTTGCCCTGCGATGCGGCCGCGTCAGCTGCTGCGGTGCCGGATGCGGCTGTGTCAGTTGCGGCTGTGTCGGGAGTTGTTGTGTCGACGGACTGAGCTCTGGCGGGGGGAGAATCTGCGGCCGCGGTGGAGTCGGTGACTGGGGCCGTCTGCGAAAAGGGTACGTATTCTCCGGAACTGCCGGAATCCTGGCAGCCTGCTGTGATGAAGGCAGCAACAGCAGTGAGCGACATCAGCAGCCGATTCACAGGGGATGCTCCGGAGAGGGAGAAGTTTGAAAAACCTGCGGGAACCTTGGGAGCCCGCTTGGAGCATTCTATCGCGACAAGCTGCTCAGGCGTACCCCCCAGTCGCGGAAATTATGGAATTGCTGGTGCCCGGACGATTGATTGGGGGGCAAGCGAAGCCTGGCGAGGAACTTACTCCTGCAGGCCACCATTTCCTGGAAAACCGGCTGCAGTCGGCGATTCCGGAGCCGAAAAGCCCACGGAATTCAGAAAATGCGCCGCATCGTCACCATGTTTACTCCCCTGCGTTTTGGTGGCACGAATTTATTCCCCGTCAGGTGCAGAACATGCAGAAGACTCCTGTGATCATCGTTGGGGCGGGCCTTGCGGGATTGTGTTGTGCCCGAGAACTGCAGCGGCGACAGATACCCTGGCGGCTGCTGGAGGCCAAAGACCGTATCGGGGGCCGGGTACAGACGGACAATGTCGACGGGTTCACGATCGATCACGGCTTTCAGGTGCTGCAGACGGCTTACCCGGAGGCACGGCGGGAATTGAACTATCAACAGCTGCGGCTGCGGCCTTTTTCACCTGGCGCCCTGATTCGAACCGAGGGGCGGTTCGTGGAGATGGCGGACCCGTGGCGTCGTCCCGGCAAGCTGTTCTCGGTGCTCTTCAACGGTGTGGGGACCTTCGGCGACCGTCTGCGACTGGCGTGGCTCCGGGCATCGCTTTGTGGTCGTCTTCCGGAGCGTGTCTGGCAGTTGGATGGTGCAGACTGCAGCACGGCCGACTACCTCCGCAAATCGCTCGGTTTTTCCGAAGACATCATTCGGCGGTTCTTTCGACCATGGTTTGCCGGTGTGTTTCTGGAGCCGGATCTGGCGACATCCTGTCGGATGTTTCGCTTTCTGTTTGGCACATTTGCGTCCGGCGACGCGGCGCTCCCGGCCGACGGAATGGAGTCCATTCCGCGTCAGCTCGCAGAATTCCTGCCTGCAGAAAACATCCGTCTGAACTGTCGGGTGCAGTCGGTATCGCGTCAGGCAGTGACGCTGGAGACCGGTGAAACGCTGCCGGCCAGCGCTGTGGTACTGGCGGTCGAAGGGCCTGCTGCTCGAAAGCTCACCGGTGACCGCCTGCAAACATCCGATGTCTGTTCCACCACCTGTTTCAATTTCGCCGCCGATGCGGCTCCCTTCCCAGAACCGCTGCTGGTGCTCAACGGCGACGAAAGCGGCCCGATCAACAATCTGTCGGTGATCAGCAACATCGCCCCGGAAACCGCCCCCCGCGGCAAAGCTCTGATCAGCGTTTCGCTCATCGGTGACTTCGGCGATCGAGTGAGCGAAATGGAAGGTGCCGTGCGTGCTCAGCTGCATGACTGGTATGGCCCCCAAACCGCCACCTGGCGACTCTTGAAAACCCACATCATCCGTACGGCACTCCCTCGGCAGCTCCCCGGCTTTGGTGGTCACCCTGACGGCGGCCGCTCCACTTTCGACGGCCTGCATCTGTGCGGCGACTTTGTGTCGACCGGTTCCATCCACTCCGCAATGCTCAGCGGTCGCCTGACTGCCGGGCGGGTCGCTGAATCCCTGCACGGAGGACGGTGAAATTGGCGGTTCCGTCTTCCTGACAGAGGTTCTGGCTTTGCGTTGTGACGGTGGACAGGTCAGAATGAAGAGCGGCTCCCATCTGCGGTGTTGCCACAAACAGAATTCATAGCCTGCGGAGCGTGAACATGCGCACGGATCAACCATTCATTCGTCCGACTCGGCGGGCGGGATTGCGGACAGCCGGTGTGATCGGCGCGGCTGCATTGAGTTCGCTTGCGGGGCAGCATTCGTCGGTGCTGCAGGCGTCTGTGGACGGTCGCAGCCTGCAGCCGGCGGCCAAAGCGAAGCGGATTATTTATCTGTTCCAGTCGGGTGCGCCGTCGCAGATGGATTTGTTTGATCCGAAGCCCGGGCTGGAATCGCGGCGGGGAGAGAATTTGCCGGAGTCGATTCGTCAGGGGCAGCGGCTGACCACGATGACATCGGGGCAGTCCGCCTTTCCGGTGGCTCCCAGCATTTTTCAGTTTTCAAGGCATGGCGAGAGCGGCATGTGGTTCAGTGAACTGATGCCGCACATGTCATCGCTCGCAGACGACTGGTGCATGATCCGCACGATGCAGACTGAGGCGATCAATCACGACCCGGCGATTACGTTCTGTCAGACGGGATCACAGCTGGCCGGTCGTCCCAGCATTGGAGCGTGGGCCAGTTATGGGCTGGGGAGTGAAAACCAAAGTCTGCCGGCCTATGTGGTGCTGACATCGTTCGGTTCCGGGCGTCCGGACGATCAGCCGCTCTACGACCGGCTTTGGGGTGCTGGTTTTTTGCCATCGAAGCATCAGGGGGTGCGTTTTCGGAACACGGGCGACCCTGTGCTGTATCTGTCCAATCCGCCGGGTGTGACATCTGCCGACCGCCGCAGAACACTGGACCGCCTGCGTCAGCTTAATGAACGTCAGCTGGACGATCTGGGCGACCCCGAAATACAGACTCGGATTGCGCAGTACGAGATGGCGTTTCGGATGCAGTCCAGCGTGCCGGATCTGGTGGATACGTCCAGCGAGCCGAAGCATGTGCTGGAGATGTACGGCCCTGATGTCGCTCGGCCTGGTTCGTATGCGGCGAATTGTCTGCTGGCGCGGCGTTTAGCGGAGCGGGATGTCCGCTTTATTCAGTTGTTCCACATGGGCTGGGATCATCATGGCGGGCTGCCAAACGCAATCCGGGGCCAGTGTCGCGACACGGATCAGGCGACCGCGGCGCTCATTCAGGACCTGAAGATGCGGGACCTGCTGCAGGACACACTGATCGTCTGGGGCGGTGAATTTGGCCGCACCATCTATTCCCAGGGTGGGCTTTCGCCGGGCAACTATGGACGCGATCATCATCCGCGGTGCTTCACAGTTCTGCTGGCGGGTGCCGGAATTCGTGGCGGCACCACCTGGGGCGAAACCGATGACTACTGCTACAACATCGTCCGTGATCCGGTGCATGTGCACGATCTGAATGCGACAATCCTGCATCTTCTGGGCGTCGACCATACACGGCTGACATGGAAGTACCAGGGCCGCGATTTCCGGCTCACGGATATCCACGGGACGGTGGTGGAAGGAATCCTTGGGTAGCGGAGGCAATCGGACCTGTGTCTGCAAAAGTTACAACGGCTGGAGCTGTCTGCAGTGGTTCTGTTCGTGAATAACCGGCAGAAGCTGCCGATATTCGCATGAATCCGGCCTGTTCCGCCGGTTTCGGCGGGTTAGAATGCCGGTTGCTGAACTGGCACGCCGGTTGCTCTTCCATCCTCTGTCATCCGACCGACTGCTCTGCCTTCGAAAGTTGCCGGTCGGCCTGACTCAATCCCCCGAACCACGGAGACACCCGGTGACCAGTCTGTTGCTCACGCAATTGGAAATGCTGTCGCGCCGGCGGCAATTTGATCCGTTGGAATGGTTATCGGGTTTCTGGCCGGCAGCGTTGGCGGGAGTGGGACTGGTGGTGGCTGGCTGGCTGGCCGTCCGCTGGGCCACTCGCGCTACCGAGCAGTCGGATCCCGGTGAAACGGACCGACAGATGTTGCAGGCGATCGAGGACATGAAGCGGGGCGGCGATTTATCGGAGGTCGAATTCCGTCTGATCAAGGGGCGTCTGGCCGGTCGACTCAGCAGCCTGTCTGCACGTCAGGGGGCTGCCGAAAAAGCGGCAGGTTCTGCCGTCCCGCCCCGTGGTCTTCGCAGAATGAACCTGAACCAGGAATCGTCGTCAACCGGCGAACTCTGCAGCGAATCTGACGCAGAATCGGTTCAGCCTGTACAGACGAGCAAACCGACAAACATTCGCGGTTCGGATTTGAATCCAGGGTAAGTGATCGAAGAGCATCCGGGGGCAATTACCGAAAACAAGGTTGGCAGGGACGCCAACTCGAACGGAGTTTCTGTTCCTGCAAAAGACGCATCTGCGAGGGCCTTTCTTCCCGACTTTTTCTCCGAAGTCATGACGAAGAACAGCCACTCGTTCAGACAAAGAAATACTGAAAGCAAACAGATGGTATCGGGCAAGGACTTTGGTTCCGGAAAGACTGCACAGCAGGGCAAGCGCAACGCCAACTGTTCATTCTGCCGCAAGAACTATCGCGAAGTCGGGCCACTCGTCGAGGGTCCGGAAGACGTCTATATCTGCGGCGAATGCATTGAACTCTGCCAGTCGATCCTGGATCAGGAACGTCGTCGCAGGGGTTCATCGCGGAAACTCTTTAACCGCGTTCCCACTCCGCGGGAAATCGTGCGGGAGCTGGACCAGTACGTCATTGGCCAGGCCCGCTCCAAAAGGCTCCTGTCAGTGGCCGTTCACAGCCACTACAAGCGACTCATGCACAACCTCGAGGTCGGCACCGAAGAGGTCGAGATCGAAAAGTCGAACATACTGCTCATCGGACCCACAGGTTCGGGCAAAACGCTGCTCGCCAAAACTCTTGCCAAAACCCTGCAGGTTCCCTTTGCCATCGGTGATGCGACCACGCTCACCGAAGCGGGCTATGTTGGTGAGGACGTCGAAAACCTCCTGCTGAAACTGCTGCATGCCGCCGACTTCGACATCGAAGCGGCTCAGCGGGGCATCATCTTCATCGACGAAATTGACAAAATCGGCAAGACCAGCCAGAACGTGAGCATCACTCGGGATGTTTCCGGCGAGGGTGTTCAGCAGGCACTCCTGAAGATGCTCGAAGGCACCGTCGCCAACGTGCCTCCTCAGGGCGGTCGCAAGCATCCCGAACAGCAGTATATCCAGATCGATACCACCAATATCCTGTTCATCTGCGGTGGCACCTTCGTCGGACTGGAAGACATCATCTCCCGTCGCCTTGGAAAAAAGGTGATCGGCTTCGGTTCGGCCGCTCAGGATACAGCAACCGACAGCGGCAACCACAGCCTGCTCACGCAGACCACCGTGGAAGACGTCATGGAATTCGGGCTCATCCCCGAACTGCTCGGACGACTCCCCGTCATCGGTACTCTCGCACCGCTTGACGAAGATGCCCTCATGCAGGTGCTCACAGAACCCCGCAACGCTCTTGTGCGCCAGTACCGCAGGCTCTTCGAAATGGAAGAATGCGAACTGGACTTCACCCCGGGAGCGCTCCGGGAAATCGCCAAACTGGCTCGTTCCCGCGAGACTGGTGCTCGCGGTCTCCGCGCGATTCTGGAAGATGTGATGTTCGAACTGATGTTCGAACTGCCGGAACTGGAACGCGGTCAGAAGTTCGTCGTCACCGAAGAAATTGTCCGTGGCGACCGGAAATTCAACAAGCGGGATTCCGCTGCGGCCTGAGCGTTCTCAGCTCACAGGCCCATCAGTGAAACGCAGCAACGTCGCAGCGTTGGAACGTCCCGGTCAGGTGGAGGCCCGGGATTTCCGACGGCCTGCGGCGTGCTGCCGTGAAGTCCCCGCCCAAAACTCCGCCAACTCCCGCTGAACACCTCGGGAACTGCAATGACAAGCCTCGACCCTGCCCTCCTGAACCTCGAACAACAGCTGCAGGAACTGGGCCAGCGACGACTGCTGCAACTGCTCCGTGATGTTCCCGTCGCCCAGCGTCAGCAGCTTCTGGACCAGTTACTTTCAGTCGACCTCTCGCTGCTCAGCGAAGTTCGCTCCCCGCAGCAGTTGCCGGTCACCGATTCTGCTGCCGTTCGTGTGACGCAGGCCAGAGCGCCGTCGCAGGTCGTGCGTCAGCCGCAAACTCCGGCTGATCAGCAGCACTGGCAGGCCGCCCGCCGCGAGGGGGAACAGATTCTGCGGTCGGGACGTGCAGCGGTCGTCACGGTCGCCGGGGGTCAGGGAACGCGGCTGGGCTTTGACCTGCCGAAAGGGATGTATCCCATCGGTCCCGTCAGTCAGCGAACGCTGTTTCAGATTTTCGCCGAACAGGTCCTCGCTCGACGTCGCAGGCACTCCGCCACCCTGCCATGGCTCATCATGACCAGCGATGCCACACACGCTGACACCGTGAGTTTCTTCCGCAGCCACCAGTTCTTCGGACTGGCACCCGACAGTGTGCGATTCTTTCGCCAGGGCAGTCTGCCCGCACTCGATGCCGTCACCGGCGAAATCCTCCTCAGCGGTCCTGCGGAAGTGGCTCTGTCTCCCGACGGACATGGTGGCATCGTCGGCGCTCTGCAGCGATCCGGACTGCTCCACTGGCTGGAACAAACCGGCGTGGAACATCTGTATTATCATCAGGTGGACAATCCCACAGCGATCGTCGCCGATCCCACACTGCTGGGTTTCCACGTGCAGGCGCAGTCGCAGGCAACCACCTGTGTGGTGCGAAGAACGAGTCCTGCAGAACGTATGGGGGTAGTGGTCGAACTGTCCGGTCGGGCCGAGATCATCGAGTACAGTGAAATGACTCCGGAGCAGTCGGCAGGAGTCGACGAAAACGGCGAATGGATTTTCTGGGCCGGAAATACTGCAATTCACGTTTTTGAACGCGACTTTCTGCGGCATCTGTCGTCGGCCGGCAGCCGTCTGCCGCTGCACCGCGCTCGCAAGAACGTGCCCTTTGTGGATGCTGCCGGACAGCTGCAAAAGCCGACCGATGCCGCCAACCCCAACGCCATCAAACTGGAACAGTTCATCTTTGATGCACTCCCCATGGCCTCGCGAACACTGGTTGTTGAGGGACATCGCGAACGGGAATTCAATCCCGTGAAGAACAGCACGGGAGCGGATTCGGTGGACACCTGCCGAACCGCTTTACGCCGCATTGCAGCCGCATGGCTGGGCAGTGCAGGGCATCACGTGTCGGACGATGTTACAGTGGAAATCAGCCCGCTGCAGGCCCTTGATGCGGACGAACTGCGTCAGCGTCTGCAGGACGGGTCTTTAACCCTTGAGGATCTGCAGAGGACTTAGCTGCAGCAGCGCGTTTGCGGGGAGAGGTGCCGGGAGTGATGGAGTCTGGCTATCAGGGCTGGGCCAGTTGCCGGTACTTTTCCTGGTACTTCTGGTAGAGCTGGGAGTGTTTGCTGGAGAGGTCGACGCGGCGGCCCTGGATCCACGCATTGGTGACCTGGGGTTCGGTTTCGAGTGGATCGCCAGTGGACACGAACAGAGTGGCGTCGCGCCCGGGTTCGAGGGCTCCCAGTCGATCGGCCACTCCGAGAATCTGTGCGGGGTAGAGTGTGATGGCTTTGAGAGCTTCGTCTTTGGGGAGTCCATAAGCGGCGGCGGTGGCGGCGTGCCAGGGGAGGTTGCGGGCATTCCAGGTTTCCGACCTTGCGGAACCGGAAATGCAGAACCGTACGCCTGCCTGTCGGAGTCGTTCGGGGAGGGTGAAGCTGGCGTCGTAGTCGTCGTGGTTGCGGAGTGGTTCGCGGTGAATTGCGCTGACGATGACGGGGACGTTGTATTGTCGGAGCAGTGCGGCACAATCGGGGGCATCGTAGCCGCCGAAGATGATCAGCGATGTCTGCTGTTCGACGGAGAAGGCGACGGCGGAGTTGATCTGGTCAAGTCGGTCGGCGTTGACCAGCAGGGGCGTGTGGTTTTCGAGGACGCTGTGGATGGCGGCCAGTCGTGCATCGAACCGTTGTGCATCCGGGTTGGCTGCGCGAGCTTTGCCGTAGGCACGTGCCTGGGTGAAGAGGTCGCGGAGCTGCTTGACTGGATTTTCGTCACTGGCAGGTTCTGTGTTGTCGGAACGAGTTAAGGAGCGGCGGGTGGCGGCGGAAATTCGCGGCCAGTTGATGACCAGCGCTGCACGGGGTTTGAGTGTCATCTGTTCCCAGGTCCAGCCATCGAGCTGGAGCACTGCGGCCTGGCCTGAAACGAGTCCGCCGGAGGGTGCGGTGAGTGCTGCGAGAACACCATTGGCCCGGGTGACGGGGATGAGTTCACTGTCGGGATTGACGGCGACATGGGCGGCGACGGAGGGATTGATGAAGCCGGTTTCGGTATGGTCGATGGTAGCGCGAGTGGAGGAGATTTCGGTGAGTCCGAGTTGTGTGTGGGCTTCGATGAGTCCCGGGTAAACATGTTTACCCTGCAGATCAATGATTTCGGCGCCGTTGGGAGGCTGGACGTCGGGTCCCAGTTCGGTGATGCGGCCGGCAGTAAACACCAGTGTGCCGCGTTCGATTACCGGTCCGGTGACCGGGTGAATCACGGCGTTGGTGAGCGCCACCGGACGTGTTTGTCTGGCTCCGGGGATCTGATCGGAGGCCATTGCAGGCTGGACCGGAGTGAATGCGATGATGGCGATTGCAGCGGCCATCAGGCAGTAATTGAGTCTGGAATTTAGGATGCGGGGCATACTGGCGTCCCGAAGAGCTGCAGGCAGCAGATGGAAGTGGAAGAATCGCGGGGTGGGGCGGGCGGTGGCGGTTTCGGGCGAACGTAGTGAGCCATGCTGATCAGGGTGCGTTTGTGTTTCTTTGCAGGGCATCCTGCTGTTCTTTCAGCTGAGCGGCATCCCGCTGTTGCTGGAGTGCAGCCTGGTGACGGAAGTGGGCGCAGTATTCGTCCTGGCGCGGCCATTCGGAAGCGGGGTTGCGTTCGCGTTCTCCGGGTGTGAGCGATTCTTCGCCGGACTGCAGGATTTTCTGGATGAGCGTATTGCGCTGCTGTCGGGCCGTTGCCCGTAATTGTTCGTCCTCGGTGCGGTGGAACCAGCGGGCGCCGTCGATCCATGTTTGTTCACAGCGGCTGAGAGTGGAGAGTGGATCGCCGTTCCAGACGACGAAGTCGGCGTGTTTACCGGGTTCGAGTGATCCCACAAGATGATCAACTCGAAGCTGACGGGCGGGGTTGAGTGTGACGAATTTGAGTGCTTCTTCGCGGGGCAGACCGCCATAGCGAACGGCCTTGGCGGCTTCCTGATTGAGGTGTCGAGCGAGTTCACCGTCGTCGGAATTAAAGGAGACCACAACACCCTGTTGATGCATCAGTGCACCGGCCCAGGGAGTGGCGTCCTGCACTTCAAACTTGTAAGCCCACCAGTCGGAAAAGGCGGAGGCCATGGCCCCGTGTTTTGCCAGTTCATCAGCCACCTTGTAGCCTTCAAGGATGTGCTGGAGTGTGCCGACCTGGATGTTGTATTCTTCAAGGATTCGAAGGAGTGCAAGAACTTCGTCCTGGCGGTAGCTGTGGCAGTGAATCCAGCGTTGCTGCTGCACGATTTCAGCGAGGGCTTCCAGTTCCAGATCGCGGCGAGGCGGGAGTCCACGACGGTTGTTTTTCCAGTTCTGCATGCGACGGGTATAGTCCTGCGCGGCTTCGAAGGCATCGCGGAAGAGCTGTTCAACGCCCATGCGGCTGGCGGGGAACCGCCCGCCACCGTCCGAACGATTCGCCTGCGTGACATTTTCACCGAGAGCGAACTTCACGCCGGGCGGGGCTTCGGTGAATTTGAGGCCTTCACCGGTCGCGCCCCAGCGGAGCTTGATCACCTGGTTCTGACCACCAATGCAGTTGGCCGAACCATGCAGAATGTTGGCAGCAGTGACGCCGCCTGCCAGCTGGCGATAAATGGTGACGTCGGTGGCATCCACAAAATCGCCCACGCGGACTTCACAGGTGATGGATTGTGTGGCTTCGTTGACACCGCCATCGGTGGCCATGTGTGAATGGCAGTCGATGATGCCGGGAGTGAGGTGCATGCCGCGGACGTCAATGACGGTGGCTGAGGGCGGGATGGCCACGTCTTTGCCGACGGCCACGATGCGACCGTTTTCGATGAGCAGCACGGCGTCTTCCAGAATACCGGCAGGGCCGCAGGTCCAGATGGTGGCATGAATGAAGGCCGTGAGCGGTGCGGGTTGTGGCAGTGTCTGGCGACCGAATGCTCCGAGCGGATAATTGACGGCGAAGGAGGCGGGGGCAGGAGCGACCGGGGCGGCAGATTTGCGAGGCGTGGTGTCCTCGGGTTTGGCGGGCGCGGTGTCCGAGCCGGCTGGCGCGGGGGCGGGTGCCGTTGCCGGTCCGGGTGCCACATCGGTTGCGGCGGGTGTCGGGCTGCGAACGGCCGTGACAGAGACACTGGAGCCATCAGGCCAGACGGCCGTACCGAATCCTGCGGGTCGGGCAGGATCGGGCTGAGTCTCTGTGAGGGTGAAGGAGATGCGGACGAGCCCATCTGTGCCGAAGGATTTGCCATCGAAGGAGGCATCAATGCGGGTATCGGTGAGGGAAATGGATTTGAGTTCAACAGGAGCATCAGGGGGTGCGGGGGTGTTGTCGGGAGCGGCAGGGGCAGGAGTAGCAGCCGCGGGCTGTGGGTTTTCTTCGGCCTTTGGGGGGGCCTGGAGCGGGATGGGATTTTTCGAAATGCGACCTTTGAGGCGGCCTTTGGATTCGCGGACATCGAGATAGAGTTTTGTGGGGAACTGAGCTGCGGCGGCGAGTTGCAGATCGAAGTGTCCGGGAACGGATCGCGGGGGTGCGGGCTGATGTTCATAGCGTGTGCCGGCGACCCAGGTTTCGACGATTTCCGTCTGGTTGTGGAACAGGTCGCCATCGGTAACGACGAAGCTGGCGAGGCGTCCGGGCTGGAGTGTTCCGAGTCTGCCGGAGGCATTGCAGAGTTCGGCGGGGGTGGTGGTGAGTGCGGTGAGTGCGGCGGCGGGTGGCAGTCCGCGAGCGACGGCTTTGCGGAGTGCCTTGAGGAAGTCGCCGGGGCTGGGGAGCTGGTGGGTGGTGAATGCCAGACGCACTCCGGCAGCGTGCAGGCGGGCAGGATTTTCGGGGGCGATATCCCAGTGCAGGAGCGATTCGAGGGGCACGTCACGGGCGTCTTCGGCGGAGGCGACTGCGGGTGGCCTGGGGAAGCTGAGCGGCAGGATGATCGGTCGTCGGAGGGCAGCGATTTCGGGCAGGCGACGATACTCGCGGCCATTTCCCAGAATGATCAGTGACAGCCCGAATTCGGAGGCGAAGCGTTCGGCGCGGAGGACGAACTGTTCGTCGCTGGTACTGACGATGATGGGCAGGCTGCCGTCGATCACCGGCTGCAGTGCAGCGAGGGCATCGTTGTGTTCGACGGGAGGCAGAGTCGGGTCGGCCTGGAGTGCGATGCGGGCGTCCCGAAACCATTGAGCGTCCAGCATGGCCTGGCGGGCCAGCGCGACGGCCCCCATCGGACTGCCGGGGTATCCGCTGCGGAAGCGGCGAGAAACGGTGAGCGTGAGGTGCTGGGCGACGGTGCGAACGAGCAGCCTGGAGGCGGCGTCGCCGTCACCGGTTGACAGCAGAGCGCTTTGTCCCCGGATGACTCCGTCGGTCGGCGCCACCAGACGCGCTACAAAACCCTGACGTCGGAGCGTTGCAGCATCGGCGAGTGTGGGCTGATCGGCGACCGACAGCTGTGGAGTGACCTGGCCGTTCCAGTAGCGTGCGGTGCCGGTGAGTCGGTCGGTGTTCAGTGCGGCTTCTGAGTAGGTATCAATGAATCCGGGGTAGATGATGCGCCCGTTCAGTGGAATTTCGCGGGCGTCGGCGGGGATGGCCAGATCACGGCCGATGGCGGCAATGGTGCGGTCGCGGATGATGATCACGGCTGGTTCGGGTGCAGCGTCCGCCTGCATGACCACGCGGGCACCGGTCAGTGCAAATACAGCTGGGGGGTGACTGCGGAGCGGTTGTTGCGGAACGGACGTTTCATCCGCGTGCACACCGACGGCGACCGTTGCCAGCAAAAACAGAAAACCGGAAATGGTGCGCGCATTCATAGGGAATGATGACCACGAGAGCAGGAATTGGAAGTCCCCAAAACCCGCAGCCTACCGTGAGTCCTGGCGGTGTCCATGAAGAAAGTGACGAAAGAGGGGGATTCGGAGGAAAATGCTGCAGATTTGCATCGCCCGGTCTTCGGTGTGACGGACTTCCAGCCCGTCGAACACTCCGGCAAAAAGTGCACCGCAGCGGGCAAATATGAGGATGATTGGGGTGAAAACGTTCAGTCGCTTTTTGTCCTCAAAAGATACCTGGAAATTCCGCTTCTGTTTTTCTGGTTGTCGGCTGATAAACATCAGTATACGCCCGCAGGTCAGGTAACCCGCAGACGGAACTTCAACATCACTCAGCAGGGTGCTTCAGGAGACGCATTCATGATCATGGTGAAGTATCAGGGGCAGATTGAAAGTCTGAATCTGGTGGAGGAGTTTGAGGATCACGTGATGCAGACAGCGACGGCACTCGGCAGCCGTGCTCATCTGTGGCGGAGTTCCACAAAGTATTCGCCCGGACGTCTGGTGCGTGGTCTGAGTCTGCATTTATGTCCAGGGCAGGAGGCAGTGAGTCTGCTGTTGTCACCTGAGGGTCTGCTGATTCCTGAGCAGGCTGCTGATGAAGCCATTTTCGCTCCGTTGCTGCAGCAGCCCTGGTGCCACGTCCGCACCCATTGTGGCGGGGTGGACGGGCACACGGCACTCATTGAACTGCTTGA
This sequence comes from uncultured Chitinophaga sp., assembly GCA_964561125.1. Lineage (GTDB taxonomy): Bacteria > Planctomycetota > Planctomycetia > Planctomycetales > Planctomycetaceae > SXXK01. Next base: position 5,506 of record CAZLOQ010000057.1, on the reverse strand, counting down.
GCTGATGAAGCGGTCATGGTTTCCGGATCTTGTCGTGCTGGATGTCACTGGTTACTGGGAGCATCGCAATCCGCAGAAGCTGCGACAGAGCTTCCTTGAGGCCGATGCGGAGCTGCATCCGCGGTACGCCGCCGCCACAGGAATCTGGCTGACCTCCGAAGCCGCTGAAGATGCCTCCATCCTGCTCAGACGGCTCGATCGCCTTGCACAACTGGTCAGGGCTCCGCACGTCGGCGGGCTGCCACAGATCGGGACGATCCCGGAACGCTCCGAATTCGCTCGCATGTCCATCGATGAGGCGGTGCTCTGGGCTGACTATGCGCTGCGACAGCAGGCACTCCACAGTGACCGTATTCGCAGAATCATCGAGGAGTGTCTGGCCATCGGTATGACAGCTGAAGAAGCCGCTGCCACGGCGCTCAGACGCGAAGGTCGACCAGCCGATCTGCCCGAACCTGAAAATGATGACCTGGCAGAGTCGATGGTGGAGTCAGTTTCTGCAGTTGACAGCGAAGACGACTGCGACATGACCAGTGAGCTGTTTGCGGAGGCGGGGGCAGAGTGGACAGCTGACGTCGGGAGCGGTCTCGGCGATTTTGCGGACGACGATGAATACGGGGCTGATGGTGCCAGCGTCATTCGCGATCTGCTGAATGATGGCGCATCTCCTTTGCTGCAGGCTGCCCGACAATTGATGCTGGAAATCATCCCGCCCACCAGTTGCATCGGCAATCGATCGGGCTACCTGAACGTTCTGCATCAGGGGCTGCTGGAACTGGTCGGTGCGCTGGGTCAGGATGTGGGCGATTGTCAGGGAGCAGAGAGTGATCACTACCTGCTCAGCTTTTCGATTGTGCATCTGAAACGTGCCATCAAAGGTGCCGCCTTTGTCACAGGCGCGATTACCGGGATGCGCGCCGAGCGACTGCTCTCGTCTGAACAGGCGGTCATGTGGTCATCCCGCGTTGCGGAAATCACGAGTGACCTGCACCAGCGGGTGGATGAGCTCTGGCAATCCGCACATACCGGCTGAATGCAGCGGTGAGCTCTCGCGGCAATGGCTCAGCCGGTCAGCGGCCCTTGACAGGAAATGTGCGGTCGCCACGATGCACGGGGATTGCAGCAGGAGCTGCGGCACTCAATGCCCTCGCGGCGGCAGCTCCGTTTCCTGCGGGAGCTGAGAGCGGGAACTGGTGGTGGTGCTGCTGAAACGTCTGATTCCCGTAACATTCACGCCGCTTCCCGGGAGCAGATTCCAGCGCCAGGCCCGGCGATACCATCGCCCCGTCTTTTCCGGCGGCAGCTCGGTGAGCTGTTCAAACCCGGCTTCGTGAAACCACTGCATGAGTTCCTGCGTTGTGTGATGATGCTGGTAGCGGGGGGCGTACCAGTCAAACGTATCGCAGACTCGGTTCTGCCAGACGGGATGTGCGCTGAAACTGATGAGCTTATTCAGCAGCTGATTCAGCACCGGAATTCCGCCGGCGAGGGCACCGAGATGGCAGAGCGGTTTGAGGATTGCATGGGGCAGGCGAGTGGTGATGCTGCGAAGGGTGGAATTAATGACTTCCTGCCACCACTGGTTGCGGCGATACAGCCACACCGACAGGCGACCTCCGGGACGCACCATGGGCGCGACGGCATCAAACACAGACCGTGTGCAGCGGTCATGATGCATGACGCCGATCGAAAACACCAGATCATAGGTTTCCGGTTTGAGCGGGAGTGATTTGAGATCGGCCTGGAGAAACTGCACGTCCGGCAGGTCACGACAGAGTTCGGCGGCTTTATCCACCGCTCGGGTATGATCCGCAGCGGTGACCTGAGCCCCTGCCAGTCCGCAGATGCGGGCGTAGCGACCGCCGCCACAGCCGGCATCCAGCACCCTGAGTCCCTGCAGGTGTTCGGGATGCACGCCCGTCTTGGCGGCGAACGTTGCACGATCTTCAGCGTCGTGTGCCACATCAAATTCGGTCCACTGCAGACCGAAACTTTCCAGATGCTCGTCCGTCGAGAATCGCGGGATGCCGCGGACGATGGAGGCCACCACACGGCCGTCTGAAGTCTGCAGTGAATGACCGTCGGGGGATGGCTGGAGCGGCTGGCGGGAACGGGGATCGATCAGTTCCACAGGGCAGCGTCCGGGCAATTTGAAGGAGACAAATCAAAGTGACTTTTCGCGATGTTGCCGATCAGGCAAAAATATCACTGACGACACTTCCATACACGTCCGTCAGGCGGAAGTTGCGACCGGCATGGCGGAAGGTGAGTTGTTCGTGGTCCAGCCCGAGCAGATGCAGGAGTGTGGCATGGAGGTCGTGCATATGGACTTTGCCTTCGACAGCCAGATGTCCGATTTCGTCGGTCCGTCCCCAGGCAAAGGCAGGCTTGACACCGGCACCTGCAAGCCACACGGTGAAGCCTCGGGGGTTATGGTCGCGGCCGTCGGATCCCTGTGAAAACGGAGTGCGGCCGAATTCTCCGCCCCACCAGACGAGCGTGTCTTCGAGCAGTCCGCGCTGCTTGAGGTCCTGGAGCAGACCGGCCACAGGTTTGTCCGTGGCTTTGGCGTGAATGGCGTGCTGGGGCATATTGGAGTGCTGGTCCCAGCGCGGATTTGTGGACTGGTCGGCATAGTTGATCTGCACGAATCGCACGCCGGATTCGGACAGTCTGCGTGCCAGCAGACATTGTTTGCCGAATTCGTCGGTCTCTTTTTCGCCGATGCCGTACATGGCAGCGGTGGCAGCAGTTTCGCCGGACAGATCGAGAATACCGGGAGCCTGGGCCTGCATTCGCCAGGCGAGTTCGTAGTTGCGGATCACGGCATCGGTTTCGTCGCGACCGGCGGCGGTGGCGGCTGCGTGGAGCTGGTTAAGCTGTTGGGTGAGCTGATAGCGCTGTTGGAGCTGATCGGGATTGAGGAGTGGGTTGCGGAGATGCTGGATGGTCATTTTGTCGGCGGACTGGAAGGAGCGTCCGAGAGAGGTGCCCTGAAAGGCAGCGGGCAAAAACGCATTGCCATAATTTCGCGGACCGCCGTTGGCATCGGATGGCTGCAGGGAAATGAAACCCGGCAGATCGCGGTTTTCTGTGCCCAGTCCGTAAAGCAGCCACGAACCGAAGGACGGGCGTACCTGAGCGGTGGCGCCGGTGTGCAGGAAGAGCGTTGCGGGACCGTGAGCAACGCCTTCGGTGTGCATGCCGTGGAGCACACACAGGTCGTCGGCGTGGCGCCGAATTTCCGGAAACAGTTCGGACACCATCCGACCGGATTGCCCGCCCGGACGGAAACGCCAGAGCGGTTTCATGAGGCGTTGTCTGGTGACCTGACCAAAGTCGCCGAAGCGGACACCGGTGAAGTCGATGGACTGGCCGTCGCGGGCAAAGAGTTCGGACTTGTAGTCGAAGGAATCGACGTGGCTGGGTCCGCCCTGCATAAAGATAAAAATGATGCGTTTGGCGCGCGGCGCGATGACCGGCCCGGGGATGACGCGAGCGGGCGAAGCTGCGGGGGAAGGAGCAACTTTGGGGGTGGTGCCGGCGGGAGCGTTTTCTGCGAGGAGTGCCTGCAGGGCGACCGAGGCGAAACCGCAGCCGGCGGACTGCAGGAGTTGTCGGCGGGGGAGCGATGGGGCAGGCTGATTGAGGGGCTGAGGCATGGTGGGAGCCCTGAAGAGCGATGGATCGGCCCCGCAGGCCGGAAGAAGGCGACGGCTGGCGTGAATTTTAGTCGGCCGATGCCTATTCTGTCGAAATCTCCGGGAATGCTCAAGCAAAATCCGGTCGGATGCAGCGTTGTAACCCCGCAAATCGTTCCAGACGGAGATTCCTGCAGCGGTCCTTTTAACCAGCCGCCGTGAGCAGCTGAATCCGCTGCCGCGCGAAGTGCGGGATGTGTATTTTGAGGAAGCACCAGATCTTACATCGTCCCGGAAATCGCCCGGAGTTTGCGAATTCGCCCCTGGAAAAGCTCGTTATGGCCGTTACTGCTCCTCTCCATGTTGCACTTGTGGGCTGCGGGACCGTTGGCAGCGGTGTGGTCCGCATTCTGCAATCATCCCGGGAACTGCTCGCCCGCCAGGCCGGCAGATCGCTCGAACTCAGTCGCATCGTCGTCCGTGATGCCAGCCGGGTTCGGACTGTGGATCTGACCGGGATCCCGGTATCAGAGCGGATCGAGGACGTGCTGGAGGATTCCCGGATCGGTGCTGTCGTCCATGTGGTCGGTGGCCTGGAACCGGCACGGACCGACATCCTGCGACTGCTCCGCGCCGGCCGCGATGTGATCACGGCAAATAAGGCCCTGCTCTGCGAACACGGCGATGAATTGTTTGCGACGGCGGGTGAATTGGGGCGGACGATTTCCTTTGAAGCTGCCGTCGCCGGCGGAATCCCGATTATCTCCACGGTAAACACCGCTCTCACAGGCAATCGCATCCTGTCACTGGAGGCCATTCTCAACGGCACCAGCAATTTTATCCTCAGCCGCATGCTGGATCAGCGGCGAACCTACGACGACGTGCTGCAGGAAGCACAGCGGCTTGGTTATGCAGAGGCTGATCCGGCGATGGATGTGGACGGCATCGATGCCGCTCAGAAACTGGCGATTCTCGTCCGTCTGGCGTTTGGAACTCCCATTCGCCCTGAAGATCTGGTGCTTCAGGGCATTCGTCACATCGAGCTGCTCGATCTGCTTATGGCCGCAGAACTGGGTTACCGCATCAAGCTGCTGGCGGCCGCTCGCATTGCCTCCGGCCGCCTCGAACTCTCCGTCCAGCCCACGCTGGTTCGTCGCGATCGCACCGTAGCCATGACTTCCGGAGCGGATAACTTTGTGGCGATCGAAGGTGATGCGGTTGGAGTGCTGCGGCTGGCAGGGGCCGGTGCAGGTCAGTTGCCGACAGCCTCAGCCGTGGTCGCGGATCTTGTCGAAGTGGCGACAGGCCGTGCGACAATCACCTTCCAGGCTCTGCAGCGGTTGCGCGAACGCCAGCCACTCCCGCTGCAGCCCCGCGAAGAACTCACCCGCCGTTACTATCTGCGCTTCGCAGTCGCTGACCGCCCTCACGTCCTCGCCGATATCGCCCACATTCTCGGACGTCACGGCATTTCCATCAGCAGCGTTCGCCAGGATGAGACGGAAGACGTGGCCGATGAATCCGGCGTCGCCCGCCTGGTGATCATTACCCACCGCGCCTCGGAAGGACGACTCCACGCTGCCGAAGAAGAAATCCAGCGCCTCGATTGCCTCCGCGGACCACGCATCCGGATGCCCATTGCGGAGTAGACTGATCACGGAAAGCCGTTGCTGGAGGTTGGCGGCCAGCTGATTTAACTGGCTGGCGTCACAGGCAACAAGTTCGTCCGGGGTTGAGGTCGGCAAGCCAGGGAGCTCCTGCATCAGAGTGATTCGGCCTTCGGCGAGACCCGGTTCGCGGCTACACCCACGCCGCCAACGCCCCTGCAGCCCCCGACGGGCTTGCCCCGTCGGAGCTCAAGGTTC
>CAZLOQ010000056.1:18707-31294 GCA_964561125.1 uncultured Chitinophaga sp. | reverse complement strand
GCTGAAACTCTTCTGTGCGTTTCAGTCGCAGCGCTGCAGGAAACCTGAAGTCCATTTCTGATGACTGCATGCCGGAATCGTTTTCGTGTTTCACACCTGATTCCGCTGAAAGGCCCACTGGAGCATTTCTGTGAACCGCGGAGCTTTGCCCTGCCGCAGGATGCCAACGCGGTAGATGCGGGCGGCGATCAGTACGCCGGCGGCCGTACCAGCGACCATCAGCAGCATGCTCAGGCCGCTCTGCCACCACGGAATCGTTGCTCCGGTGGCCATCCTCATGGTCATGACCATCGGAGTCGACGGCGGAAAGAAGCTGATGACCGTGGCCAGTGTGCTGTTGGGTTCCCGCACCACATTGAACCACACAAACAGGGGCATCATGACGACCATCCAGACCGGCAGGAGCAGGCTTTGGGCTTCGCGGAGCTGAGTGACGGACGCGGCGATGGCCATGAAGATGGAGCTGTAGAGCATGACTGCGAGAATCTGGAAGATGATAAACCATGGGAGCACATGCCAGGGAACGCTGTCAGCATGACCCTGCCAGATGGCGGCTGCGGCACCACCGCCGCCATACAGGACGAAGACGGTCAGCGAGCCGGCGACGTTTCCCAGCAGTTTGCCTGTCATCAGCTGCCGTGCGTTTGCGGAGCCGAGGAGCACTTCAGCGATCCGCAGAGTTTTTTCTTCGAGCACGCTTTCCAGCATCGGCTGCGCCGCCATCATAATGACCATAAACATGAGCATCATAATGCCCATCGGCAGCATCAGACTGGTCAGTTCGTTTGGCTTGTCCTCAGAAACAATCCGGCCGGATTCGTCGCGGTAATAGAGTCCGGCGCTTTCGAGGGCGGACTTGCGTTCCAGTTCCAGCAGCACGGTCGGCAACGCAGCCTGTTCGACGGTGGCCGACAGACGCTGTGCGCGAATGATCTGGTTCAGCGATGATTCAGCCCAGCGGCGGGCATCGGAAAGAGCGGCGTCCTGAGCGATCCAGCGCATGCCGGCCAGCTGCAGAAGTTCGGGTGAAGGGTTGGCTGCGTCAGCGGGTGTGAGCGGCCTGGGCTGCAGCACTGCGGAGGGGATTTCAACGAACGCATACAGGCTTCCGGACCGAATGCGTTCCGAAAGGGCAAGCCGCCGTTCGTCGCTGAAGTCTGCGGTCGGAATTTCCTCGAGCACGTACGGATGGATTTCTTCGAGTCCCAGTGCGCGTTTGGCACGTTCGTCTTCATCACCGGTGCCGACGGCAGGAGCAGTGGAGGCACTCGCCGGGGTATTTGCCTGATTTTTCAACGCTCGATTCTTCTCCAGCGTGCGATTGCGTTCGTCGGCACGATGTTTGAGCAGCGGGAAGAGCTGTCCGGTGCTGTCGACCACGGCGATTGTTCGCGGGGTTGGCGTTTCCATTCCCTGAAGGAGTCCTGGCAGCCAGGCACCGCCCAGCATCAGCACGGGCATGAGTGCGATGGCCACGACAAAGGCTTTGGTGGCCACCATGGCCTGATATTCACGGACGGCGATCGTGAGGATTTTGTGCATGGATGAGTCTATGAAGGCTGGCCGGCGGCGGCAATGCGAAGGAAGATGTCGTGAAGGGAGGGACGCAGCAGTTCGAAGTGTTCCAGCTGCGTGGTTTGAGCCAGCCGCTGCAGGAGCTGGTCAGCGCGGGAATGGCGATTGAGCTTGAGGTGGCTGAACCCTCCGCGCACTTCGCGGGATTCCACCTCCGGCAGATTTTCAGGGAGCACCGCTCCGGGCACCGTACGCACTCGTACCGCGTCCGCCGTGTACTGCTGCTGAATCTGAGAAATGGTCCCGTCAAGCACCTTGTGTCCACGGTGAATCATGAACACCCGCTCACACATCCGCTCCGCCACATCCATTTCGTGGGTGGAGAAAATAATGGTGGTCCCGCGCCCGCGAACCTCCTGAATCGCCTCACGCAGCAATTCCAGATTAACCGGATCCAGCCCGCTGAATGGCTCGTCGAGAATCAGCAGCTGCGGTCTGGCCACCACCGCTGCGATGAACTGCACCTTCTGAGACATGCCTTTGGAGAGTGATTCTATTCGGCGAGTGTCCCAGCCTTCTGCACCCAGCCGTTTCAGCCACCAGGTGATTTCTTCGTCGCAGCGACGGAATCCCTTGAGCCGGGCGTAGTAGCGAAGCAGATCGCGAACCTTCATGCGTCGATACAGCCCACGTTCTTCCGGAAGGTATCCCACGCGTTCGTCTGCGCAGTCGCCGGTCGCCTGCCCAAGGACCTCAACACGACCGCAGTCGGGGTTAAAAATCCGCAGAATCATCCTGATCGTTGTGGTTTTTCCGGAACCATTGGGGCCGATAAAACCGTAGATGGACCCGCCGGGAATCTGCAGATCCAGATCCTTCACAGCAGTCGCGGTGCCGAAGGTCTTGGTAATGCCTTCCAGCTGAACAGCGTAAACGGTCATTGGCAGAGAGTTTCCGGTGGTAGCGGCTGATGGAACGAATGCAGAAAAATACGTCAATTCGTCGGGGACGTCAGGTTCTTTGGCGAAAAAAAAAGAGAAAACCCGGGGAATAGCGCTTCGCTTTCCTTTTCAAGCGTTCTCTGATACTCCTCCGGACATCCCGTGTTCAGCATCCCACCCACACCCACACCCACCCCACCCACCCACTTACCAGGAATCAGGGTCCATGCCCGTTAATCGCCGGACATTCCTTGCGTCACCCGCTGCTCTTTCCAGCCTTGGCATGCTCTTCAATTCGCCCGTCAGTGCGGCATTCCTCTCGAATTCTCAGAGCCGGGCTCAGGCTGCTGCAGATGATCCTGCTCTGCAGTGGGCGGATGTTCGCGACTGGGGTGTTGAGGGACGGGCGTTCAATGACACCGATGCGTGGTTTGATCGGCTCCCGGGCCGGGCAAATGGTGTTGTCCGGGATGCCGTCTGGAGTCTGAGTCGGCATTCCGCCGGAATGCTTGTGCACTTCCGCACTGATGCCACCCGCATTGACGTCAACTATGCCGTAACCTCTGAAAACCTCGCCATGCCGCATATGCCGGCGACGGGTGTCAGTGGCCTGGATTTATATGGTCGCGACGAAACAGGCCACTGGAAATGGGTCGCCGTGGTCGCTCCAAAAACCCGCGAAGTGCGACAGAAGTTCGTCGATGGTCTGCGGCCGGGCGAACGTGACTACGCCATCTACCTGCCGCTGTATAATGGCACCCAGGCGCTGCAGATCGGCGTACCGGCCGGAGCAAAGTTCCAGCCGCTCGCACCACGTGCAGAAAAGCCGATCGTGTTTTACGGGACATCGATTACCCACGGCGCCTGTGCCTCCCGACCCGGGATGCCTCACCCCGCCATTCTCGGCCGCCGACTCAATCGCCCGGTTATCAATCTTGGCTTCAGCGGCAATGGCCGGATGGAAGCGGAGGTCGGTCGCTTCATCGCGGAAATCGACGCCGCCACATTCGTGATTGACTGCCTCCCGAACATCACCGCGGCCGAGGTGACCGCCCGCACACAACCGCTTGTCAGGCTGCTGCGCGAGGCTCATCCGCAGACGCCCATCGTACTGGTCGAGGACCGCAGCTACTCCGGTTCCTGGCTGATCAGCTCCCAGGCGGATCGCAACCAGTCCAGTCGCCAGGCGCTCAGGGAACAGCATGATCAGCTGCTGCAGGCTGGTGTGGATCGGTTATTCTACGTCGACGGCGAATCGCTTCTGGGAAGCGATCGCGACGACACCACCGATGGTTCCCACCCGTCCGATCTCGGCTTCTTCCGCCATGCTGAAGCCCTGGAACCTGTTTTGAGAAAGGCACTGGCCTGAACATCAGTTGCCGGTTGGCGCTGGTGTTGCTTCGGAGAATGAACTGCCAAGTCTCAGCAGAAGCTGTCGGCCACTGGTTTCCAAAACCACTTCCCGCTCACGAACTTCCCGAATGACACCGCTCATCGCTGCCGTCGTGAATGCCTCGCCCGGGCCCGCGCGAGTCACACGACTGCTGAGTTCCTCTGTGATCCAGACCAGCGGCTGACCATTGCTGAAGGTGATGGCGGAAACGAACGTGTGCTTCAGAGGATCCACGGTGTTCAGTCCGACACCGAATACATTCTGTGATGCGATCGCTGCATAATCTGCGGCAGTCGGCAATGCCGGCTGGGTTCCGGGGAGCGGGTTCAGTTCGGTGCCCTTACGATTGGGCAGCAGCAGCGTATCGATGGAAACCGACAGGTCGAACAGAGTGGAGCCGGCGACGGGGGTGAGGCTGAAGCCGGTGATCTGGTGAAGCAGACCTGCTCTGGTGAACTGAAAAAGAAAGTTATTGAACTGTGTCAGACTTCCGCGGGCTCTGAGAGTGAACGGCAGGGAGCGGGACAGGACGTCGCCATTTCTGAGTCGGCGGCTGCCGACCGAGCCGGAATCGACAACGGCGTCAGCCAGCTGCGTGTTGCGAAGCAGTGCGAGCAGCCAGCTGCGGTAAGCGGTTCGTGACGTTTCCGGATCGGCTGGCAGCGACTGCTTCAGCCATTCCTCGACCCGAGGTCCGGCGGCCCGCAGATCAGCGAGTTGTTTTTCGCGACTGCGAATGTCTTTTCCAAGCTGTGCGGTTTTTGCGCGGCGTTCCTGCAATGGCCCCTGAATGAGTGTGTTCAGGACCCAGTCACCGACCTGGACTGCCGCGATGAGCAGCAGCAGCGACAGCAGGACCTGTTGTCGAGTCAGTTTCATGGCTTCCCTTCTGCAATGGAGTCCGCATCGATCCCCGCGACCTGTTGCTCCGGCGAGCCTGTGCTGGCAGTTCGGGGGGCGGTATCTCGGGTGTCTGCAGTCGGGGCGGCAGGAGCGATCGCTGGACGTTTATTGCGAATGGTGAGTGTCGCCTGGAAAGTGCCCTGGAGTTCCTTGCCGACCCGTTGTTCGCGCACGCCGGGGATGCGGATATCGTGACGACTGTCTCTGAGGTTACGTTCCATCTGCGCGATGAGTTCGGGGGGCCTGCCGACGCCGCTGAAAGTGACAACGCTGAGTCCCGGTCCTGCCGGTGCCGCACTGAACTGCTGGAGCGTAATGCCTGGTCGCGGCGGGATTTTCTGTGTCAGTTCCAGCAGTTCATCCGGCCAGCTGATGCGATTTTCTTCCCATGCAGACATGGCGGTTACAAGAGCTCGTTTTGCTTCAGTGTCGCGGACGAGCTGGTTGAGTTCCTGCAGACGTTCCGCGAGCCGCTGATTTTCCTGATCGATTTCGTCGAACTGTGACCAGACGTATCCGGCGGCGGCTGCAGTGAGCAGCAGGCATGCGGCAGTCGCGGCCAGCCAGCGGCTGCGACCTGAGGCGGCCCGGCGTGGTCTGCGCGGGGCGGCAAAGTCAACGGCCGGAGTGATTCCCCGAGCCGCCTCACTGACGGCACCGAGCAGTGCTGCGTAGTCAGCGGAATGCGGATTCTCTTCGGTAAGTTCCGGGAGAGGCTCTGCGGCCAGACCCATACTGCCCACGTGGTCGACGCTGGTCTGGTAATGATCTGCGAGAGTCTCGGTGAGCCCGTCCGTTTCATCAGTGGAACCGACGAGTACGATTCGTTTGACGCGGACGCGCTGAGCGAGGTGGCCGCCGACTGAAACGAGAGTGCGTTGAGTTTCTGCAATCAGGAACTCAGCCGCTTCAGCGTGCTGCAGCCCCCCGGGCACAATAATGGCAGCGAGGCGGTGCAGGCGAGGACATCTGCCTGTTCGTGGCCGCGTGCGATCAGCAGAGTCACATCGATCGGAGTCTGATTGCCCCAGACGGCCGGCGGTTCCTCGGTGGATGAGGACACGCTGCAGACAGCGGCGAAGGCCCGCAGAGGGTGGGGCGCGACCAGAATCGAAACGCTGCGGCACCCACACTGCTCACGCAGTCGTCGCAGTTGCGATTGCTCTTCGACCATGATGGCCAGTGCACTGACTGTGCGGCTGCCGTCGACGCGCGGAGGATAAGCGATAAAGTCGAGTGACGAATCTTCCTGCAGGCCCGGCAGTTTCTGTGCGGCGAGATTCTGTACGAGGAGCGGCAGTTCGTCCTCTGTGGCCGGTGGCACATCAAATGTGATCGACTCAACCGCCCCGCGACCGATCAGAATCAACAGCCTTTGCTTTTCACATTTTGTTTCACGGACCAGCTGCCGCAGAAGATCCACAGCGGCTGTCGACGCCTGAGCATCTGTCGGCACACGCTGACCCGCGTCGACAATCGTCAGCCGGCCACTGCGGTCTGAGTCGGCACAGACAAATCGCAGTACGCCACTGTTCCAGCGGACGGCCAGAAATCGCGCCATCAGAGAGTCTCCTGAGCACTGCCGGCAGCCTCGGGCAGCAGACGACTAAGTGGAAATTCCAAATTCGAATCCGTGATGTCCGTCCAGTATACCCGTCGGGCTCTGCCTGCCGCAGCATCCAGAATGAGTTTTCGCCGCAGCAGCGGGCCACCCACAGCACGAAACACAATCAGTTCCGCCTGAAACACATCTCCGACATCGGTGATTTCCGGCAACATCGACCGCCACTGTTCAATCGAAAGCACCCCCGCGCGGACCGGCCACAACAGACTCCGTCGCTCCGACGGCTGCAGTCGCGATCGCTGTGCCACCAGTCCCGCAGCCTGCTCTGCCGAAACACCCGGGATACACCGCAACACTTCCTCGGGCGCTTCTTCGAGACTGATCCGCCCCGAAATCACCGCTGCACTCTCCATGGCTGCCGCGTCCTGCAACTGTCGAAACAGCTGATCTGCATCCGGCTGAGCCGACTGCAGCGGACTGCGGACGAGCACTGCAGGGCGAGTTCCGGCAGCCGGGACCAGCACCACCGAATCAACCAGATCTCCCAGCGATCGCAGAGAATAGACGGCTGCAGCGGAGGGCGGCAGAGCCACCTCCAGCGCACTCTGCTCTGTGATTCCCGCAGGACTTGCCGCCGACACCCCGTACACCCGTGCCAGAAGCAGATACTGCACAAGTGCTTCGGGGATTCGTCCCTGCAAACCACGGCGAATTGCGCCCGGATCCCCCTGATTCACATTCACTCGCAAAGTCCCGTCCGGCTGCACCATCCGCTCTGCTGACCAGACTGTGAGCAGCTCTGCAAATGGTCTTACCTGCCCGATCGTCAGCCCGCTTCCGGATTCGGTCATGTCCCCGGAAAACGACTCGGGAATAAGCTCCTGTCCGGTCGGCGACGGCATTGCCCCAGCCTCCTCCGGAAAACTCAGCTGCTCCGCTGTCGACTCCCCAATCCCGGAAGTCGAAATCCCCGCGCCAAAGCCCGCTCCAGACATCCCCTGTGCAGTGAATCCCCGTACGGCAAGCAGCTCGTGCAGGGCCGTCGGCACCGCATTCGCCGGCCGCAGCGGCAGTGACTGACTTGTGTAGAACTCCGACTCCGCCCCCTGAGGTCGCGGAATGTCATCGGCGTCCATCCAGTCCAGCAGGGAATCAGCGAGCAGTTCTGTCATTCCAGGGAGTTTGAGCAGAGCCTGTCTGCCTGCCCCCGCTGTCGTCTGTTCCCAGCGCAGCACAGTCCCCAGATGCAGCTTCGCTGATTCTGATGACAACCCGAATCGCAGGACCGGCGGACCGCCCGGCGACCGATCCACAGAAACGACAGAGAACCGCCAGACGTCATCCGCCGCCACCAGAGCCTCAGACTGCAATCGCCCCGCTGCAGCCGCTCCGGTTTCCTCCATCCCGGCCGCGCCAGCCGCTGCGGATCCCACCGCCGCAAGTGCCTGCACCGGCCGCCCCTGAAACAATCCCGGGTTGCTGTGCAGACCACCCAGAATCTGACGACGCTGGTGAGGCTGATCGGCAAGCCACAGAAGCTGTGATTCGGCCGATGCCAGAGTCTGTCCGGCCTGCAGCAGCGAACCATGCAACCGTGCCGCCTCGTACTCCGTCGACATCGCTGCCAGAAAACCGAAGCCCGCCAGCGACAGCATCACAACCAGCACCAGCACCACAATGAGAACCACACCCCGGCGCGGTGGCAAATCAGGTCGAACCCGTCTGATCTTCACAAAACACCTCCGGACAGACCAGTTTCAGTCTCAGCCGCAGCCTCAGGATCCGTCAGCCCCGGCATCGCACCGGAAATCGGCTGCAGCACAAGCAGCGTCTCTACCAGCTGCAGCGGCACCACCGTGTCCGCCTGTACTGCCGGAGAAACCACTTCCGCAGCGGGGACCGAGCTGCCCGCAGAGGGCGCCGATAACCCCGTTGACTCCGCCGGTTTCATCAGCCGTTCCGCATCCGCGGAAGAGACCATCCACATCCGCAGGCGGACAGCCACCGGCAGTCCGGCCTGGGCGGTACTGTTCCACGACGACTGCCACGTTCTTCCATCAAAGTACGCAAACTCAACAGCCACGGATTCCGGAATGTGTTCCTGATCCAGCGGGACCGCAGACTCCATCAGGGTTGCCGCGGAGGTTGCCCCGGATTCCATGCTGAGCGGTGCCGCGGTGTTATCGACGCCCTGTTGACGAGCCAGCTGCAGCAATGTCACTCCGTCCCACTCCTGCCGCGTCAGACCAGACGGCGGGAGCTGAAGCTGTGAAGCAGCCGCCCCCTCGAGCGTCGTATCAGCGTTCTCGGCGCTGGTGACATCAGTCAGGCCTGCACCCCACGGACGAAACTGCCAGAGAACGATTCGTACGGGAGACGGCTGATTCTGAGCTGGCTGATCCTGAGACAGCTGATCCTGAGACAGCTGATCCTGAGACAGCTGCAGCTGAGAGCCTGCAGGCACGTCGTCCACCGGATCCTGCACCGCGGCCACTCCCGGCTGAGCTGTGCGACTGTCGACTTCTTCGAGGCGAGCCGGAAGCACAAGTCTGAGCAGTGTTGATGTGCCCAGCAGAGACACCGGGGGCACACCGGGCCGTTCAGCGGGCAACTGCAGTGACTGCAGCCACGACGAAAGATCCTCAGCTTCCAGCCTGGGCTCCATCGCTGTCACCAGCGGATCTTCGACCGCATCCTCGGCGAGCGTTTCCTGGTCTGCCAAAGTGCTTTCTGCCGCTGATTCCAGAAACCGCGTCTCCCGGGCGCTGTCCGTCAACGCCACGGCTTCAAGATCCGCCTGCAGCTGAACCCTGAGACTGCGCCGCAGCTGGCGTTCTTCAGACTGCACGCGCCCGGCCGTCAGCCAGCCGTTGTACATCGAGAGCAGTCCCCAGATGACTGTCATCAACGATGCTGTGAGCACCGCAGCGATCAACAGTTCGATCAGTGTGTAGGCAGCCCGCTGTTTCCTTGTGGCCACCGTGTCCGACTTCGCAGCAGGCTGCCGGATCATCACTGGAGACCTCCCTCGGGACTGAACCCGCCGCTTCCCGGCAACTGCCCATCGAACGACTGTTGCCAGCGGGGATCCGCAAACGCCCCGACCGGGGGCGGTCCGGAGATCCAGCGGGTCAGTGCGAAGCGTCGTCTGCGGGGCAGTTGCTGGTCGCCCTGCGCGACCTCGACTGTCAGGGTCCACATCCCGGGAAATGCCGGCTGAGTCTGCGTGCGAATGGAAAAACGCCATTCCGCAGCGGGCTCTGCTGAGAGACCGGGAGATGCGACCGGAACAGAGCCAGCCGTTCCCGGAATTGCTGGCTGTGATCGGGCTCCCGGCACGGCAAATCGTCCCGCCGCTGTCTCCACAATCGGCTCGATCGACTGCCCGGCTGGCGGTTCCAGAGGCAGCAGAGGCTGATCTTCGGCAGGGATGAGCGGCCGCAGCCCGAGGAGCAGCTCATTGAGTGTTCTTTCACAGAGGCCCTGAAGTGCATCCTGCGTCCGCGCGGCCTGAGACTGTTCGCGTCCCATACCAGCCAGACGCGACAGCACCACAGCGGCGCCCATGAGCATTGCGGTGGCAAGAATGACTTCCAGCAGCGAAAAGCCCCGGCGTCTCCGCGAGCCGGCCGCTGCAGATGCAGGCTGCCCTTTCATGGCCCCACCTGCGGTGCTGCCAGCGTTCCGGCAGTCTGCTGGTCAGCCTCCGTCGCCAGACTGCCCGTCGAGTCATCCGTCGTCTCCTGCAGCCGCACAGGGGCCGCAGTGCGCGCGAATCCGGTGAGCCCGCGAATTGTCAGTTCCGTCATCAATTGCCGCTGGCCGGTCAGTCTGAGTGAGCAGCTGGTAGTGCGGCCTGACGGTGAAAACCGCAGTTGTTCGGGCTGGTCGGCAGAGGACCTCGAAAAGACAACGCCCTCGGGCAGCTCACCCGATCTGAGTAACACGACAGAGCTGGTCCCGGAGGGGGCTGTGGCTCCTGTCGTTGAGGCGGTCTCGGGGATGCTGATCGGCGGAGCTTCCGGGGAAGCTGCAGGAGACTGGGCGATTGCATCCCTTTCAATCCACCACTGCTGTCCGCCCGGCTGGAAACGAAACCACACCGGAGCACCCTCGCGGATCGCCAGCGCCCGTGACTTGGCAATCGCCGCCTGAACCTGCTTTGCAGCAGCTGTCAGGCGACTTTTATCCAGTACCCCGCGAACCGATGGCTGTACCAGAGCCGAGAGTGCCGCCAGTATCGCCAGCACAATCAGCAGCTCGATCAGCGAGTATCCGGTTCGCGGCATGACTGGACCTGTATTGCGGAGGGGACGACGATCATCAGCCTTCGTTACCGCCACTGCCGTCGCCGCTCCAGCTGACGATGTCATCGTCGGTATTCTCCTGGCCATCGGGGCCCCAGGACCAGATGTCGGGCAGATTGATCTTGTTGTGCGTCGGCGGAAACTCATACGCATAATTATTGCCCCAGGGGTCCTTCGGGAGCGATTCTGTTTTGAGGTAGGGGCCGTCCCATGTATCACCGGCAGCATTGCTGCTTCCGGCTTCTGATGCGCCGCCGTCGCCTCCTGCGGAATCACCGGAACCTGGCGATCCCGGGCGGGTGACCAGTGCTGCGAGTCCTTCTTCGGTGGACGGGAAGCGGTTCATGTCCACCGCATAGCGCTCCAGCGCTGCCTGGAACATACCGATCTGCGTTTTGACGGAATTGACGTCTGCTTTCTGTTTGCTGCCCAGCAGTCGCGGGCCGATGAGCGAGACCAGCAGGACCAGAATCGCCATCACAATCAGCAGTTCAGTCAGGGTAAATCCGCGTCGAGCGGCCAAAGTGGTCAGAGTCCGTTGTTTCATGTTCAGCTCCTCAATTCAGTTCATCGAAGTACTCATTTCAAACACCGGCAGCAACAACGCGACGATCACGAACAGCACAGCGCCGCCCATGACCATGAGCAAAGCCGGTTCGATCAGCCGGACCATGGTGTCCAGCTGTCGGGCGACTTTCTTGTCGATGCCATCTGCAACATTTCCCAGAACACGTTCCAGGTTGTTGGCTTCTTCTGCGATGCTGATCATCGCCATGATTCCGGGCGGGATGAGTCCACAGCGTGCGAGCGGTGTGGAGAGGGGTTCACCGGCGGAGATGTTTTCGGCGGAGGTGCGGATGGCGCGCGCAAGCACGACATTCCCGGAAGAATCACTGCTGATCTGCAGGGCTTTGAGCATCGGGACACCGTTTCTGAGCAGTGTGCCGAGAATTCTGCAGAAGCGACTCACGGCGCTGTTCAGAGAAATCGGGCCGAAGACGGGGATGCGGGTTTTGGTGCGATCGAGCAGTTCGCGTCCGCGTTCGGAGGCGGCCCAGCGCCTGAAGAGTGCGACGAGTGCGGCGAGTGCCATCAGAACCAGCAGTCCGAATCGGCCAAGAAAATCGCTGAGCCAGAGCAGAACGATGGTGGGCATCGGCAGAGTTCCCTCGCGCTCCAGCTGCGCGAACAGCTCGGAAAATTTGGGAACGAAAAACACAATCAGCACCAGCGTGACGGTGAAACCTGCGGTGGCCAGAAATGTCGGATAGGCCATAGCCCCGCGGATCTTCGCCCGCAGCTCTTCCTGGCGTTCAAGGAATTCAGCCGTCTGCTGCAGGGACGCTTCCAGAAACGCGCCCTCTGTGCCGGCGCGAACAATCGACAGCGTCAGCTCACTGAAGACATCGCGATGAGCCGCCATGGCCTCAGGCAGCTGACGGCCGTCAGAGATTCTGGAGCGGATGTCCTGCAGCACGGTACGCAGATGTTCGTGACTGGCCTGACGGGACAGGAGGTCGAGGGCCTGCAGGAGCGGCACGCCGTTTGTGAGCAGATCAGCGAGTTGGGTGAGAGTGGCGGCAAGAACATCCGGACGCACTCCTCGCTGGAGCTTCAGCGACAGGAACGGAGCACGGGCCTGAGTGACCGAAAGGGGACTCAGCGCACGCTGAGCAAGCAGCGCCAGCACATCCTGACGCGAATCCGCCGTGATCACACCGGAGACGTCCTCGCCGGACATGGTTCGAGCTTTCCAGGCAAACTCTGGCATCGCTGAACGCTCCAACCTTGCCTAATCAGCCTTGGTGACCCGCAGCACTTCTTCGATGCTGGTCACGCCCCGGGAAACTTTGAGCCAGCCATCCTGACGCAGAGTTCGCATGCCGGCAGCTATCGCTGCCCTGCGGATTTCCGCCGTGCCGCGTTTTTCCGCTGCCAGTTGCCGAATCTCATCGTTTGTGACC
>CAZLOQ010000056.1:0-18697 GCA_964561125.1 uncultured Chitinophaga sp. | reverse complement strand
GATCTATCGTAGATCCCCAGACGGCCTGAATACCCGGTATTGCGGCAGTGACGGCACCCGGACGCACGATAGATCGGCGTGCGGGCCGTGTAGTGCTGCAGCGGAAAATCGGACGGAACTTCATCAGCCGATGGCATGTAAGGCTGGCGACAATGACGACACAGCGTGCGAACCAGTCGCTGCGCCATTATGCCCTCGACCGTGCTGCTGATCAGAAAGGGTTCAACCCCCATATCCGAAAGACGCATAAAGGCGCCCGCGGCATCGTTGGTGTGCAGCGTACTGAAGACCATGTGTCCCGTGAGACTGGCCTGGACCGCGTTCTCGGCCGTTTCAAAGTCACGAATTTCACCGACGAGCACCACGTCCGGGTCGTGCCGCAGAATGCTGCGCAGGCAGGCTGCAAATGTCAGCCCCACCTTGTGGTTCACCTGAATCTGATTGATGCCCTCCAGCTGATACTCAATCGGATCTTCCGTCGTGATAATCTTGTTGCGTTCGCTGCGAATTTCCGCCAGAGAACTGTAAAGCGTTGTGGTCTTGCCCGAACCCGTGGGACCGGTCACCAGCACAATTCCGTGCGGCAGTCGAATCAGTTCGCGGAACTTCGTACAGGTGTCCTCTTCCATGCCAACGCCGGACAGCGAAAATTTCATGGCGTCCTTGTCAAGCACCCGCATCACGACACCTTCGCCGTGCAGCATCGGAATGATCGACACGCGAATGTCAACCTCGCGGCCGGACACACGCAGCTTAATGCGACCGTCCTGCGGAACGCGTTTTTCCGCGATGTTCAGCCGGGCCATGATTTTCAGGCGGCTGAGAATCGCTGCCTGAAAGCGATTGAGTTCCGTGGGGACAGGCTGGTTCTGCAGAACGCCATCGATGCGATAGCGAATCTTCATTCCCGCAGCCTGGGCTTCCATGTGAATGTCGCTGGCACGTGCAGTGACCGCTTCCGTCAGAATATCATTGACCAGTCGCACCACGGAAGCCTGCTGAGCCATTGCAGCCGCTTCAGAGTCTTCAGTCGACAGGTCGCCCAGAATCTCCACGTCCTCGTCTGCTGCCGCCTGGGCCATGAGCCCGTCCAGCGTCTGAGCACCCACGCCAAGATGCAGCTTGATCAGCCCGGCAACCTCTGAAGGAAGCGCTGTGCAGACCGAGACGAACAGCCCCGTCGCTTCGGCAACAGCATCCGCCGCCTGCACGTCAAAAGGATTCGCAAGGACAATTTTGAGCGACTGTTCGGTTCGTGAAACCGGAAAAATGCCGTACTTGTGAATCAAACGCACCGGGAAGTCAGCGAGCAGTTCGGCTGGTGGCTGTTCACGCGAAAGATCAATCACCGGCAGATACAGAGCCTGAGCAATGGCTTTCAGGGCGTCGAGCTCTGTGGCGAAGCCAAAATCACGACAAACACCCGGCAGCCCCTCGTCCAGAAACACCTGACGGCATTCATCCAGCTGACTGAACTGCAGGCGGCGCGGATTTTCGCGAACCGTCGCGGAACGCTCGATCAGAGAACTCATTGGGAGGATTCCAGACAACGCCAGACACCGCTTTCCTGGCTGGGTAACAGTCGGTTGCGTGAATGGCAGGGTAGGCGGGAGTCTTCGCCAGACCAAACGGGCCGGCAAAAACCTTGAGGCGGGAGGTACAGGCGGGACCCAGGGAGCAGATGTGCTGCCCGAGGGCGTTACAGATCCTCCGTTTATCCCAAACTCCGAGCCGGTTCAAGGGGAATGTGCGGAAACACCGGGCGAAGATGGCAATTACGAAGGATGAGATCGCAATTCCGGATTCAAAGCTCATTTCTGGATCACATCACCGAGAATTTCCATCACTCGCCGCGAATTCGTTTTTTGGAGTGGCAGCAGTCGCACACTCCGTGCCCGCGACGTCTTCGCGCTCTCATCCAGCTGAGCAATCAACTCGGAAATCTCCTCAATCAGGTTCTGCGGAGCTTTCAGCACCAGAGAATTGGTCTCCCGCTGCGCCTCAACCGTGAGCAGCGGGGAGGAAGACTGCGCGTTAATCTGCCGAAGCACGCTGGCTACCGAACTGTCAATCCCCGCAGGAATGTCAATGGCCCGCCGGCTGCCTCCCGCACTCAGCTCTGTCCGGTAAACCCCCTGAATTACGTCCTCAATATCGTTCGCATCTGCATGTCGCACCTCAATCACCTCAGTCCGAAACACACGTCCCGAGTCCGGAAGCTTTTCCGTGTCAAGGATCTCCAGCAACTGCTCGATGCGATCCCGGTCCGTCCTCGCTCCATACACAATCAACGCGTTTAATCGCGTCTCCGGTACGATAACCACGGAACCGAAGGCCAGTAATCCAGCCCGACTGGTGTAGACCGACTGCAGTGTCTCTGACACGTCCTCCGCACCCGCATTGCGCAGCTGGTAGACCGAAAAATCCCGATTCCGCTGACTGACGTTTCGTGAAAAAGCGGTACGCAGAAGCAACTCCAGCTGGTCGAGGGCAGCTCTGTCCTCCGACGCAATCGTAATCCGATCTGCCCCCGGAATGACCACAACAGCAGGCAGTTCATCCCCTCCAGTCAGCCCGGCTGCCGCCGCTGATGCGGGTTCCTGGACATCCGTCGCAGCCGTGACGTCCGGGGCTTCGCCGCCCGTCTCATTTTCCGCCGTCCCGTTCCCCACCGTCTCAGCGGGCGGGTCACATTGTGAATCCGATGGACCCTGCCCCTGCGGCTGCTGTGAAGGATTCCCCTGGCCGGGTGGCTGCATGACACGCAGCGGATTGCGGCGAATCCGTGGCCAAAGGTCCTGGATTTGACGCACAGCGGTCTCAGGATCCCCGTTCAGGGGAATGACGCGGACATTTGTCTGTCCGGTTGAACCACCAGTTCCCGCCGCGCCGCCTGCAGCTTCCTGGATCACTCCGGGTTCGCCCATTTTCTGCAGCAGGAGCCGGATATCCTGCAGCTGTTTCTTTGTGCCCCGCAGGAGCAGTTGCCGGGAATCCTCGTCAGCCTGAATGGTCGGATAATCGCCGCTCTTCGCGAACCGATCGCCATACAGGCTTTCGATTGCATTCTGGGCAGCGTCTGCACTCAGGACGCGGAGCGGGATCACGTCGACTTCCTTTGAATCACTCTGCTGGAGCCGTTCCACCACACTCTTCACCGCCAGCTGTCCGGCGACCGTTGTGGAAATCACCAGTTGTTGAGTTGTTTTTTCCCAGGAGATCATTGCTGCGGGATCGAGCGACTGCAGCACGTCGAGGGCAACGCTCCGGGCCGTTTCTCCGTTGACGCCCGGCAGTGCATACACCTCAACCTGGCGTGGTTCGGCGGCGGCCGGAGGTTCCAGCTCTGAAACCAGTTTTCCGATGATCGCATGCTGCTCAGGCCGTGCCACTGCAATGAGCGCCCGCGCCTGGTCATCAACGGAAATACGGACATTGTCGGTGCGACTGAAGAGCGACTGCAGGGCCAGCGAAAGGGCTGCACCGTCAGAATTTCGCAGGCGATACGTGCGTGGCTCCGGTGTTGCTCCGGCGGCCTTTCGCACCATCATCTGCTGTACCACACGTTCCACTGTCTGGTGCTGCTCTGCCGTCGCCGTCGCCACGAGCACTTCCTGGGATGTGTCTGTCACAAATACAGCGTCGGGATAGAGCTTTTCCAGTACTTCCTGAGCCTCGTCCGCTTCATAGGGCCGCAGCCAGTAGCTGCGGGTATCCAGACCGCCGTCGCTGCCGGGCTTTCCCAGCAGCTGCCCGACTTTGTCCCGCACGTTCGCCATCTCTCCTGCAGCTGCAGCAACGAAGAGCTGCCTGCCGATGCGGTCAGCTGTGACGGTCACTGTATTCGGCAGTACTGCCTGGAGTGCCTGCTGGGCAGCCAGTCCATCCATAGTTCCCAGTCGGAAAACTGCCAGTTCTTTGGGTTCTGCTGCGGCAGGAGCCTGATCCAGCCGGTCAACCAAAGCGCGAATCTCGGCATGCTGGTCTTCTTTGGCGACAACCACCAGACGCCCGGTGCGACTGTCGCCGGTGATCCGGATCCCGTCGAAGCGAGTATACAGGGACTGCAGCAGCGTCTGTACATCCACCGCCCCGGCATTCTTCAGCTCGTAGATCTGTGGCTGGGCCACAGGACCCTCAAGTCCCCTGCCCTTCAGTTCGTCTGTAATTTTCTGAATCGTGAGGTGTTGTTCCGGAGTGGCTGTGGCGATGAGCAGTTTGCGGTCCGCGTCGATGAACAACCTTGCGTCGGGATACATTGCCTGGAGTGCTTCCTGAGCCTCATCGGCATTGGGAGCACCGACGAAGTAGGTTCGGGCTTCGCGGCCGGGGCCGCTGAGCCCTTCTGTAATCTGCTGCAGCATCCGGCTGATCTCCTGCTGTTTCTGAGCACTCGCGCGGACGAACAGCTGTCGACCACCTGCGTCGGCCGTGAGCTGCACAGAGGCATCAACGAGCGGCTGCAGCACCTGCAGGACGGCTGCGGGGGTGCTGCCCTTCAAAGAATACACCTGCAGTTCCAGTTCCGGCGCCGTGTCGGTGGGGGCCAGCTGCTGCAGGACTTCCTGCACCAGCTGATGTTCGCGCTGCGTTGCTGTGGCGAGCAGTCGCCGGCCCGGCTCGTCTGCAGTGAGCGTGGCCCCGGGGGCCAGCGGAGTCAGCGTCGCCACCGCCATGGCCGCACTCAAACCGGAAGGCAGGGGATGACTTTTCAGAGTCCGCTGACGCTCCGCTTCAGGCAGCTGGAGTTCCTGCAGGAGCGTCTGCACCCGTTGCTGATCCGACTCGGTCGCGGTTACCAGCAGGCGACGGTTCACCGCGTCCACCGTCACTGTGGCTTTCGGAACCTGAACCGCCAGCAGTTGCGCGGCGCTGGCGACATCCAGGCCGTCCACCTTCTGAATCCGAAACAACCTTTCCGCCGGCTGCCCTTCGAGTGACTTCAGCAGCAACCCAATCTGCTCGTGCTCGGCCGCAGCAGCCATCACCAGCAAACGCTCACCCGTGGGGTCCGGCACTACCTGGGCCCTGGGAACAGTCGTTGACAACAGCGTCACGGCCTGAGACGACTGTGCGGGGGTCACGGGGTACACCTGCAGAGTCCGGTCGGCCAGCACATTTCCAGCCTGAGTATCCAGTTGTTCAATGAGCTGCCGCACAGACTGCTGGTCAGCAGCGGTGCCGTACACCACGACCCCGCGGCCACTGGAGTTGAGTGTGACTTTGGCCGCAGGAGTCAGGCTGGAGAGGATCGTCAGGATTGCGGTCGGCTCCACATGCTGCAGCGAGTAGCTGACCACGGTCCGCAAGCCGCCCTGCGGCTGTTCAGCCAGCAGTTGCTGGAGGGAATCGCTGACCTTCTGCTGGTCAGCAGCAGACGCCCACACCACGAGGCGACCGGAACCCTGATCGATGCGGAACTGAGCGTCCGGAGCGATCAGTTTGAGTGTCGCCAGAAACTGATCGGGATCGGCTACAGAGGCCGGGTAAAGTTTCAGCTGCGGCTGCTGGTCCGGCCCCTGATTGTCCTCAAGTTGCTGCAGAATTGTGCGTACCTTTGCCTGTTCGAAGGGAACCGCATTGACGGAAATCTGCCGGGCCTTCGCATCCGCCACCACAGTGCCTGCCACGATCTGCTTCAGCACTGCAGCAGCCTGCTCGGGGTTGGCGTGATTGAGCGGATAGACAATCAGTTCCGGAGGACCGCTGGCCGCTGCTGCCGATGCTGGGATCCGGCTGAGCACAGTTTCGAGGAGTCGCAGATTGGCCACTGTGTCGGACACCATGAGCTGAGATGTCTGCGGCAGAGGCTTGACCTTTCCGTAGGTTCCCAGCAACGGCTGAACCTCGGTTACAACGGTCTCCGGCAGACGGTTCTCCAGCGGAAACAGCACCGTGACGAATTCAAATCGTCCGCGAGTGGCCAGTTCAGCCGGGCTGATTCGCGGAATAGCGCCTTCGGGCAGGCCCGCTTTCAGGTCGAGACACATGAGCATCCGTTCGCGGCGAACGAGTGTAAAGCCTTTCGTCAGCAGCCAGCCATTGAGCAGGTCAATCGCCGCTGTGGTTGTGTAGTCTTTTGAATCTGAGTAGCTGAAGACGCCCGGAGGCGGTGTCTCCATGACGAGAGACAGGTCGGCTTCGCGGGCCACCCAGTCCAGCACTTCAGGCCACTTCTGGGCACGGAAGTTGAAACGCAGCTGCTTTTCACTGAACAGGGCCGCAAACAGTCGCTGCTGGTCGTCTGTCAACAGGCTGCGGAACGCCGTATCGGAGCCCTGCAGGGCGGCCGCCCGGGCTGCATCGTCGGTGGCCGCCGTGAGGGCAGCCTGACGCTGTTCAAGCAGCAGTCGCATCTGACCGGCCTGCTCGGCGGACAAATTCAATGCGGCTGCAATTCCCGGATCGGCAAGTCTGGCAAAATCCACTGCCGTCGGTGATGCTGCAGCACCAGCCGCTGCTGCGGGCACGGACGGCGTCACGGGCTGCTGCACCGCAGCTGCACAGTTGGTGAAGCACGCAGCAGCCAACAGGACACTCTTCGACACAAGCCACGCAGAAGAGGAGAATTGCATGCGTACGCTTCTTTGGTGCAGAGAATTCAGGTGGGAAGATGGGGCGGGAAGTTCGCGGAAGCCGGTATTTTAACTGGGTGGACACTGAATGCCAGACAATTCCGGTGCCCGGCGGATTTCCACGAAACCAAAGGTCCGATTCTTACGAATTCCACAGCAGCATGCACGGGACCGGGGACATTCACTGTCTGAACACGGATCGCAGATTCTGCCGCCCTGCCGCTGCATCCGCTCAAGTTTGCCGATCAGTTTCGGGAAATCGGCAGGTTTCTGCACCTTCGGCCCCCCGGCGCACCCCGGAGAAACGCGAATAGCCGGGCGAACGCTGTGCCTCGACTAGCCCGGCTGACGGTCCATGGGCTAGGCTCCAAAGCCTGCCCGCGCTCGATCGCCCCGAGCTCCTCTCAGTACGTTTCCCGCCGCGATTCGGAATACACTCAATGCCGTCCTTCCGTCTGCACTGGCTGCCACTGCTGCTGCTCTGGCTGGTCGCCACCGTTTTGCCGCCCGCCCGGCTTTGCGCAGCTCAGGAAGACACTCGACCCCGCAGACAGACCCACGCCGTTGCCCCCGGACGCGCCGCAGAAGCCCGCAGAATGCTGCTGGAACTCGCCGGCCCCGCGGCTGCCGGGGCCTCCGTCATCGCTGATGAAGAACATCACGAACTGCAGATCTCCGGACCACCACAGCTCCACGCTCTCGCCACACAACTGCTGCTGCAGCTGAATGCCGACGACAGCAACACCCGGCCATCGCCCCTGACGTCAACGCAGAAAAAATCCGCACTCCGGACGTCTGCCTCGCAGCCCGATTCTGCAGAACCTTCACCTTCACCGGCACTCGCCACGCGCCGCGCCGCCGGAACTTCCACACGCACCATCGTGCTGCAGGCACTCACCACCGACGAAATCGCCGACTCACTCTCCGCCATTCTCGGCGATCAACTGCAGCAGGTCGGCAGCCAACTGGTGCTGCAGCACAGCCGCAATCGCCGCGCCAGCCTGCTGATGTCACCCCGAAACAATTCCGTCACCATCTCCGGGGACCCGCAACTCAGCGAACAGCTCAGTCGACTCCTCTCCCAGCTCGATGCCGCCGGAAACTCCGAAGTCTCCGATACCATTCACTTCGTCAATCTCGCCCGCATGGAGCCGGATGTCGTCCGCCGCGCAGTGCAGCTGTGGCAGCAGGCCGCCACACAACAGCAGCCACCGGATCAGAGCACACGCAAAGCAACTGCACAGCCACGAGTTGATCCGTCCGGCGACACACAGAATGACTCCCGAATGCCGGATCAGGGGAGCAGTCGCCGGGGGCGCCGACCACTTCACATGGCTTCGTTTTCCCGACAGGACCCGGCAGCCGCTCCCGCATCAGTCGACCCGCCCGAGGCCGAATCCGGAACAGATGAACCAGCCAACCGTCCCTCCCTGCGGCGACCTTCAGGAGATGTTGAAGTCGAAGCTCTCCCGGATCTGGATGTGATGATCCTCCGCGGGCGGGATCCCGACGTCGAAGAACTCTCACGCATCATCCAGGAAATCGAACGCCTGAGTACCGAAACAACCCCCGAGATCGAGATTGTCTATCTGCAGCATGTCCGCGGTGAGAACCTCAATGAACTCATCGACGATGTGCTGCAGGATCTCACAGGACCGCTCCAGGGCCGCGTGGTTCTCACTCCCCTCGTCAAACCCAATGCGCTGCTGCTGGTCGGCTGGGGCGAAGCCGTCAAAGCCGCCAGAACGCTCGCCCTCAGACTTGATGAAGCAGTCGCCCCCGAAACGCAGCTGCAGGTCTTCCGCCTCAAACACGCAGCCGCCTCAGTTGTTGAATCCACCATTACCGAGTTTCTTGATAACCGGGGCGGACTGGGAGCGGATGTTCGAGTGACCGCGGACAACCGCACCAACTCACTGCTCGTCAACGCCGCACCACGGGACCTTGCGGAAGTTCGTCTGCTGATTCAGCAGCTGGATGTCGAAGGCGGCGAATCCGTCAATCAGATCCGCATTGTTGTCCTGAAGAATTCACTTGCAGCCGACGTATCGACGACGATCAACGCTGCACTGCTGGCAGCCCGTGGTGGCGGAGGAGGTGGCGGTGCTGCCGCTGCACCTCGCAATGCCGCCCTCGAAATCCTCCTGACCCGGCCGGACGGCAGTCAGCTCGTCGCTTCCGGAATGCTCGAAGATGTCCGCATTACGGCCGATGCCCGAACCAATCGCCTGTTCCTCACAGGGCCCCCGGCAAGTCTGGATCTGATTGAGGAGCTGATTCAGCAGCTTGATGAAACACCGGCAGCCGCTGCACAGATTAAGGTCTTCCAGGTCACCAACGGGGACGCGAGTGAACTCGTGCAGGTGCTGCGATCGCTGTTTCCTGAAGCCGGCGTTTCCACCGTGCCCCAGCTGGCCTCAGCAGAGGGCGAAACGGCTCTTGTACCCGTGAGGTTTTCAGTCGACATCCGCACAAACAGCATCATCGCCACCGGGAGTTCCGGCGATCTGAAGATCATCGAAGTGCTCCTGCTCAGACTTGATGAAGCAGGTACCCAGGAACGCATCAATAAGGTCCTGCGTCTGAAGAATTCCCCCGCTCTCGACGTGGCCAATGCCGTCAATAATTTCCTGCGAAGCGAACGCACGGTTACCCTCGCCGCACCCGGCCGACAGAACCCTTTTGCTCAGATTGAATCTGAGGTCGTTGTGGTTCCGGAACCGGTCGGCAATGCCCTGATTATCAGTGCAACTCCGCGCTATTTTGATCAGATTCTGGAGCTGGTGGAAGGACTTGATGCACAGCCTCCGCAGGTGATGATTCAGGTGATCCTTGCGGAAGTTGAGCTCGACAATCTTCAGGAATTCGGGGTCGAACTGGGCCTGCAGGATTCGCTGCTGTTCGACCGGAGCGTACTTGGGAGCGTTGTGGCGCCGGCCACTGCGGAAATGCGGCCCGGGTTTAACTTCAATAATCAGCAGCTCGGCAATTCCGGCTCGGCAGCATCCATGGCCGGTGCCGGCAAGGTCGGTGGCCAGGCCCTCTCACACTTCAGCCTCGGACGCACCAACAGCGAAACCGAGTATGGCGGGCTGGTCCTCTCCGCCAGCAGCGAAAACATCAGCGTGCTGCTGCGCGCCATGAATCAGTCACGCACCATGGAAATCTTAAGCCGCCCGCAGATCATGACGCTTGATAATCAGCCGGCCTTCATTCAGGTGGGCGAGCGAGTGCCCCGAATCACCGGGACCTCCATTAATCAGGTCGGACAGGTCAACAGCGTGGCCCTCGAAAATGTCGGACTCATCCTTGGAGTCACTCCACGCATCAGCCCGGAAGGCATGGTTGTCATGGAGATCGATGCCGAGAAATCAGATGTGGGGCCGGAAATCGAAGGGATTCCGGTTTCGGTGTCCAGTCAGGGTGAAGTAATTCGGGCGCCGCGAGTCAACATCACCACCGCTCAGACAACCGTCAGCGCCGCAAGCGGACAAACCATCGTGATCGGCGGACTGATCACCACCGACAATCGCACGGTGTCACGTCGCGTTCCGTTCCTCAGCGATATCCCTGTGCTCGGGCATCTGTTTCGCTATGACTCCGGATCAAATAATCGCCGCGAGCTGCTGATTATCCTCACACCACACGTCGTTCGCGGACCCGAAGAAGCTGAACTGCTCAAACAAATGGAAATGTCCCGGATGTCATGGATCTCCTCTGATATCTTCGACTGGATGAACCCGCAGATGCCCATCAGCAGCCGCATCGATGGCGATGAAGTTCCGACGATCTTTCCTGATAAAACACCCGGCGTCGGGACTCTGCCCGGCAAAGACAACCAGTACGGCAAAGACAACCAGCCCGCTCCGGCAGTGCCACAGACGGGAGCCCCCGCTCCGCCACCCGCTGAAACGCCGGAACAGTCAGAGACCACTCCTCAGCCAGGCATCAGAGCTGTGATCCCGGAATGGAAGATCGAAACACAGACCGCTGAAGATGCGGCATCACCGATCCGCAGACTGTCCTGGCAGAAGGCGCGGAACACCCCCGCCCAAACTGCCCCTCGCAATACTCAAACCCCGAAACGTCGCTCCCCGTGACCTCTCGACCTCACCAGCATTTCGCTCGCAGATTCCTCCTGCCTTGCTGCGTCTGCGCTGTCCTCAGCGGACTCCCCGGCTGTGCGCTCACCAGCAGCAGCACCGCAGCCTGGCTGCTGAATCGCGAACCCGAATTTCAAACTCCCCGACAAATGGTGCCCGTCTGGTCAGATACTGTCCTGCATCAGTCAGGTGAACCTGCAACTCGTGGTGTCGGCGGACGCATCATGTTCTACGGGCCCGACAAACACAAAGCCGTGAAGCCCCAGGGCACGCTGGTTATCTATGCCTGGGATGACAGCCAGGGAATGCAGGAACGCAGCCCGGATCGCAAGTTCGTATTCCCCGCCGAAGATCTTCAGCGACACTACAGCCAGTCCCGACTGGGACATTCATACAGCTTCTGGCTGCCATGGGATGCCGCCGGTGGTCAGCTCACCCACCTGACACTGATCACGCGGTTCGTCAGCACCGACGGCGCTGAACTGACCTCGGCACCCGCTCATGTCGTACTCCCCGGGCCAGGTGACGGTGTCTCGTTCTACCAGTCACTCGCAAAGTCCCGAAGACTCACGAAGGAACAAACTCGGCCGGGAGACTTCACAGAGCCCGACGAAGCAGCCGACTTCGCCGCCAGTGCATCCTCTGAATCCAGGCCGAGTCGTGGTCAGCACTCGGGGAACCGCGCCGCCCAGCGGGAAACACTGGTGATCCCGGTGAGCCCGGAGTTTCTGACAAGACACTCTGGTACCCCGGAAGACACACCCCGGCCCGTCACCGATCGCCGGGTGCAGCACGCTGCTTACGCTCAGGAAGCGGAGCATTCGGATCAATCGTCAGCTGATTCCGTACCGACTCAACCCCAGGCTCCAGCAGCAGGAGCAGCTCGATCTTTCGCCGATCCTCGACGGACCGCACCGCTCCGCGGACAGTGGCCAACCTCGCTTCCGGCGACACCTCGACAAACATTCCGCCGGTCTGCAGATACTCCGTGACCGATCGGGACACCGCACTGGACTGACGAACACGATCAGTACCGGCTACTGTGCTGATATCGGTCGCCAGTGTGAGTCGTTCCGGATACAGCCCGGTACCCCGCAGGACTCGCGGACGATTCACCGGCGGTCGCGTTTCCGTCATCCCCACTGCGGAACTGACAACAGTCTGAGCAGCTCCTTCACGACCCACAAAATCCGCAGCCGCATCTGCCGCCGTCGATCGACCAATAAACCCACCACCCTGACGCTCCTCACGCAGAAATCTCTGCGGCACCGCTGCCTGGGAAGCCGTTCCCGACTGACCCGCTCCCGTTCCGCCCGCTGCAGGCGCCGCGCGACCCGCCTGGCGTTCGCTGCGATTGCCAATCGACCCGCCCAGCGTTCGCTGACCGAATAGTCCCTGCGCTGCACAGTCCGCCGACGACAGCAGAAACGTGAGCAGAACCAGCGCCGTCGTTTTCAGAAATGCACCCGGAAGCCTGTTCATCTGCACGACGCTGTTCCCTTCGATTGACGCAGACTGGAATTCAGATATCTGTTTTTCGGCGGATGCATCCAGGAATCCACATTCGAACCGCACCATATTCGCGGGGTTCGCCGTCTGGAAGCACTGGCTGTTGTTCCGCAATTTCACAAATCCCGGAAATTCCTCCCATTTTACCAGGTGTGAAAACAGCAGATTTACTGAAATTTCCTGTCACGAACACAGCCTGCAACTGCTTCCGAGAATTCCCGCAAACCCCGCGATTTCCCCGACTGAGGCGGCCGATGGAGTCTTAAAATACGGTAGATTCGGCGACCTCGGGTGTCCTTTCCCGGGTGCCTCCAACCTGCAACTCGCCGGGATGTACGTCCCGGTCCCTCCTGCACCTTCCAAATCCTCCGCCGCTGACGCGCCATGCCGTCACGGTCCCTCCAAGAGGCACGCTCATGGCTCAACCAGCTTCCCCACGCGCTTCGGGCTCCATCGCTCGTATTCTTCGCAAACTGACTATCCCCGCCGCTCTGCTTTTGGGCGCTGCTTTCACCGGATGGTTTCTTTCGCGGCAACCACCCCTGCCGCAGACGGCATTCTTCACCGTCCAGCCGACCCGCTTTCGTGTGCCGCATCAGGTCCAGGGAACCGTCGAAGCCCAGGGCAGCCGGGTGGTTCAATCCGGCTGTCAATGGACGGTACCCATCCTCAGCCTGCTCCCGGAAGGCACGTTCGTCCAGAAGGATCAGGTCGTCTGCATTCTCGATTCATCGCAAATCGAAGAATTTCTGCGCTCCCGTGAAATCGCACTGATCCGCGCCAATGCTGCACTGACGGCCTCCCTTCAGCAGCAACAGCTGCAGCAGATACATGGGGAGTCTCAATAAATACAGTAGCGAAGCAGAGCGACGGCTGTCAGACGCTCGCTTCGCGCTCCAAAACGCCCAAATGGAGCTTGCCGAAACGCTCGAAGGCACCTTTCCCGCTCAGCTGGATCGTCTGGAAAGCGAAATTGCCGTCAGCGAAACGCAGGCTGAAACCGCCTCCGACAACCGCGATTTTCTCAGCCGCCTGTGGATGCTCGGGCTGGCCACTCAGGCCGAAGTCGCCACTTCTCAGCTGCTGGTCACCACACGAACCGAACAACTCCGCAGACAGGCAGCCCAGCAGCAGCTGCTGGAAAAATTCTCCATTCCGCGGACGCGTCGGCAGCTCGAACACCGTGTCGAAATGCTCGAACTCAATCTCGCCCGCACCGACCTCGCCAACTCACTCTCAGAAACCCGCGCCCGCATGGCCATGCTTGCCGACCAGCGACGGCTGGACATTTACGAACGCTATGCCCGCACAGCCCGGGAAAGCATCGCCGCCTCAACACTCAAAGCCCCAGCGTCCGGCCGGCTGATTCATGCCAACAGCTGGTATGCCCGCAGCCGCGGGATTCGCTCCATCGAGGAAGGCCGTTCCGTCTACTTCTCTCAACCCATTTTCGAAATCCCCGACGAATCACAACTCAAGGTGTCCTTCCCCGTCAACGAAACACTCCTGTCACGCGTATCCGTGGGACAGTCAGTCGAAGTCAGTCTGCCGGGCCGCGACCAGGAGGTGGTTCCGGCAACCATCGAACGCATCGCCAGCATGCCCCGCATTCGTCGGATAAACGGGATCGAAATCGCCGAATACTGGGCCGACGCGCTGCTGCAGCCATCTGCTGAACAACACCAGCACCTGCATGCGCGGCTGGATGTCACCGTTACCTTTTCACTCGCCGACCACCGGGATGCGATTGTGATTCCACGGTCGGCCATCCAGCGTGGCAATGACGGTCCCTGCGTTTTCCTCCAGAACCCCGCACAGCCGCAGCTCACAACGGCCCTCGGCATCCAGACCGGCGAGGTTCACGAGGATCAGGTGCACGTCCTCGCCGGACTCCACCCCGGTGACCGCATCCTCCGCTCCGTTCCCCAATAACCGCCCTTGTGCGATCCTCCGATCGCTGCAATCATCCGCAGCCACCAGTTTGTTGCCCGCAACTCCCCTGGAAGGCTCCACATGAACCTGCGATCCTGCGTCCGTGCGATCCCCGATTTTCCCAAACCGGGCATCATGTTTCGTGACATCACGCCGATTCTGGCCAGCCCGGCAGCCATGAAGGAAACAATTCAACTCCTCGCAGATCCCTGGCGCGATTCCGGCATCACCAAAGTCGTCGCCGCAGAAGCTCGTGGATTTGTTTTTGGCGCTCCGCTTGCACTGGAACTGAACGCAGGTTTCGTACCGGTTCGCAAGCCCGGCAAACTGCCGTGGAAGACCGAACGCTTCAGCTACGACCTCGAATACGGCTCGGATTCGCTCGAAATTCACACCGATGCCATCGAAGCCAATGATCGCGTCCTGCTCGTGGATGACCTGCTGGCAACAGGCGGAACAATCGAAGCCTGCCTCAAACTGGCCCGACTCCAGCAGGCCGAAATCGCCGGCGCCGCCTTTGTCATCGAACTCACATTCCTCAACGGCCGCGCTCGACTGGCACCCGTCCCGGTGGTCAGCCTGCTCTCCTATCACACGGAAGATGCCGACGAATAAGCCGAAGGCCTGAACATGCCTGCCAGACACCGTCTGACCTCTGCAGTCAGCAGCAGACTCCTGCAGCAACTGGAAGCTCGCTTTCACCAGTTCCCGCAGCGGCATACCGGAATGCTCTGGAGCGATGTGCACGACCGGCTGATCCGCAGTCCCGCAAAGCTCTGGTCACTCAGCCGCATGGAAGAAACCGGGGGTGAGCCGGATGTTGTTGATCTCGGACTGCCATCCGGAGAAATCTGCTTTGTGGACTGTTCAGCAGAGAGCCCGGCAGCGCGTCGCAGCCTGTGCTATGACCGCGCTGCACTGGAATCCCGCCGACAGTCGAAACCAGCGTCCAGTGCTTTGGAAATGGCAGATGAGCTGGGAATTGAACTGCTGTCTGCAGAGCAGTATCGCCGACTGCAGCAGCTGGGTGGCTTCGATCTCAAAACATCCAGCTGGGTCACTACACCGCCCGCTGTTCGCCAGCGTGGTGGAGCACTCTTCTGTGAACGCCGCTATGACTGCGTGTTCGTCTTTCATAACGGAGCGGAATCTTACTTTGCATCCCGCGGCTTTCGCGGACTGCTGAGAATCTGAATTGCCCCCGCCCCCCCCCCGACAGTCCGTCGCTGATTACCAGGTCACCTGCAGCTGAAAACGCAGCAGCTGACCTTCGAACTGCTGATAGGATCGAGTGTTCGCGGAGCTGATGGCTGTGGTGTTGGTGCGGTCTGTGATGGTGTACATGGAGACCAGTTCCAGACTTTTGGAAAACTGCCACTCCAAACCCAGCTCCCATTCGCGGATATCCACGTCAGGGGCGTTGCGTTCCGTTTTGTAGCCCCCCGTGAAATAGTTCCAGCGTACGAAGGGCAGCAGTTCTCCTTTGGTGAGTTTTTTGCGGGCCATCAGCATCGCGTAGCCGCCGGTGAGCGAGTCAACTTCCACCGCGGTCTGAGCAGCATTCAGTGCCGGACCGCGGCCAATGTTCCATTCCGCCTGAAAACCGATCGGCTCCGGATAAGCAATGAACGTCCACGCCAGACGCTCATCTCTGAGCGACGTGATGCCATTGCCCTCAATCGTTCCGGACGGACGGACGGCCGCTCCAACCCCCAGCGGACTGATCGGACTGGAAAGCACTCCATATCGCCCGATGTAACCCTGCATGCCGATCTCAGCGTGTCGCCCACTGCCGTACTCAAACGGAATCGTCACCCGCGCAACCGTGCACAGGTTGTCATTCTGCTCCCGCAACGATCCCCCCTGGCCATTGCAGACCCCCACTCCAAGCAGTCCGTAATTGCCTGATCCCTTCAGCCCTTCATCATTCACATACTTGAAAAACTCCTGCACCTCCAGCGGCGTCCAGTAAAAGAAGATGCCCAGATCCCGCTCATTCCTGAAACTGCTGTTGAGCGCGTCATTCCGGTCAAGCGGCAGGCGATTGGAGCTGGACTGCAGATTCTCCCAGCCGTACGGAACCTTCGACTGCCCGATCCGAAACCGCAGTTCCTTCTGATCGTCCAGATGCACATCCGCATACATGTCACGGATCTGCGCGAACTGATTGGCGTCCGGGCTGCCAGGCACCGCAGCAGCAAAATCCGGCTGGAAATACAACGACACGTGCTCCGACACATCCCCCTGAATAATCATTCGCACCCGCCGCAGAATGAAGGACTGGCGATCACCGATCGAACTGTCCCCAACGGCCTGAGCGCCCGCCACTCCGTCACTGTCCAGCACATCGTTCGCCCTGAGCTGCGCATAGCCGCGAATCGTGTACTTCTCGAACCACTTTTTTTCCTTCGGAGGATCCGCTTTTTTGGTCTCCGCCGCACCGGCTGTCTCCGCCGCCTTCGCAGATTCCTGACTTAACGCTGCGAGTGCAGCGGAAGACTCCTCTTCAAGAAGCCGCAACCGCTGCTCCAGCTCCTGTAAACTGGACTCGAACCGATCCGTGGCTGCAGGCGTCGCCACAGACACAAACGGCTCCTCCACGAACCCCTGCGATACCTGGAAGCTGCACATTGTCTGCAGCAGCAGAAACAGGATTCGCATGGTTATGGTTATGGTCATGGTGGTGGCAGTTGATTGAGTGACTTAAGGCGGAGTGACTGCGTTTCATGAATTCTTCATGAATTCACTGGCCGAAAATCGACAGAATCGTTACCACCGCTCCTGACCGAATTGTTAAGAACGGTTCACCAGCCTCCGGACCGCACTGCCGACCCATTCCTCGGACAGCCAGCCGGCAATAACTGCCGCTCCTGCTTCAGGTCTGGTCGAAAACAGAATTTCGGGTCCGCCGGAGGTGAGGGTTCTTCCGTTGCCTGAATGCCTTAGGGGGGCAAATGCGGGACTGTTCAGTCAGAACTTCTGCGTCCGGCCCGGCGGAGGACGATGTCCGGCTTATTCCGCCAGATTGACGCGCACCAGCTCCCGGTCGTTCCGTGCAAACACGCTCTTCATCGCGAACGCGGGATGTGACCAGATGGTCATGCGGCGCTGCACCGGGCGCGTCGGTTCAACCAGTTTGGCACGGCTGATTTCGCTGTAGCCGTCCCCATCCAGCTTCGCAATGATCAGCTCCCCCTGCTCGTTGTGCAGAAAAACTCGATCCCCGTTGGGAACCAGAAAGGCATTCCACCAACGGCCGCTTCCGGTGGCCTGCAGCGTTTCCCAGCGACGGCTGCCGTCGCTGGTATTCAGGCACCGCAGCTGGCCGTAGCTGCAGACACCAAAAATGAAATCTGCGTTGACAATCGGTGCAGGCATAATGGAATGCAGACCGTCAGTCTCAATTTCGCTGCTGCTGCGGCCCTTCCAGACGACAGATGCGGAATCCGCAGTGACCTTAAGCATCAGCGGGCCGTCGTAGAAGGCAGTGAGGAACAGCTGGTCGTTGAGTTTTCGGGGTGTGGGGACGGTGAGTCCGTATTTGATGTCCCACGGATGTTCCCAGATGAGCATTCCGGTTTCCGGGTCAAGCGAAGAGACGGCGGAAGGATGCCAGATGATGAGCTGCCGGCGACCACCAAAATTGAAGATGACCGGTGGGCAGTAGCCAACCTGAGCATCCGCAAGTGAACGCCAGATTTCTTTCCCGGTGCGGCGATCAAAACAGATCACCAGACGATTCTCGGTGCCGCCTGTGAGCGTGATCAGTTTATCGCCGTCAATGAGCGGTGATGCGGCCATACCCCAGGTCGGCAGCTTTGTGCCGAAGTCTTTGGGAAATTCGTATGACCAGCGGACATCGCCTGTGGCCGCGTCGAAGCAGAACATGTGCCCCTCCGCGCCGATCGTGTAGCACAGTCCGTCATGAATCACAGGAGTTGTTCGCGGGCCCGCAGGATAGCTGACGGTGTAGCGAACGGGATGTGCATGCTTCCAGATCTCTTTCCCGGTTTCAGCGTCAAAGCAGAGAATGCGTTCAAGACCTTCCGCTGGCACTCGGTCCGTGATCCAGACGCGCCCGTCGGCAACGGCAGGACCGGAGTAGCCTTCGGCGATGGGAACCGACCAGACTCGCGGGAGCAGTTCCGTGGTGGAGAACTGCTTCACAATACCAGTTTCGCGCCAGACACAGTCCCGCTCCGGGCCACCCCACTGCGGCCAGTCGTCGGCGACCAGCGGGAATGCGAAATGAAGCAGGCTTAACAGCAGTGCCGGGATAACAGCGCGAGAAGGCATGGGAGTGATCCGCAGATTGTGGCAGACAATGACAACGCCCGGATTTTAACGAGCTGCGCCGAAAATGGGATGCAGTTTGTGAATCCATCGTGCGGCAGTCCGTCTGCCGATCGCTCCCGTTTCCATACACGCAGCATCGCTGTGAGCAAGGCCAGCAGGCGCGGGCACGGCAAAACAGCCCGGACGGCTCAGGGCGGAACTGAACCACTGCGGCCCGGGAATCCGCCGGCATTCGCCCCCTGTTTGCCCATATTCAATCTTCTCGCCAGACAAATCCCGCAC
>CAZLOQ010000055.1:20179-32007 GCA_964561125.1 uncultured Chitinophaga sp. | reverse complement strand
CAAGGGATTATCTGGGGCAGCGACCGCCGGAGAGGCTGTATGCGTTCCTGAAGCTGGACTTCGCGCAGCTGCGGCGAACGGTGGGGGAAGTGGTGGGGCTGCGGATTGCGATTCCCAGGCTGATTCCAGTGGACAAGGTAGCCTGAAATAAAAGCCCGACCGGCGGGGGGGGGCACGGTCGGGCTGGTCTGCTCCCGGGAAACTCATGAAGTCACTCAGTCAGCATCAGAAGTCACCGACAATTTCACCGCCATTCAGCGTGATGATGCCGACCAGAGTCTGCGCGGACATATTCTCAGAGAGGAACCGCACGGAGCCGTCAGCCATGACGGTTTGTACACCGCCGGTGTGGAAGGAATACATTTCGCTGTCGTTGGTGCAGTTCATGGTGCAGCGGCCGACGATGGTTGTGTTGCCTGAACCGCTGGTATTATTCTGCAGTCCGGCACTGTTGGCACCGTCAACGCTGAAGCCGTTGTTGATGTCCGCCCAGCTCCAGCCGTCTGCGGTGAACTGAGTTCCGAAAGCGTCGTTTCCAACCCGGGGATTGATGCCGGGATTGCGCCCGATGTATTGCCGCGGGCGTCCGGCGTCTTCTGCGATAAGCATGGTATTGGACGTGCCGTCAGTAATGTCACGAATGCGTGTGCCGCCCGGACCGCGCCCCATGGCGCCCATGGCGTCCTTGGTGTTGATCGAGGGAAGGCCGGCCATGACGATGAAGGCGTTGCGGACAGCATTGACGGAGCCGTAATCGTTGTAGCCCCAGATCGGAGTATCGGTACGGGCACCTCCGGTGATTGCTGAGTAAAGTGCGGAGGTGGGGAGTGGCCGGCTGCCCGGGGTCGAGGGGCAGACGAACGCTGGCAGCTGGGTGATGGTGATGGGGTCGTTGATCGGGTCAAACCAGTTGCGGTTGAAGTTGTACCGAGCGTACATGTTGGCCTGTTCGAGGTAGGGCAGAACCATTGTATTCCAGGTGACCTGGAATGTGGGATTGTTCAGATTGATCCGGCTGGGCGGGAACATGTTGAAGGTGCTTTCATAGTTGTGCAGTGCGAGCCCGATCTGCTTGAGATTGTTCTTGCACTGAGTTCTGCGGGCCGCTTCGCGGGCCTGCTGAACAGCAGGCAGCAGCAGCGCGACCAGGATTGCAATGATCGCGATCACGACCAGCAGTTCGATAAGCGTGAAGCCACGCTGCTTTCTTCCGGAACCCGTCCTCAGCATC
Source organism: uncultured Chitinophaga sp. (assembly GCA_964561125.1). GTDB lineage: Bacteria > Planctomycetota > Planctomycetia > Planctomycetales > Planctomycetaceae > SXXK01. The sequence goes on along the minus strand of CAZLOQ010000055.1, from coordinate 30,776 downwards.
TGAAACGCTCCTTAAACATTCTGAAACACATCCGCCCTGCGATTGCCGGGCCACAAGTAAGATCCAGTGCAGCCTGTCGACCATCGACAAACCGCTGTCAATTCACTGCCGGACAACTATTTCAAGCCTGTTACTTACCCGTGAGTTCCAGGACTACGGGATCCTGAAGGTCTTCACTGGACGCGATGACCAGCCCTGATTTGTCGGGGTCCTGATAGCGCACCGGCAGTCGCTCAGGTCCATATTCAGGGTCGCTGCCACCCGACAACACCTCAGTCCATGACACCGTCACCGAATAAGATCCCTCCGGTGCACCGTCCATTGGCTGATACGTGGAAATCTGAAACTGGCCGTTGTCATCGGTGACGCCTGTGGGCGTGATATCGTCGGCCTTCGCCCCCTGAATGGCGTGCAGAGCCAGACGCGCCCCGGCAATGGGTTTGCCATCCAGAGTGACCGTACCTGTGACCTTATGGAGCGTCACCTGAGGAACGTCTGACGGGCTGCGACCACAACCAGCGGCTCCCAGCAGCACTAACGTGAAGCAACCCGCCAGCAGGCGGGCGGGAAAAAAGCTAACCACGCCCTGACGTCGCTGAATGTCCATTTTTTCGCACCTTCCTGACAACCGCAGATCGTTGCCATCGGCATGTAGCCGATGACTCAACTCCGCACGAGTTTTTCGTTAAGAATTGTTAAGAAAGAATGAAGCTGACAGCTTTTTTTCAAAATTCGTTCGGCCTGATCCAGTGGGGGAGCTGTCTGTCGACTGCCGGGCCTGATGAAGGTGCCTGTTTATTTTCCCCCAAAATCCCGTGGCTGCAGGAGCCGGCGGGCTGGGACTTGGCATGTGAATTCGTCAGAATGTGCCTTCCACGTCTTCCTGATTCCCTCCGGTTCTCTCCAGGAGTCACTTTCATGTCTCACCCCGGCCACGCACCATCGACGCTTCCCTCAGTCGCCCGTCGCGGTTTTCTGACAGCGGCAGCCGCTGCCGTCACAGCAGCTCAAGCGGTCGCTCAGGACGAATACGCCCCCGATGCCGCTCCGGTTCGTTATCCCGATTACCGTCTGGTCGAACTCGACAAGCGGTTCGCAAAGCTCAAGCTGGGCAACACCCCGGTGCAGCGGCTGTACCACAGCCCCGAAATGCTCTGGGCCGAAGGCCCGGCATGGAACGGCTCCGGAAAGTACCTCGTCTGGAGCGACATTCCCAACAATCTCCAGCATCGCTGGCTGGAGGACGACGGTCATGTGTCGGTCATTCGCAATCCTGCGAACAACAGCAACGGCAACACCTTCGACATGCATGGCCGCCAGATTTCCTTTGAACACCTGACGCGTTCGGTAGCCCGTTACGAACACGACGGCACGCGCACAGTGCTTGCCAGCACCTGGAACGGCAAGTCGCTCAACGCCCCCAACGACGGCGTCGTGCACCCCGAAACCGGCGATATCTGGTTCAGCGACCCTGGCTACGGAGCGCTCATGGACTACGAAGGCGCACTTGCCGACACGGGTTCAGTGCAGCCCTATCAGAAGGAAGCGCTCTATCGCTGGGAGGCCAGCACCGGAAAGCTGTTCCAGGTCGCTGACGACATTTTCAAACCCAACGGCGTCTGTTTCTCACCGGACTACAAGAAGCTCTACGCAGCCGACACCGGTGCGTCGCATTACCCTGACGCGCCGAAGAACATCCGGGTATGGGACGTTGTGGACGGCAAAAAGCTGGCCAACGGACGCGAATTTGCCTCAATGAACCTCGAAATGTCGGATGGAGCCACGAAAGCGGGCTTCGCGGACGGTATCCGCGCCGATATTCACGGCAATATCTGGGCCAGCGCCGGCTGGGTCGGCGACGGTTACGACGGCGTGCACATTTTCGGGGCAGAAGACGGAGCCCGTATCGGCCAGATTCTGCTCCCGGAAATCTGCAGCAACGTCTGCTTCGGCGGCACCAAACGCAACCGCCTGTTCATGACCGGCAGCACCTCACTGTATGCCGTTTATGTCAATACCCGCGGTGCCCACTTCTGCTGATCAATGTCTGCTCATCGCACAGCGTGATCGGGGGATTCACATCCCCCGCACGCTGCATGCCGGTCGGGCTTTCATCACAACTTTATGCGGACAGGTTTCCATGACACGCTCGATTCGTATGACACGCTCGATTCGTATGACACGCTCGGTTCGCATGACAGGTCTGCTGCCGGCACTCATCAGCCTCGCTCTGTGCGCCGCCTCAATGCACGCCGCAGATCCCCCGAATGTCACAGCCCCCGTAAATGTCGCCAACTTTCACCGCGATCGTCTGGTCGCCTGGTGCATCGTACCATTTGACGCCAGGCAGCGTGGTCCTGCCGAGCGGGCTCAGATGGTCAGCCGGCTCGGCCTGACACGCGTGGCCTACGACTGGCGCGAATCCCACGTGGCCACATTCGAAGAAGAAATCCTGCAGTACAAACAACACGGCATCGAGTACTTTGCCTTCTGGAGCTGGCATCCGGCGATGGAACCGCTCATTCAAAAGCACGGCATCCATCCGCAGATCTGGCTGATGTTTGCGGCACCTCCGGAAGGCGCGCACGAAGACCGCGTCAAAGCTGCCGCCACATCGCTCCTGCCAATGGTCGAAAAAACGGCCCGCCTGAAGCTCAAACTTGGACTTTACAACCACGGTGGCTGGAGCGGTGAGCCGCGCAATCTGGCGGACGTCTGCAGGTATCTCCGAGATCATCATCAGGCTGACCACGTGGGCGTTGTCTACAACCTGCACCACGCTCATGACCACATTCATGACTTCTCAGCCCAGCTCGAACTTCTCAAACCGTGGCTGCTCTGCCTGAATCTCAACGGTATGAACGATAACGCGCAACCGAAGATCCTCCCGATCGGTTCCGGTAAGCACGACCAGGCCCTGCTGCAGACGATTCTCAGTTCCGGCTACGACGGGCCGATCGGCATCATCGACCACCGCGAACAGCTGGATGCCGAAGAAAGCCTCCAGCAGAATCTCAGCGGTCTCCAGGCTGTACTGGCACGGCTGGGGCAGAAAACCGCTGCGGAATCATTTTCAAAGCCGTAACGGTTTCTTCTTCGACTTCGTGTTTCTTCGGGTTCTTCCGTGTCTCAGGGACTCTTCGGATTTGCAGATACTCCTGAATGGCTGGCAGCAGCTCAGGAGGACGTGCAGCTGGCTGATGTGGTCTTCAATCTGCCGCTCGAACGTCCCTACACCTATCGAGTGCCGGAATCGCTGCGGGGGCTGCTGCAGCCAGGCCAGCGAGTGCTGGCGCCGCTTGGCCGCGGCAATCGATCCAGCACGGGATACTGCGTGCACGTGCATTCCGCTCAGGTCGGTCAAACTCGCGGACCGCTCAAGGAACTTCTGGGGCTGCTGGACCCCGACCCGCTGCTCGATCCCTCCATGCTCAGCCTGACCCGCTGGATCGGCGAACGGTACCTCTGCGGCTGGGGCCAGGTGCTGGACAGCGTGATCCCTGCGGGAGTGCGTCATAAGAGCGGCACGCGGGAAGTGCAGCATGTGCGGCTCACGGCCAGTGGTGTGGCAGCGGTGACGTCAGGGGGGCGTCTGAGCGTGCAGCAGCGAACGCTGCTGGGGCTGTTACAGAAGTCTGCGGAACCGCTGGCGGCGGCGGAGCTCTGTGAGCGTGCCGGCTGCGGCCCGGGTCCGCTCAGCACGCTGCGAAAGAAAGGCTGGGTCGAAGTCCTCCGGATTCGTTCTGAGGTGACAGGCACAGGCAGTGTGCAGCCGGTACATGAAGCCGACCTGAATCTCAGCCTGCAACAACTGCAGGCACTCAACCAGATCCTGAAACCGCTCCGGGAAAGTCGCCATGAAACGCTCCTGCTGCACGGCGTGACGGGAAGCGGAAAGACCGAAGTCTACATTCAGTCAATCCGTGAGGTGGTTTCTTACGGTCGGCAGGCGATTGTGCTGGTTCCCGAAATCAGTCTGACGCCGCAGACGATCAGGCGGTTCCGCAGTCGCTTTCGTTCGGTGGCGGTGCTGCACAGTCATATGAGCGATGCGGATCGGCACTGGCAGTGGCAGCAGATTGCTGCGGGGGAAGTGGACGTGGTGGTGGGAGCCCGCAGCGCCGTGTTCGCCCCGGCCCCGCACCTTGGACTGATTGTGATTGATGAGGAGCATGAACCGTCATTCAAGCAGGACAGCACACCGCGTTACCATGCGCGGGAGGTAGCGCGGCGGCGGTGTGAGGATCTGCGGATTCCGCTGATCCTTGGCTCGGCCACTCCCACACTTGAATCCTGGCTCCGCGCCCATCGCCGCCAGGACACGCTGGTCTCGATGCCCAGCCGTGTTGCCGATCGTCCCCTGCCGCCGGTGCATGTGGTGGACACGCGTGAGGATCCGCGGATCAGACGCGGCTTCAGCATTGGCCGATCGCTTTCCACAGTCATCGCGAAAACACTCAGCGAACAGGGGCAGGTGATCCTCTTCCTCAATCTCCGCGGCTACTCGCCGGTGGTCTGGTGCCGTTCCTGCGGAGCCGGCATCAAGTGTCCCTCCTGCGATATCTCTCTCACCTGGCACCGGGATGCCGGCAAAGCCGTCTGTCACAGCTGCGGGTACGAGTCTGATCCGCCGGCAAACTGTCCGGCGTGCGGGAGCAATGCGGTGCGATATCTGGGCACGGGCACGCAGAAGCTGGATGAAGAGGTGCAGGGGCTGTTTCCCGGAGCGCGCGTGCTGCGAATGGACAGCGATTCGATGAAGCAGCCGGGCAGCCACGATGAGGCGCTCGAACGATTCCGTCGTGGCGACGTGGATGTGCTCCTCGGTACACAGATGATCGCCAAAGGGCTGGATTTTCCGAACGTGACGCTGGTTGGAGTTGTAGACACGGATACGATGCTGCGGCAGCCTGACCTGCGGGCCGCCGAACGCACCTTTCAGCTGATTGCGCAGGTCGCCGGCCGTACGGGCCGCGGGGAGCGGGGCGGGCGAGTGCTCGTGCAGACGTCCACGCCTGACGACCCGGCTGTGAAATTCGCCGCCCGGCATGACTACCTTGGTTTCGCCCGCCATGAACTGACAGAACGCAGTCAGGCGAAGGCCCCGCCTTTCAGCTGTGTCACGCGGATCATCCTGCGGGGCCCGGACGAACAGCGGACGCGGGAGACTGCGATTGCGATTGCCGATCGCCTGCGGAGTGCCCGCGCGGGTGACACAGCGGAGCTCCGCATTCTGGGAGCTGCACCTGCACCGGTTGTGCGTCTGCGAAACCTGTGGCGTTTCCACCTGCAGATCTGCGGCCCCGCTCCGGAACTCATCCGCTCACTCTGGCTGAAAGTGGAGGAGCACCTGCAGTTGCCTGAGGATGTGGAGCTGGCGGTGGATGTCGATCCGATCAATGCCCGCTGAAAGACGGCTGTTTCCAGCGTCGATACCAGTCGACGAACCGCTGCACGCCGGTTTCAATCGGGGTGTGCGGTGCGAATCCGACTTCGCGCTGCAGGTCGTCGATATCGGCCCACGTGGCTTCGACGTCTCCGGGCTGCATGGGAAGCAGGCGTTTTTCGGCACGGCGGCCGAGCGTTTCTTCGAGCACTTCGATGAGTCGCAGCAGTTCGACCGGCTGATTGTTGCCGATGTTGTAGAGTCGCCAGGGAGCAGTGGGTGAACTGCCGGTGGATTCACCGGCATCGGGGCGGGGAGCGGGCAGGGTGTCGCTGGTGCGAATCACGCCTTCGACGATGTCATCGATGTAGGTGAAATCGCGCCGCATGCGACCGAAGTTAAACACATCGATCGGGCGTCCGCCAAGAATCGCCTCGGTGAACAGCCAGATCGCCATATCAGGTCGTCCCCACGGTCCATAGACGGTGAAGAACCGCAGTCCGGTGGTCGGCAGACCAAACAGGTGACTGTACGTGTGGGCCATGAGTTCGTTGGCCCGCTTTGTCGCGGCATAGAGGCTCACTGGATGATCCACGCGGTCTTCCACTGAAAACGGAACCTTTTTGTTTGCTCCGTAAACACTGCTGGATGACGCGTAGGTGAGGTGCTGGACGTGCTGATGTCGACAGCATTCCAGCAGGTTGATGAATCCGGTGAGATTGGAGTCGGCATAGACGTGGGGGTTGGTGAGCGAATAGCGGACGCCGGCCTGAGCGGCGAGATGAATCACGCGGTCGAAGGTGCGTTCCTGGAACAGACGTTCAAGGCCGGCACGATCTTCGAGTGCGAGCGGCCGGAAATGAAACTGTGGATCGTCTGTCAGCTGAGCGAGGCGGTCGTGCTTGAGCTGCACCGGGTAGTAGTCATTGAGGTTATCGATGCCGGTGACGCTGTCACCGCGGCTCAGCAGCCGCTGAGCCGTGTGCATGCCGATGAATCCCGCTGCTCCCGTGACCAGCACCTGCGCCATGTGTCCGCCTCACTGCTCCCGTCGCACCACGATGTGATTTCGCTGACTTTCCAGCGCTTCAGGGAAGTCGCTGCGGGCGTGCACTCCGCGGCTCTCCCGACGTTCCAGAGCAGCTGCTGTCATGGCCCTTGCGGCGAGGAGCATATTCTGGAGTTCCCAGCCGGCGGGGTCATTCAGATCCCGGCGACAGACGTACCCGGACCAGAAATCCAGCTGTCTGCAGGCAGCCGCCAGCTCCTGCTCGGTTCTGACGATGCCCACGCTGCGTCCCATCAGACTGCGCAGGGAGTTTTTCAGGTCGGGGATGTCGAGCTGTTCGTGACCTCTCGGTACCGGTCGCTCTCCCTGCCACTTTACAGACGGCACGGAGAACCGGTCCGGCATGTCCTGAGCAGCCGCGGAGGCATCTCGACCGCAGCGCAGACCGAACACCAGTCCCTCGAGGAGACTGTTGCTGGCCAGTCGATTGGCGCCGTGAAGACCGCTGCTGGTGACTTCCCCGGCCGCCCGGAGATTTTTCAGGTTCGTCTGTCCTGATTCATCGGTGATCACGCCGCCGATCATGTAATGTGCGCCCGGTCGCACGGGGACCCGGTCCTGCGCCAGATCGAGTCCGAAGTCTGCACAGACGCGGCTGATGTGTGGAAACCGCTGCCTGACTTTTTCACGACCGATCGGAGACAGATCGAGGTATACGCACGGATGGGCGGTGCGGGACATTTGTTCGGTAATCGCCTGGCTGACGACATCGCGCGGGGCGAGTTCGCCTGAAGGATGAAAATCGTGCATGAAGCGCCGGCCGCGGCAGTCCACCAGATGAGCCCCTTCACCCCGCACGGCTTCGGTAATCAGATGCCGGGAACTTCCGGCGATGTAGAGCACTGTGGGATGGAACTGCATGAACTCCATATCCCGCAGTTCGCAGCCGGCACGCAGGGCGGCAGCGTGTCCGTCAGCTGTGGCAATCGACGGGTTTGTTGTTTCCCTGTAGAGGGCTCCTGCGCCACCTGTGCAGAGCACTGTCTGCTTGGCCCAGACGAAGGTACGGCCGTGGTTGGCATTCCAGACGAGCGCTCCGCGACAGCTGTCGCCTTCGGTGAGCAGATCGAGGATGAACGTCTTTTCCCAGAAATCGATATGCTCGCGTGACTGAACCAGCCGTGTCATGGCGCGCATGATCTCCTGACCGGTTGCGTCTCCCAGAGCATGCGCGACGCGCGGGTGGCTGTGACCGCCTTCGAGTGTGAGTGCCAGATGGTCGCCGACGCGGTCGAATTCTGCGCCGAATCCAACCAGTTCCTGAATCCTCTGCGGAGCCTCACGCACCACCAGTTCCACAATGGCAGAGTGGCAGAGCCCTTTACCTGCCAAAATGGTGTCGGCCGCATGGCTGGCAAAGTCATCGAGCGGGTCGAGCACTCCGGCGATGCCCCCCTGAGCGTAAACACTGTTGGACTGTTGGAGCACATCCTTGGTGACCACGACGGTCCGCAGCGACGGGTCGACGGCGAGTGCCGCACGGATGCCGGCGATGCCACCACCGAGGATCAGCACATCCGTGAACAGGTGAGGCACTCGCTTGGGATGAAACGGCACCAGTCCCCGGCCTTCGCAGGGAATCTGAACGATGCGGTCAGGCATCAGAAGAGCTCCTGCAGGAGCGGGAGCAGGTCGTCCGGGCAGCGTTCAGCCGCCAGCCGCGCGACTGCGAACGCAGCCGCACACACGCTGATATTCCTGACGAACATGCCGGAGAGGTCGGCTACCGGGAGCAGTCGCTGGCCGGTCGCCCCCAGCACCCGCTCCGCCAGCCAGCCTCCGCTGCCACAGACGAGCGGCTGAATCGACTCGTGCTCGCGCCCCTGAGCCGCCAGGGCCTGCTGCAAGGCGCGGAGCTGACGGCAAACGCCCGATTCGAGCTGCCTGAGCTGTCGATCGGCCAGCCACTCAGCCAGCTCCCTGAGCTGCCAGGGGTGAAGTTCTGTGGAATCACAGCAGATCTGGTGGGCGAGCCGATTGGCAGCGGATTCACGGGTGGCCGGGCGTCCGTCTGCCGTGTCGCAGTCGCCGGCGTCCTCGGCGGTGTCACCGGTGAGCAGGTGCAGGTCGAGAGACGTCGCGAAGAACTCCGCTGCCAGTGGAATCAGGGCAGGCACGGTGTCCGCCGCAGACAAACGCAGCGGTACGGAATCAGCGATGGCACAGACGGGAGTGCGTCGAACACCCGTGTAAATCAGCTCTCCAGCCGCCAGACGCTCCAGATCCGTCCGCCCTGTCATGACCGGCTGGCCGTCCAGCAGCGGAATCAGGTCCGTGGTTGTGGAACCGATATCGAGCAGCAGTGCAGGCCCGACCGGAACTGCGCGGGCGGCCCAGGTGGCGAGGGCATGCCAGTTGCCTGCGGCAGCGAGGTTCCAGAGTTCGATCGCGTCCTCGGGCTCAGCGAATTCCCCGGACGTCAGCCAGACGCGTACCGGAATGCCGGGGAATGCTGACTGCACCGACTGAACGATGCTTTGCACACCTGCGGACTTTGTCGGAAAACAGTCTGCCAGTTCGCCTGTCAGGGTGAGTGCGATGAGGTCCGGGGCAGCCTGCTGCGGGAGTAGAAGCTGGCGGAGCCGGGATGGGAGTTCTGCTGGGGCACGCCACAGGGCGAATGGCAAACTGCGGCATTCTCCGTCCGCAGTGGCCGCCTTGATGTTCGCCCCCCCGATGTCCAGCCCCAGTATCTGCACCCGCGAGAATCCTTAGTGACGTTTGGATTGATGACTTGCAGCATTCCCAGTTTGGCTGGTGGGACTGGGAAACGCAACCGCGCTGCCAGTGGAAATCGAAATCGGCTGACGTTTCACCCAATTCGGCATTCCCGAAGCGGTACTTCGCGGGAAAATGCCGCGAACGTGTTGTGGCCATCAGGTGTTGTGGCCATCAGGGACACCGCCGACGTTCAGGAACCCTGCGCGGCAGAATTTTTTTTTCGTGACTGTTTTGCAGAGAAGACCATGCCAAACCTTGTGCTTTGCGGACTTCCGACACTCCCCGAACGCCCTGCTGACGGGCATAAGGGAACGTTTGGGAAAATTTCCCTGCTGGGAGGTTCAGTGGGGCTCAGCGGCGCCATTTGTCTGTCCTCAGTCGCTGCTCTGCGTTCGGGCTCCGGGCTGGTAACCGCCTGCATCCCCCGCTCGATTCAGTTGCTTGTTGCGGCCTTTGAACCCTGCGTCATGACCATGGGGCTGCCGGATGACCAGCACGGGCTGCTGCCCCCGGCGCCGGGCCTGCCGGAGGAGCTTCTGGACGGCCGGGATGCTGTCGGCTGCGGACCGGGGCTGGGCCGTTCGCCCGCCGCAGCGGCCTGGACGGCGTCTGTGCTGCGGGCTGCGGACTGCCCACTGGTCCTCGACGCCGACTCGCTCCAGCCCGATCTGCCCACACTGCTCAGACAACCCCGGTCACACGACTGCGTGATCACTCCGCATCCCGGCGAATTTGCCAGGCTCTCCGGGGTTGGTGTGGGGCAGATCGAGGCGGGCAGGGAACGTCTGGCGGCTGAATTTGCACGGGATCACAACGTAATCGTGGTGCTCAAGGGACACCGCACTGTCGTTACCGACGGCACACGCTGGTTCCTCAACAGCACCGGAAATTCAGGGATGGCAACCGGCGGAAGCGGAGATGTGCTGACCGGGGTTCTGACATCGCTGCTCGGACAGGGACTCCCGGCATTCGAGGCCGCAGTCATAGCAGTGCACGTGCATGGACTCGCCGGGGATGTTGCTGCAGCCCGTTTCACACCCCGTGCGATGATTGCCTCGGACCTGATCCTGGGGCTTCCGGAGGCCTGGCGATCTCTGCAGAACGTGAGTGCTCGCTGAGTTGCTGCCTGAATTGCCCGTTTCCATCGTTCAAAACAGGCATTTCCGTTCCCGCTCCCGGGGAATGGGAGTGTTCTGCTTCCTGCCTCTGAGAAAAGAATTCCGGCTACTTTTGCCCGGCTTGTCAGTCCGAAACTGCAGAGACAGAATCAGACCGGCAGCCTGCGCAGATCGCGGCGAAAATCATGAAACTCCAACGGTTTGCGTCTCTTCTCGGGTGGCTCTGCGGCCCCCTTCTCCTCCCTTCTCCACGGTCGGCACAGCGGCATGACAGACTCCACAGGTTCCTCCGGCAGCATCCTG
>CAZLOQ010000055.1:0-20154 GCA_964561125.1 uncultured Chitinophaga sp. | reverse complement strand
ATCCGTGCGGCAAAGGCGGCCGGATCTTCCCCCGCACCGGTTCAAGCTTCCGATTCACCCGCTGCAGGTGCCGCTGCCCCGGCCGTCGGCACGGCGGCCACAGCGACTGCTCCTGCGGCCCCCAAAAGTCCTGCAGACGTCATGGCGGCTATTCGGGCGGGCAAGACAACAGCCGCAGCGGCTCCCGCTGCCCCCGCATCCGTGGCTGCTGCCCCGGCATCCGTGGCTGCTGCCCCGGCCGCCCCATCAGGCGGTGCTCCCAAGTCACCCGCCGATATCATGGCCGCCATTCGCGCTAAGAAGACTGATGCTGCCGGCGCTCCTGCTGCCGCTGCACCTTCACCGTCGGCAAAAGCCGCTCCTGTCGCTGCTCCGAAGCCCGTAGGGCTGTCACCGGCCGAAATGATTAAAGCCGCCCGCTCGGCCGAATCAGGCGTGCCCGCAACGCCCAAAGTCGTGCTGCCCTCAAAGCCGCTCCCGGGAAAATCGGGTTCTGCTGCCACCGCCAAACCGGCCGCCACTGCTGCTCCGGCCGTTGAACGGCGTTCAGTGCTCGGCGCCATTGCCACAACCCTGCTCAGCCCGATCGTGATCGCGTGGACATCGTTTACAGCCACGGTCACCGCCGCCAGCCTCGCACTCGCTCGCTTCATGATGCCCAACGTGCTTGTCGAACCTCCCACTCGTTTCAAGATCGGGCCCCCAACAGACTATTCCTCCGGCAGCGTGTCCACAAAGTGGCAGGCACAGTTCAACATCTGGGTGGTCAACAACGAAGTTGACGGTGTCCGCTGCATCTACGCACTCAGCACGGTCTGCACCCATCTCGGCTGCACCCCGAACTGGCTCGAAGGGGAACAGAAATTCAAGTGTCCGTGTCATGGTTCCGGCTTCTACAAGACCGGCATCAACTTTGAAGGTCCTGCCCCCCGGCCTCTTGAGCGGGTAGGTCTGAGGCTGGCCGAGGACGGTATGCTCGAAGTTGACAAGAGCGTCAAGTTCCAGCGTGAACTGGGTCAGTGGACAAATCCTTCGTCTTTTGTCGGCGTGGGCTGATGTGACGGCGGCCGCTCGCGGCAGCCAGCGTAAATTCCAAACGGATCTCTGTCTTTCCTCCATCGCGAATTGAGGGGTTGACGTGTCAGTCGGCGACTACATTCGAAACTCACAGATCTGGAAGAGCGTTTTCCGCCATCCGGCCCCGACGGACCGCCGTAACCGCGTCGTCGTGATGCTCACCAACTTCTTCCTGCACCTGCATCCGGTGTCAATCAAGCAACAGGGCATTGCTCTGTCCTACACCTGGTGCATGGGGGGCATCACGTTCTTCCTCTTCCTTGTGGAAGCAATCACTGGTGTGCTCCTGATGTTTTACTACAGGCCCACACTGGAATGGGCGTTCTACGACATCCAGGCACTTCGCGACGTGCAGACGCTGGGCATCATGCGGGAAATTCATCGGTGGGGCGCCCACGCGATGGTGATCACAGTGTGGCTGCATATGTATCGAGTGTTTTTGACAGGAAGCTATAAACCCCCCAGAGAATTCAACTGGGTCATCGGTGTGCTCCTGCTGGTACTCACACTGCTCCTGTCATTCACAGGTTATTTGCTTCCCTGGGACCAACTGGCGATCTGGGCGATCACCGTGGGGGCCAACATGGCCAAGGCAACGCCTGGTCTGGGTGTTGAAGGCCCCGGTTTCCAGTTGTTCAACACCAGCGGCTACGAACTGATCACGAATGCGTCCGATGCCAAGTTCATTCTCCTTGGCGGTCGTTTCGTAGGTGAAGCCACTCTGAATCGTTTCTACATTCTTCACTGTGTGGCCATTCCGCTCGTAGTCAGTCTGCTGATCGCGATCCATTTCTGGCGTGTCCGAAAAGACGGTGGCATCAGCCAGCCTCTCTAGGCCTCCTTTCGGTTTACGTGCTCCCCAGCGGCTTGTTCTTCTTCTCGCAGCCCTCCAGCAGAGTCAGAGTTCGATGTTAGATGCCCATCCCGATCTCACAGCCAGCGTGCTCACGGGGCTCGGCTGGTACTACCTGCTGTTGTTTCTGATGAACGCGGCATGGACCGTTCGCAGCTACCGTGAGGACGGAGAGTTTCGCGGCGGGATCCCGGTGGCGGCCGGCTGGGCGACCTACAGTTCTGTGTTGCTCATGGCTTCGCTCTACCATTTCACGTATCCGCCGGAAGGGTTTCTCATCATTCTTCCAGAGGCCTTCAAAGGGCCGTTCGACCGTTACTTCTCGAACCCTGTCCTGTATTTCTTCCTGTCGATCGTGGGCCTCTGGGCAATGATCGCACTCAGGGAGTGGTGGACGAAACCTCGGGTTGCTTTTGTGCTCCTCAACCTGTCACTGCTGTTCATGGGACTGAGTCTGACCGACTACGACTTTCGGCAGATTGTCGGCAAGCCTGATAACGTACCGATCGTTGCGATGCTGTTCATTGTTGCGTTCTGCACATGGATTTATTTCCGCCGTGCAGTGGACAACGACCGCAGGATTGAAGAGGGGCGGCCGTTGTTCGAGCAGGAGAACAACGAAAAGGTTCTGGTGTGGCCCGACCTCGTGTACACAGAACTCATCTGCATGGTGATTCTCACCGCAGTACTCATCTTCTGGGGCATCGCTTTGAAAGCTCCGCTGGAGGAGCCTGGTTCATCGGTCAAGACGCCAAACCCGTCTAAAGCACCATGGTATTTCCTCGGACTGCAGGAAATGCTGGTTTATTTTGATCCGTGGCTGGCCGGTGTGGTGCTGCCCACCATGATTCTGGGTGGGCTCATGGCAATTCCCTACATTGACTTCAACAAGGCAGGCAATGGGTACTACTGCTTCAAGCAGCGTGCTTTCGCGATCTGGACATTTCTGTTTGGGTTTTTTCCGCTTTGGGTGGCCCTGATCATTCTCGGGACGTTCCTCCGAGGTCCCAACTGGAATTTCTTCGGGATCTACGAGTACTGGGATGTGCACAAGGTTGAGGCGGCGAATAACGTGAACCTCAGTGAGTTCTTCTGGAACGGGCTTGGACGGGGGCTTCCGAAGGGTTCGGACATCGGCACAATACTGCTCAGAGAAGCCCCCGGCATCCTGCTCATCATCGGCTATTTCGCTCTGCTTCCCCCGATCATGGGCCTGACGTTCCTCAGGACATACCTTGTTCGCATGGGTGTGCTCAGGTTCTTTGTGTTCTCGAATCTCATTCTCTGGATGGCGATTCTCCCGATCAAGATGCTTCTCAGATGGGCGTTTGCTTTGAAGTACATTGTCGGTATTCCAGAGTGGTTCTTCAACATCTGACGTTCACTGGTTTCTTTCTCCAGTTTTCCATCACAAGGCCCGGCTACTGCTATGCCAGCAACAGATCACTTCCGTTGGAACCAGCAGAAACTGCACGCAGTGTTTGCAGCGAGTTCCGTCGTATTGCTGCTCTCTGTCTACGCCATGCTCCGCCAGGATCAGGCCGATGAATGGCGTGGAGTACAGCGGAACGTCTTCACCATTGACGCAGCGATTCGCCAACGCGAGTTGCAGAAACTCAAGTCTCCGGAGTTCGTTAAGCAACTTGAGGAAGTCGACCAGCAACTTCTGGAAGCGGCCGCCGAAACTGACGCTCAGAAGAAGGCGAATGCTGAACTCTTCAGGAAACTGGGTGAGCAGGAGCGTCTCGTTGAATCGCTCGAGATCGACCTCAAGTTTCGCAACTCCGATCGCGATGAGGCACGGGCTAACCTCGATCTGGCAGTCCGCGATGCGCTTCCGGAGGCGGTGATGGCTGCCCGGAAGGCAGAGTTCGATAAGCAGCAGCAGCGTTGCGAAGAACGTCAGAGGGACCTTGACGCCGCCCGCGAACTGCTCACTTCGCTCTCCGTTGAGGCGAAGGCAATCACAGCGAAGATGGACGAACTGGAAGCTGGGCGGTCGCGGCTCGTTGCTGAGGCTGATCGCATTAATGCATTGCTGGAGAACATCGCCCCCTCAAACAAGATTTCGGCCTTCAAGCGGGCGCTCATGGAAATGCCCATCATCGACGGCTTCAATTCGCATCTGAAAGTCGTTCAGGACTGGTTGCCGAATCTCAAGATCACCCTCGGCATGAGCAAGATTGCTCGGTTCGATCGCTGTCGTTCCTGCCACCAGAACATCGATAAGATCACAGGCAGCGGTGATGCAGCCTATCCTCCGGATCACCCGGAGACCGACGATGTGCTCCAGTGGGTCAAGGCGAACAAATTTCCGCAGCCGTATTCTACCCATCCAAACACAGACTTGTACTGCACGGCTTCAAGTCCCCATCCGGTAGCTACGTTTGGATGCACGATCTGCCACGACGGACAGGGCTCGGGAACCAGCTTCGGCAATGCCGAACACACCCCGAATGACCCGCACATCGCTGAACATTGGCATCATGAATATGGATTCCATCCCAATCACTTCTGGGAGTATCCGATGCAGCCCGAGCGTTTCATTGAGTCGGGCTGTATTAAGTGCCACCACAACGTGACGGAACTCGGAATTCATCCGAAGTTCGGTGCAAGTGCCCCGAAGGTCTATCGTGGTGACCAGCTCCTGCGGAAGTATGGGTGCTACGGGTGCCATGAGATCCACGGCTTCGATGCCGGCAAGCCGATCGGTCCCGACCGCAGACTGGAGCCGCAGACGGAGAAAGACGCGGCCCGGATTGCTGCTGACCCGACTCAGGTTCCCGGCAAACTGCGAAAGGTTGGGCCAAGCTTCCGTCACATCGCAGCAAAGACCTCGTCAGAGTTCATTCAGTATTGGACCGAGATCCCAAGTCGTTACCGGCCGTCGACAAAGATGCCGCAGTTCTTCAGTCTGTCGGAACATCTGGGCGCTGCAGACAAGGATCAAACGCTCAAGTTCGAGACCGCAGAGCTTGCGGGAATCGCGGAAGTTCTTCTGTCCTCCAGTCAGCCCATCGATCTGCTCAGGCCCGAGTCTGGTTATGAGGCGAATGCTGAACGTGGACAGAAGCTGTTCGTCGAGCGCGGCTGCCTGGCCTGCCACCAGCACAGCACGGTGCCGGAAGGACGCAACGACTACGGTCCGAACATCAGCGACATTCACCAGAAAGTGGCTCGAAATTCAGACAATCCGAATTTCAGTGACTGGCTCTACACGTGGATAAAGGAACCAGAACGGTATCACAAGCGCACTCAGATGCCGAATCTTTATCTTGATCCGTACAAAGATGTTGACGGAACCACGGTGATCGATCCGGCCGCAGACATCACTGCGTTTCTGCTCGCTCAGGGTGATCCGGGGACGTTTCCGGTTCGAAGTGTTGAGCCACAGGAGCTGGATAAGCTCGTCGAGCTCTATCTGAAGAAAGGTCGCTTCGGCGTCGAGAAGGCTCAGCAGATCATCTCGTCGCGTACGTTTCCTGACAAGCAGGCGGACGTAATCGGTGATGAAGCTGTTCTGGCAACAGCGGACGGTTCGCCGGTCGCGGACGAGGAGACATGGCACCGGATGAAGCTCGCTTATGTCGGTCGCAAGACCATCACACGGTACGGTTGCTATGCCTGCCATGATATGCCCGGATACGAAGAAGCACGACCCATCGGTGTGGCTCTTCAGGACTGGGGACGCAAGGACACAAGCAAGCTGGGATTCGAGCACATTGAAGAGTTCCTCCATCATCATGGTGAGCCGGCTGGTTCAAAGTTCTCAAGCACCGCGGAGCGCGTCATCAGTGCTCATAAGAAGGCGACAGCCGGTGGGTCTGCAGCAGGGCAATTCACTCCAGAAGAAGAAGCAGGTGAGATGTCGGCTGCCTTCTTCTACAACAGCCTGCAGCGGCACGGTCGGCCTGGTTTCATCTGGCAGAAACTCCGTGCACCTCGCAGTTACGACTACGAGAAGACTGAGACCAAGGGTTACGACGAGCGTTTGCGGATGCCCAGGTTCCCTCTGAAGGAAGATGAGATTGAAGCCATTGCCACATTTGTGCTTGGTCTGGTCGCTGAACCTCCCGCTCCGGAGTACGTGTACACGCCGAATGAACGCGACAGGAATCGGATTGAAGGTGAGTTTCTGCTGGCGAAGTACAACTGTACGGGCTGTCACGTGGTTGAGCTGCCAAAAGTGACGTTCGCGGCAGACCTCGCGTCGATCGAAGGCAGCCAGCTGGATGCCGGAGATCACCCCGCAGCACTCGATCTGCTCCTCAAAATGCGTCCGCCAAAACAGGGACTGACGGGTGAGACGAAGACCATAAAAGTTGACGAAGAGAAGCTCAGGTTGCACGTGGCTTCGTTCCACGGCATGATTGCTCAGCGGCCGGATCCAGAGGAAACAGACCCGGAATTCCGTGAGTACGGCTTCGATGTCTGGGAACCGGTTGACTTTGGCACGGGCGATGAGATGAAGCGGTTGCTTCCGGGGGCGAAGATTACTTTTCCTGAATCGCGACTGATTTCCGTTCAGGATGCCCGTGGTGGTCAGTTCGCTGAACTGCTGGTGGACAATCTGTTGACCTATCGCTTCGATCAGCGAAATCTCGCCTGGCAGGCGTCTCCGCCCCCTCTGTATCAGGAGGGAGTGAAGGTGCAGACGTCGTGGCTGTACGAGTTCCTGCTGGAGCCGGGCAAGATTCGCTACACGACGGTTTTGCGGATGCCAAAGTTTAACATGAGTCCTGCAGAGGCCAGAACACTTGCGAATTACTTTGCTGCTGTCGACGGGGCGCAGTTCCCCTACGAGGAGCAGGCTCCGAAAGACACTGATTATCTCAGTTCACGGAGTGCTGAGCTCACGTCGTCCGGGCATCTGGGCACCGACCAGACCTACCTGGGGCATTCGTGGGATCTGCTGAACGGGCCATTGTGTATTAAGTGCCATTCCGTCGGGGCAAAGAAGTTCAAGGTTTCTGATCCGGCTAAAGATATTCAGGGGCCGGATCTTCTTGATGTGCAGAGTCGCCTGCGTTCGGACTGGGTCAAGCTCTGGCTTTACCGTCCTTCGTGGATCACTCCGTACACCTCGATGCCGGTCAATTTCCCAAGAAATGCTTCTCAGTTCCCCGACAGGTTCAAGGGAGACCCGGATGCTCACGTGATTGCTGTCCGGGATGCATTGATGAACTATAACCGGCTCCTCGAGGATATCGGTCCGACCGTTTACCAGCCACCCGGTCAGCCCGCGACCGCACCGGCTCCGGCAGCAGGGGGGGAGGAATAATGAGAGCGTTCCCACGTGTTTCAGGTTTGTTTCTTGCAGGCTTTGCTCTGTCAGCGTCTTCCGGTTGCGGGAGTTACGGTGGTGGCGCAGGCGTGGTTCCGCAGGTTAGCTTTATCGCTTCCGGGACCGCTGAGGAAGAAGCTTCCTCGGAAGCGACGGATGCGTCCGCCGAGCTGCCAACGGGTAGCCTCAGGGGACGTGTGGTCCTTAGCGGAGGTTTGCCTTCTCTGCCGCTGCTGATTGCGAAGGGCAGTGCGGTCAAGGATGCTGAAGTCTGTGCAGCTGAGGACGTGCCGGATGAGAGGCTTGTTCTGAGCGGAGATGGTGGTGTTGCGAATGTGTTCGTGTACCTGCCAAAGGCGCCCAAAGGGGCTCGTCCGACGGAGGTGCCAGAGGATCCTTTCTTGTTTGACCAGAAGACCTGCCGCTTCATTCCCCACGCCAGCGTCATCCCGGTGAAGCAGACCGTGAGGGTGCTCAGCAACGACGCGGTTGCTCACAATACTCACACATTCCCCCAGAAGAACTCTTCGATCAACAGCACAGTGAACCCAATGGATCGGGACGGTCTGGTATCATTTGCTTACACGAAGGCAGAGGCTGTTCCTCTGGCTGTCAAATGTGACTTTCATGCCTGGATGAACGCGTGGCATTTGCCGCTTGACCATTCGTTCGGTGCAGTCACTGGCGGCAACGGTGAATTCGAGATTGCAGATCTTCCGTCCGGGAAACATGCTTTTGTGGTTTGGCATGAGGCTGCGAACGGTGGATTTGTCCAACGCAAGCTTGAAGTCGAAGTGAAAGCGGGTGAGACAGCGGAAATCACCATTGATTACCCTGCGGCACTGCTCAAGCTCTGATCACAGCAACTTTCCGTTTAACGATTTTCAATCGAGGCTATGGCCATGCCCAGGTCGTCCGGACTGACATCTCTTTGTGTCGCAACCCTGCTGCTCTCAGCGGTTGCTGGCTGTTCCGACTTCCAGTCCTCTTTTGCGCCCAGCAAGCGCACGCTCGCACTCATTCCCGAGGCTCGAACGGGCGTCGGTGGGGTTCCCGGCGTCACGCCGCTGGTGGATGACAAGTTCGGTGATCCGCAGCATTTGAAGGCATGGATGAAGTTGCCTGTCGAGTGGGGAGGTGCCAACTCCACGGTGAGCGAGTTTGAAGCGGGAGAGCAGGCGCTGGTGCGACTGGCAGTCGACGAGGAGACTCCGCTCCCGGAGACGGCAACGCGTCTGGTCTTCACGTCGGGTGCGAGTGCCGGGAAGGCGTTCGAGATTACATCGTGGGACCCCTCGACCGGTGCGGCGCTGCTGGCGACTGCTCCTGAAAACGCTCCCTCAGCCGGTGACTCCTGCAGCATTGACGCTGGAAATCTGCTCCAGTCAGGTCGAGTGCTCTACATGCGTCACTGCAGTCATTGCCACGGCACTGCGGGTGACGGCAACGGTCCGACAGCCCAGTATCTCTATCCGCGGCCTCGTGACTACCGCCATGGGATCTTCAAGTTCACTTCCACGGTCGACAGTGCCAGGGCGACGCGGGATGACCTCCTGCGTGTGCTCAAGTATGGGATTCCCGGGACCTACATGCCCTCGTTCCTGCTGATGAAGGATCAGGAACTGCAGGCACTCGTGGAATATGTTCGTTTCCTTGCGATGCGTGGTGAATACGAGCGGAAACTGGTGAACGAACTGGCATCGGATTATTCCAGCAAGGCTATGGAAAGCCGCCTGCAGAGCGAGTCTCGTGAGGACGTGGTGAAGGAGCTTCAGGAGTTCCTGAGCGAGGACATGTCCTCACTTGCCGAAGCGGCCGGTGACGAGTTGGCAGAGACGTGGACGACTGCTGAAGCCGAAGAATCCCTCGTGGCTCCCTCGGTGCCTCGCGTCGAAGACACTGTCGAATCGCGTCGTCGCGGCCGGGAACTCTATCTTGGCAAGGCTCTCAACTGCGCTAACTGTCACGGGATTGACGGAGCCGGCAATGGGCCGCAGACCATTGCGTTCGAGAAGAATCCCGAAACGGACGAACTGTACGGCGAGGCTGGTTTGCACGATGTCTGGGGCAATCTGAACCAGCCAAGAAACCTGCACACCGGCATTTTTCGGGGTGGACGGCGCCCAATCGACGTGTTTAATCGAATCTACGCGGGAATTAAGGGATCGTCGATGCCCGCTTTCAAGAATACCCCCCACGAAGACATCTGGCACGTTGTGAATTATGTGCTGAGTTTGCAGTTTGAGTCAGAGACGGGGGCGGCCGGCGAGACTCCTGCTGAAACGGTTGCCTCTGCTGACACTGAATCACAGAACTGAAATTCTCTCCTGGAGTGCTTGCTGTGAAAAAGTTCTGGGCTCTTTTCTTCTGGTTCTGGCCTCTGGTGGCACTCTGGCTGTGCGCAGTGGCTCCTGCAAACAACTGGTGGTTCCCAAGTCCTCCACTGTCCACGCTGGGGCATCAGATCGACGGGTTGTTCTATCTGATTCTGATCATTGTAGCCGTGACTTTCGTCGGGACTCAGTTCGCCCTTGGTTACGCGATGTGGAAGGGCGCTACGGCGGAGCCTGGTAAAAAGGCTTGGTTTTCACACGGAAGCCACAAGCTGGAGATCATCTGGACGATCGTTCCGGCCTTCATCCTTGTCTTCATTTCGCTGACTCAGCTTGATGTGCTCGCAGAGATCCGCGTAATCACCAACTTCCCTAAGGAAGCACGAACGGCGCCGGCCGCTGAGGTCATGGCACGCCAGTTTGAATGGCGGATCCGATATGCAAAGCCCGGTACGCAGCTGATGAACGAGCCGCGGCCTGGTGATTTGTATTTTGTGAATGAGGTGCATGTTCCAGCCGCACAGCCAACCATGATTAATCTGCGAACGCAGGATGTGCAGCATGCCTTTTTTGTGCCTCGGCTGCGAGTCAAGCAGGATGCTGTGCCCGGACTGATCATTCCGGTGTGGTTTGAGATTGAGAAGGCCGGAGAGTATGAACTGCTCTGTGCTGAACTTTGCGGATGGGGCCACTACAAGATGAAGGCCCGTATTATTGCTGAGACTCCCGAGCAGGTGCGGGATTACCTCGCGCGGCTCGAAAAGGAGCAGAACGAAGACGGCGTTGAGGACGAAGAGTCCAGCCAGTGACTCTCCACTGAACTTCATTTCAAATTTTCGTGCTTCGTACAAGTTTTTGGCGGTAATCACCATGGCCACCATCACACCGGCTCTTGAGACACACGCACACGACCATTCCCATGATCACGACCATGGTCATGGGCATCACGAGCAGTCATTTATTTCAAAATATGTGTTCTCCACAGACCACAAGGTGATCGGGATTCAGTTTCTGATCACAACAATGCTCATGCTGATGGTAGGCGGAGCGCTCGCCCTCGCCGTCCGCTGGCAACTCGCGTTCCCCTGGGAGAACATGCCGATTATCGGTCGTCTGTTTGGTCTGTTCCAGACGGAAGGCGGGCAGATCAGCCCCGAGTTCTACACGATGCTCTTCACGATGCATGCGTCGGTGATGATCTTTCTCGTGATCATCCCTGTGCTTGCCGGGGCATTCGGCAACTTCCTGATTCCGCTGCAGATCGGCGCCGATGACATGGCCTTCCCGGTGCTCAATATGCTGAGCTACTGGTTTATGTGGCCCGCCATCTTCTGCTTCGGTATCAGCTTCGTTGCGGGTGGCGCGACAGCGGGTCCCGGAAACGGGTGGACCAGCTACCCAGTTCTCTCGGACATCGCATCTGCTGCCCCTGGGTCCGGTGCCGCCCAGACGTGGTGGCTTTTCGGACTCACACTCGTCGGTGTTTCCTCGATGATGGGGTCTGTCAACTACATGACTACCATCATTAACATGCGGGCTCCGGGGATGACGCTCTTCCGCATGCCTCTGACAATCTGGTCCATGTTCATCACAGCGATTCTGCAGGCCTTTGCCCTGCCAGTGCTCACGGCTGCCGGCTTTATGCTGGTCTTCGACCGCCTGCATGAACTGCTGCCAACATCCATCCATTCAGGGTTCTTCATCCCGTCAGGGCTTGTGGTGAATAACGCCGAGCCGACTGTGGGCGGTGGACAACCGCTGCTGTGGCAGCATCTGTTCTGGTTTTATTCGCATCCAGCGGTGTACATCATGCTGCTGCCCGCGATGGGAATGGTTTCGGATATGCTGGCATGCATGAGTCGCAAGCCGGTGTTTGGCTACAAGCCGATGGTGTACTCCATGGCGGCGATCGCCGGGCTTGGGTTTATCGTTTGGGGGCATCACATGTTCACCAGCGGCATGAACCCGGCGCTGGGGATGACCTTTATGACATCCACCATGATGATCGCTCTGCCATCGGCCATAAAGGTATTCAACTGGATCGGCACCATCTGGGACGGCAATATTCAGTTCAACGCAGTGTTCCTCAACTGCGCCGCGTTTGTGGCACTGTTCATTGTCGGTGGGCTCAGCGGGATCTTCATGGCCGCCGTTCCTGTTGATATTTATTTCCATGACACGTACTTCATTGTCGCCCACTTCCACTATGTGCTCTTCGGTGCGACGCTCTTCGGGGTCTTTGCGGCGATACAGTTCTGGTTCCCGAAGATGTGGGGCCGTCTGATGAACGACAGGGTTCAGAAGGTCCACTTTGTGCTGACATTCATCGGGATGAACGGGACGTTCTTCCCCATGCATCTGCTTGGAATTGCTGGTATGCCTCGCCGGTACGCAGACCCCTACCTTCACGGCTACCTTGAGCACCTGCTGCCGATGAACCAGTTCATGACGGTTTCCGCCATCATCATGGGATTTGCTCAGTTCCTGCTGCTTGGCAATTTCTTCTACAGCATTTTCTGCGGTGAAAAGTGTGGCCGTAACCCATGGAATGCCAACGGTCTTGAATGGTCTGCTCCGTCACCTCCGGGGCATGGGAACTTCGACGTTCCTCCAGTGTGCTATCGAGGCCCCTACGAGTATTCTTCGCCCGACGCTGATGCACTTGGACAGGACTTCGTTCTGCAGACATCGCCTCCTCCCGCCGGCTCAGTTCGTGTTGCTGCAGTCCATCACTAGTGCAGTTTGCAGAGAGGTTTTCCCTTGAACGGTACTCAGCCAACTTTGCATCCTGGAGTCCGGCGTCTGGCGACGCTGACCTGCGTCGTTGCGCTGCTGCCAATCGGTCTGGGGTCTCTGGTCACGACGATGAAGGCAGGGATGGCATTCGCTGACTGGCCTTCGTCAGACGGGCAGAACATGCTGCTCTACCCGTGGTTTAGGGATTTTCGGACAAACCCCGAGAAGTTCGTGGAGCATGGCCATCGGCTGGCTGGGGTGTTGATTGGCTGCGTGGCGATCGCCCTGGCTGTCGCGGGCTGGCGAGCGGGCTCTGGTTGGATTCGCAGGTACGCAGTCGGTATTCTGATTGCGGTGATCTGTCAGGGGCTGCTGGGCGGTGCGCGTGTGCTCATGGATGCCCAGGTGATGGCGATGACTCACAGTCTCACGGGGGCGTTGTTCTTTGCGGCCTGCGTGCTGTTCCGTATGCTGCTCATGCCATCCTGGGACACATGGCTGCGATTCACAGACGATCGTGCCGGGGTAACGGCGTTTGCGGGCGCCGCGGTGTTCCCTCTGCTTGTGATCGCCCAGTACTCGCTTGGCGGTGCTTTGCGTCACCTGCATCTGCTGCGTACGGAGCACGCGGTGGGTGCGGTTGTGGTACTGCTTGCCGGGGGCACAATAGCCGCCAGGCTGCTCATGGTCACCCACCCGCTGCTCAGAGCCTGTGGAGTGCTGATTGCGACCTCACTGACACTGCAGTTCGCTCTCGGTCTGGGTGCGATGATGGCTCGATTTGGTCTGAAGGACATTGGTTACGTTGCTGTTGTCGGGTCACCGGAGCAGGCAGTGGTTTGCAGTCTGCACACGGTTGTGGGAATGTTTTTGTTTGCGTCCGCCTGCATCACTTCGCTGGCAGTGTGTCGCCTGTATTCCGCAGGTTGCCTGTTGTCAGTATCCGCCGAACTTCGGGGCAGCTTTTCCCCGGCTGGTGGGAGGTCTGTGTGAGTGCTGTCGCAGCGATTGAGGCCACTGTGCCGTCTGTTGTCGAGCGGCTTGCGGAGTACCGGCAGATGGTACGCCCGCGGATTTTGCTGATGTCCGCCGTTGCGGTAACGGCTGGCTTTGTGCTGAGTTCCGAGGAGTTGGTCGACTGGCTGCTGCTTGCGGTGGCTGCGCCGTCAATTTGTCTGCTTGTAGCAGCCTCCAGTGTGCTCAATCAGGTCATTGAATCTGACAGCGATTCCCGGATGGCGCGGACAACCGGCCGTCCACTGGCCTCGGGCCGGATTTCGCGGCGGGAAGGCGCGCTGTTCGGTGTGGCTCTGGCGATTGCGGGAACTGTATTGTTGTGGATGTTTGTTAATCCGATGACCAGTGCTGCGTCGCTGCTGACGATGCTCTGCTATGTGTGTGGCTATACTCCGCTCAAGCGTCGTTCCGAGTTCTGTACGACGGTTGGTGCAATTCCCGGCGCGATGCCCCCTGTCCTGGGTTGGCTTGCGGCTGGTGGTGCACCGGGGATTGAGTGTCTGGCACTGTTCGCTGTGTTTTTCGTCTGGCAGTTTCCACATTTTCTGGCGATTGGCTGGATTTATCGTCGTCAGTACGAGGATGCGGGGCTGAAGATGCTGCCGTCATTCTCTGACGGCGGGCGTTTGACCGGTCTGGTTGCGATGGTCTATGCGGTGGCGTTTGTGCCTGTGGCGTGTCTGCCCCGATTTGTGGGTCTGGCAGGTTCGGGTTATCTTGCGGCCGCTTTGGTTCTGTCGGCAGGTTACCTCTGGCTGACGTTCCGGTTTGCGGTTTCCCGTTCTGAATTTCGTGCAAGGCGACTGCTGGCTGGTTCTTTGGTGTGCCTTCCGGTGCTGCTTGTGTGTCTTGTGTTTGATTTCCTGCGGCTGACGATCTGAATCGATTGGTTTGCCGGCTGTTCTCTAACCCAGTGAATTTCTCATGTCTCACTCCGCTAAAGCTCCGGCCCTGCGAATGGGGATTCCCATTCCCAACTCCAAGCTGGGAATGTGGCTGTTCCTTGGCACCGAGATCATGTTCTTTACGGCCTTTATCGGGTCGTACATCGTGCTGAGACTCGGGTCACGAGGCTGGCCGACGGATTACAACGATACCCACATCAATGTACTGCTTGGCGGGATCAACACATTTGTGCTGATCGTGTCCAGCTACTGCGTTGTGGTGGCTCATGAGGCCATGGCGCTGAAGAACTTCGCGCGGGCACGCACGTTCCTGTGGGTCACGTTGATCCTTGCCGTTCTGTTCCTTGGGATTAAGGGCGTCGAGTACAAGGGCAAGATCGACAACGACATCCTGCCGGGGCGGATTCCTGAGACGGCATCCCAGGCCGTCAGGAAAGTCAGCACGCAACTGGAAGAGCTTGTACGGTCTCGTTTCGCCCGGTACATCGACGCCGGCGTGGTGTCTCACAAACAGCCCGACGACATTCTGACGATTGCGAATCTCGTTCGCGAGATTCCCAACGGTCAGCGTCCTGATGAACTCACGAATGAGCAGTTTGAAACGTGGAAGACAGCAGCTGCTGCGGACTACGCCCTGTTTCTGAAGTGGCAGGATTTCCATGAGCACGTCGTTGCCAACGTGTCGTTGAAGTACCCCGCTGCTCCGGCTGGGTATCTGGAGGCTCGCGGCACGCTCAAGGCAGGCGAGAAGCCCCCTGAGATCACTCTTGATGAGGCGAAGGCACTTGTTACTGAGATGAAGCAGGATCCGCAGTACGGTGCCCTGGTGACCGCCCATGTGTTTGATCCCCATCCGATTGTGTACGGCAATATCTTTGCGTCGAC
The DNA here is from genome assembly GCA_964561125.1 of uncultured Chitinophaga sp. Classification (GTDB taxonomy): domain Bacteria; phylum Planctomycetota; class Planctomycetia; order Planctomycetales; family Planctomycetaceae; genus SXXK01. Next base: position 5,064 of record CAZLOQ010000055.1, on the reverse strand, counting down.
CTACTTCATTATGACGGGTTTTCATGCCATCCACGTGATTGTGGGGATGATCCTGTTCGTTATGGTTCTGATGCAGGGCTCCGCGCTCGACGAGAAGTGGACTGACTGGGTCGAAAACAGCGGCTTGTACTGGCACTTTGTCGACCTCGTCTGGATTTTCCTCTTCCCGATGCTGTACATCATTTGATCGCTCGGCAGCGTTTCTCTGAGACTCAGGCTTCATCCCGCATTCACTCCGCAGCACAGGTTCTTTTATGTCGGACGAACATCATTCCGGCCACCACGTCAACTATCTGACGATTTTCTTTGTGCTTTGCGGCTGCACGGCTCTTTCCGTGGCCTTTGACGTGCTGCAGGTATCCAAAGCCGTCACCATGGTGCTCGTTCTTGCCGTTGCCTGTGCGAAAGCCTTGTGTGTCATGATGTTTTTCATGCACCTCAAGTTTGAGGGCAACTGGAAGTATGTGCTTCTGGCTCCCACGACAATCCTTGCCATCGGTCTTCCGCTGGCACTCTTTCCGGATGTCGGCTCTTCCTACTACACATCGACTGCTCCGCAGGTTGGTGTCTGGTCAGAGGAGATCTCGGAGTACGAAGAGCAACGCAAAGCGGATTCGGCGAAACCGGAATAGTCTCGCAGCGGACGACGTTCATGCTGTCCATCTCCGGTTCTGCGAGTCTCGACGAGGAACTCAGCCGGCCCGACTCTTCCGTTCTTGAGACGCTGCAGGGAATCAGCGGTGATTTTCTGGTCGCAGGTGCCGGGGGAAAGATGGGCCCCAGTGTCTGCCGCATGCTGAGACGGGGTCTGAATTCCATCGGACGTCATTCCACACAAGTCTTCGCGGTGTCGCGTTTTTCCAACGCCGAGGCCGGTGCAGTTCTCAGGCAGGACGGTATTCAGACGCTGTCCTGCGACCTGCTGGACAGGAATGCTGTTTCGAGTCTGCCTGATGTCGCCAACGTGATTTTCATGGCTGGGCAGAAGTTTGGCACCGCGGACGCGCCTGAGCAGACGTGGGCGGTGAACACGTTGTTGCCCGCCTTCATTGCCGAGCGTTTTGCCGGCTGTCGGATGGTGGTCTTTTCGACCGGTTGTGTGTATCCGCTGACAGCGGTTGCTGGTCCGGGGTCTCACGAGAACGACCTGCTGCTGCCACCCGGGGAGTATGCAGCGTCCTGTGTGGGCCGGGAGCGAATTCTGAGTTACTATTCGCGGCGGAACCAGACGCCTGCTCTGTTGTTCCGCCTGTGTTATGCGGTTGAGCTGCGGTATGGTGTGCTGGTGGATATCGCGCAGCGAGTATTTTCCGGCGAGGCAGTGGATCTGCAGATGGGTTGGGTACAGATCATCTGGCAGCGTGACGCGGTGGCTCGAGCGATTCGTGCGTTTGATTTTGTGAGCTGTCCGCCGACGGCCCTGAACGTGACGGGGTCTGAGCGACTTTCGGTGCGCTGGCTGGCGCTGCAGTTTGCCGAACGGTTTGGAAGACAGGCCGTGTTTTCGGGGTGCGAGTCAGAGAGGGCGTGGCTTTGGGATGTGTCGCAGGCAACGCAGCTTTTCGGGGCACCGGAGACACCGCTGACTGAGATGCTGGATGCTGTCGCTGCCTGGATTCGCGGTGGTGGTGCGACGTTTGGGAAGCCAACACGGTTTGAAGTGCAGGATGGATATTACTGAACTGCGAGCACGGCTGCTGAGTGGCCTGGTGATTCCCGCGCACCCTCTGGCGCTCAACGCGGGCCGGCGGTTGGACGAGCGTCGGCAGCGAGCATTGAGTCGCTACTACATTGCTGCTGGTGCGGGCGGGCTGGCGGTCGGGGTGCATACAACTCAGTTCGGCATCCGTCGTCCTGAAGTGGATCTGTTCGCACCGGTGCTCGAGCTGGCTCTGGAGGAAATGCGGCATGCGGGCCGGCCGCTGGTGCGGATCGGCGGTATCTGTGGCCGTAGGGAGCAGGCTCAAGGCGAGGCAGAGTTGCTGGCGGATCTTGGTTATCATGCCGGACTGGTGTCGCTGGCTGCATATCCGGAGGCCTGCGATGCTGAACTGCTGGAACACTGTCGGGAACTGTCGCAGGTGTTGCCGGTGATTGGCTTTTATCTGCAGCCGGCGGTCGGCGGTCGGCAGCTGTCCCGAAGCTTCTGGAGCCGATTCTTTGAGATCGAGGGGGTTGTGGCAGTTAAGGTGGCTCCTTTCAATCGCTATCAGACGCTCGATGTGATTCGGGGGCTGGCGGAGACCGGGCGAACGGATATTGCTCTTTACACGGGCAACGACGACGCGATTTTGAGTGACCTTGTCACTCCGTTCCAATTTCGTGGCCGGGAGTGGCGATTCTGCGGCGGTCTGCTGGGCCACTGGGCCGTATGGACGCGCCGCGCCGTGGAGTTGCTGGAACGCTGTCATCGGGAACCTGTGTCTGCCGAGCTTTTGCGGCTGGGGGTTGAAGTGACGGATAGCAACTCCGTGGTGTTCGATGCGGCGAATCGCTATCGCGGCTGCATAGCGGGCATCCATGAGGTGCTCCGCAGACAAGGGCTGCTTGAGGGTATCTGGTGCCTTGATCCGACAGAGACGCTCAGTCCTGGTCAGGCGGAAGAGATCGCTCGGGTCTGCAGGGACTATCCGCATCTGACAGACGATGAGTTTGTGGCTGCAAATCTGGATGCATGGCTGTGTTGAGGATTAATCCGGAGATTGTCTGCCAGTGTTCTTCATGCAGACCATGAAGACCGCACTCGGGTGCCGCTGCGTTTGCAGGCAGATCTTCCTCCGCCGGGGGCCGCCACGTTCCGAAAAGTCGATCCCAGCAGTTGAGCAGGGAGGCATAGTTGGAATTTGTCAGCGGACGTTCCGGGGAATGATGAATGCGATGGACGGAAGGGGTCACCAGCACCCGACGCAGGGCCTGATCCCACCGGCCGCCGCTGAGTGCCGCGTGCTGGAATTGTGAGCTTGCCAGGAGCAGCGTTTCGTAGACCAGCAGCTCAGTGACTGTCACTCCGATGAGTGCCAGCACTGGCAGTCGGATGATGGTGGAGAGCAGGAGTTCAGCGGGATGAAATCGAAATGCGGTGGTCACATCCATCGCCGGATCACTGTGATGCACCCGATGGAACCGCCACAGGAAAGGGACTCTGTGACAGGCACGATGCCAGTACCAGGTCCAGAAATCGAGGAGCAGCAGGGCGAGTACGGGCCGGATTGCAGACGGAAGTGTCAGGGCGTAAAGCAGGCCTGTCTGCGTGGTTGTTAACCATTCTGTGGCAGCTGCGGTGAAACCTGCTGCGACCGCTCGCAGGACGAGGGCGTTGATCGCGCCGAGCGTCAGATTGCGGACAGCGTGGAGCAGTCGCGAGGGGTTCCGGGGGCGTGGCGGGTGTTTCTGGAGTGATTCCAGCTGCCACAGGAGCAGCAGACCTGCAGCTGCGGCGGCAGGTCTCAGCCAGCCAGCGTCAGTTTCCGGGTCGAGCATACAACGCCTCAATGGAAATCATGATTACCTTGAGCACAGTGGCTGGCGCGGCGACAATCGCAGCAGTTCGCCTTTGCCACCGGCCACCAGATCACCTCGAAACATCTCAAGGCGCGCTGTGTACAGTTCGGGATCGACAGGAAACTGCAACAACTGCAGGCGCTGGAGTACAAGGCGAACGGCTGTCGGCTGGAGGACGGTGGAATAACGGAAGGTGGGGAGCGGATCAGGCGGTTGTGAACCCAGCAGCGCGAGTGTACCGCGGCGCATTCCGGCCGCCGGACGCAGTCCCGCATTTCCGAACACAAACATAGCGCCGGCCAGCATATTGAACGCCGGATAGTCTCCGCAGGACCCACCGATGGCGATGAGGCCGCGTCGCATCACCAGCCCCGACTCGCTCCCGGCGTCGCCATGAATCAGCAGTGATCCTCCGGTCATGCCCCTGGATGCTCCGCGATAGGCACCGCCGGCCAGCGGTCCGGCGGAACCATGAATTCGCAGAACTCCGCCCTGCATTTCTGCGCCTGCCCAGCCGTCTGCTGAGCCCAGAATGGTCAATTCGCCGCCGACCATTCCGCTTCCGGCATGGCGTCCTGCGGAGCCATCCACGAGGATTCGGCCAGAAACCATGCCTGCACCGATCCAGTGCACGGCATCAAGATTGCCCTGAAAAACGATACACTGATCATCAGCGGTCCCGGAAACATGAAACACTTCGGCGAGTGGGAGTCGTTGATTTCCCTGCAGCACAGTCACGCGCTGAATGTCAGCGGGGGACATTGTGGCGAGACGATCTGGGGTGATTCCCTGAACCTCGGTGGGCAGGCGGGACGGGCGAATAAGGGAAAGTACGAGTGTCATGCGGTATTTGCGATGGTTGGAGTGGACTGTTCTGGCTGAAATCTGAGGCTAATAATCACAGATTCGCGGTCGGATGTCGATAAAAATCTTCATGTTGGCGTGTTCCTGAGCGGATGGGCTTGCTATTTCCCGTAGCAACCCGTAAAGTCCTGTGCGGAGAGTCCAGCCGGATTCATGGTGTGATTCTACAGTGTTCTCGGTGTGAACTAGAGTACCTCTGCAGTGTCCCCCCCAACTGTGTATGGCGTCTTTTTGGCCATACGCAATCTTTTGTGTTCAAACAGCTGCCGTTGGGGCAGCGATCGGTGTTTTGGGAGCTGCAAGGCTCAGGGTTTTTGTGATGAGTAAGAACATTTTTGTGGGAAGCCTTGCATGGGCAACCACGTCCGAAGGCCTCGAAAAGGCTTTCGCCCAGTACGGCTCTGTGACATCTGCAAAGGTTGTCACGGACCGCGAAACGGGCCGTTCCAAGGGCTTCGGCTTCGTGGAAATGGCCTCTGGTGGTGACGAAGCCATCCGTGCACTCAATGGGGCGACGCTTGACGGCCGCACCATTGTCGTGAACGAAGCTCGTCCTCGCGAAGCTCGCAGTGGTGGCGGCGGCGGTTACGGTGGTGGCGGCGGCGGCTACGGTGGTGGCGGCGGCGGCGGCGGCGGTGGCGGTGGCGGCTACGGTGGTGGCGGTGGCGGTTACGGAGATCGTGGCGGCCGTGGTGGCCG
>CAZLOQ010000054.1:0-32179 GCA_964561125.1 uncultured Chitinophaga sp. | reverse complement strand
GAACCTTCAGCTCCGACGGGACGAGCCCGTCGGGGGCTGCGGGGGTGTTGGTGGTGGGGTGTAGCTGCGAACCTTCAGCTCCGACGGGGCGAGCCCGTCGGGGGCTGCGGGGGTGTTGGTGGTGGGGTGTAGCTGCGAACCTTTAGCTCCGACGGGGCGAGCCCGTCGGGGGCTGCGGGGGCGTTGGTGGTTGGGTTTAGCTGGGAATGTCGACTTGAGCGTTTGCAGGGTGATGGTGTGTGCTGTCAGAGTATGTCTGTGGTTTGGTTTGGTGAAGCGTTGTGTGCAGATCGCCGGGGGATGGTGTTATGGATCAGCAGCAGGTGGAAGCGTTTGTCAGGTCCCTGCCGAACGTAGAGTCTTCAGATGCGTATGGTTATTGTTTCTATTTTTACGGCGACGATCATCGGATGCCTTTTCTGACGCTTGCGAATTCGGACAGCGAGTATGACAGTCGATCGAATCTGAACCGAGAGGGAGTGTTTCGGGTCAATCTGGGTGTGCGCGCTGAGACGTTTCGCGAGTTGTTTTCTGCCGGAGACGTCAACGTGGATGCTCTGGACTACACTCAGCTGAACCAGTTGCTGCCTCATCCGGACTACTGGCGGCAGAACTTTCTGTGCATCCTGAATCCTGCCGGCCCCAATGAGGATCGTCTGGAACTCCTGATTCGCGAGGCGTATGAGGTTTCAAAGGGGCGATATGAGCGTCGGGGCTGGAATCCCGGCAGCAGCCGCGATGAATTCTGAAATCGGGGGAAGGCGGGGTCTTGGGGGTTAGTCCTCGTTCGCGCCATTGGAAGCGCTGCAACGTGCCATGCACCTGCGCTACCGCGTGCCGCGCCGACGGTCTGAAAGTCCGTTCAGGTGCACTTGTGATGGTGTTTGATCCGTGCTGTCTGTGGTCAGAATGCGATCGTGTTTTTGACCACGAACATCGCGCAACTGACCCAACCTGGGGCTGTCCAGCTAAGCGAGCACTTCGTGGACGACACGGCCGTGCACGTCGGTCAGGCGGAAGTCGCGTCCTGAATAGCGGAACGTCAATTTTTCGTGGTCGATGCCCATCAGGTGCAGGAGCGTGGCGTGGAGGTCATGCACGTGCACCTTGTTTTCCACGGCGGCGAACCCGAATTCGTCTGTTGCTCCCCAGGCCATCCCGCCACGGACTCCGCCACCTGCCAGCCACACAGTGAACCCGTGGTTGTTATGATCACGGCCTTTGGCACCTTCAGAAACCGGTGTACGGCCGAATTCACCACCCCAGAGTACGAGTGTGTCTTCGAGCAGTCCGCGTTCTTTCAGATCTGCCAGGAGTGCGGCGATCGGCTGATCCACGGCGCGGGCTTTGTCTGCATGGCTGGCGATGTTTTCGTGATCATCCCAGGGCTGACCGTTGCCGTAGAACACCTGCACCATCCGGACACCGCGTTCCACCAGTCGTCTGGCTGCAAGGCATCCATCTGCAAATTCACCGCTGCCGTAGGCATCCCGAGTGGATTTGGATTCGCGTGAGAGGTCGAAGACTTCCTGAGCTTCGGTCTGCATGCGAAAGGCCATTTCGAGCGACTGAATGCGGGCTTCGAGAGGATTATCGCCGCTGCGCTGCTGGAGGTGCATTTCGTTCATGCGTCTGAGCAGATCGAGTTGTTCCCGCTGCGCAGGCCGCGAAACGCTGGTGTTGCTGATATCACGGATGACAGTCTGAGGATTCATTTGGGAGTTGTTGATCTGGGCCCCCTGATAGATGCCCGGCAGAAAGCGATTGCCCCAGAGCGCCGGGCCCACCACAGGCTTTCCGGGACAGAGGACGACAAACCCGGGGAGGTTCTGGTTGTCTGTGCCGAGTCCGTACAGGAGCCAGGAACCCATCGAGGGACGGGTTGGCTGTGTTTCACCGCTGGTCATCATGAGCAGTGAGGGTTCGTGATTGGGGATATTGGTATGCATGGAGCGGATCACGCAGAGGTCATCCGCGTGTTCGCCCAGCCGGGGAAAGATTTCGCTGATTTCGAGTCCCGACTGGCCACGGCGATGAAAACGGAACGGCGACTGGAGCAGTCCCCCGGTGCGACGTTCGGTTTTGAGATCCGCGCCCTGCGGACGCTGGCCGTTGTATTTCTGCAGAGCGGGTTTGGGGTCGAATGTGTCCACCTGCGACGGTCCGCCGTTCATAAACAGGTGAATGATCCGTTTTGCTCTCGCGGGGAACATCGGGGCCTTAGGCGAGAGCGGCCCAGCGGCTGCGGGTGTGAGACCGCCACGGGCGATGTCAGCGATGGCGGTGTTCTGAGCGAGCACTCCGGCGAGGCCGACACCGCCGACGCCGGCCCCGAGGCGACTGATCCACGCGCGGCGGCTGGTGAGATGATCAGCGGGAATCATGTGACCGGACATGGGGAGCCTCTTCAGTCGATATACAGGAATTCGTTGGATGCGAGCAGAATCTGAGCGTAGCGTTCCCAGCGAGTGAGTGCATTCTGTGGCTGACCGTCTGTATCAACGGCGGAGACATAGTCGAGACCGAGCTGCAGTTCGTCAGCGGTGGGTTCTCGGCTGAAGGCGAGCTGAAATGCCAGCTGAATCCGGGCCGCGGGGTCATCGCCGGCTTCCTGCTGCAGCCTTTTAGAGAAGGCGCGTGCCTGATTGAGCATAAAGGGGCTGTTGAGCACAAAGAGCTGCTGTTGTGGAACGGTGGTTTCGGCGCGAGTGGCGCTGGTGATATTGGCATCGGGGAAGTCAAACAGCCGGAGCATGTTGTCCAGTTCATGCCGGCTGATGAACGCGTACACAGTGCGGCGGACATTGGCGGCGTCCGCCAGGTTTGTGGAGGGGCCGCCGAAGCCGGGATCGAGCCGACCGGAAACGGCCAGCAGTGCATCGCGCCAGGCTTCCACATCGAGTCGTCTGCGATTCATTCGCCAGAGGTATCGATTATCGGCGTCGATTTCTTCAGCGGCGGCGTTGCGGGTGCCGGCGAGCTGCCAGACGGCAGACTGCAGGATTTCGCGATGCAGCCATTTGAGTGACCAGCCGTGTTCCATGAATCTGACGGCGAGGTAATCGAGCAGTTCGGGGTGCGAAGGAAGTTCGCCGAGTTTTCCGAAGTTATCAGGGGTGGCGACAAGACCGCGCCCGAAGTGCTGTTGCCAGACACGATTGACGATCACTCGCGCGGTCAGCGGGTTATCCGGTGAAGCGATTGCCGAGGCGAGTTCCAGCCGGCCGCTTCCTGAACGAAAGAGCGGCGGATCGTCTCCCGCGATCACTTTCAGAAATCGTCGGGGAGCGATTTCACCTTCATTCGCCGGATTTCCCCGCAGAAACACTTTCATATCGGCGGGCTGGGCATCGACGATCACGTGAGCAACCGGATACATCGGCGGAGCCTGTTTGCGGAGCTCTTCGAGTTCACTGCGGCGGGCTGCCAGTTCGTTTCGTTCGGCTTCGGCAAGGTGCATTTCAATTTTTGCAGGATCGATGGCGAAAATGCCTTTTTCACCAGTGATTTGAGCAAGCAGATCGTTCTGAGCGGACTGCAGGTCCGTGGGCGTTTCGGTGTACACACGAAACTGCACGGTGGCATTTGCACCGCAGTCGCCGCCCTGATCGGTGCCGCTGTTATCGAGCCCTGCCGTGCAGCGAAACCGCAGAGTGCCCGGGGGGAGGTCGTAGACAATGTGAGAGGTGGAGTGAGTGCCGATGCCGAATTCCCAGGCCTTGCCAGCGATTCGCAGCGGATTTCCGTTGACATTGCGGTCGATGTTGATCGAGCCGTAGGAAGCGGTGGCCATGCGGTATTTGAGCGTTGTGAGGCGAACTTCACCGGCTGTGGTCAGGAGGACGGGATGAGCCCAGTCGGCGTGGTCGCAGGAGGCACCATTGCCCCCGTCGGTGACGACGAGGTGCAGTTGTGTGGCGCCCTGGAGTTCGAGGTCAATGTCAACTGAGGGCCGGTTGCGATTCACCAGGGGGCTGGACCAGCGGGCATTGCCTGCGGGAGCCTGTCGAGCGATCTCGGCTTCTTCTTCGGGAGTGGCCTGGCCGTTGCGGCTTTTCTGCAGCAGCTGCAGGTGATGCTGGAAAGCGTCTGCAGCGGCGGTGACGGCTGGTGGCACCGCGGACGGCACACGCTCTGCGGGCTCAGCCGGATTTTCAGAGCTGTTGTCCGCTGGTGGCAGGTTCAGCGTGGCGAGCCAGGGTTTGAGCTGTGGATGGGCGGAATCGGGAGACTGCAGGAACTTCAGCCAGCGGTCGAGGATGTCTTTTTCAAGCTGCCAGGCGGAGGCAACGCCGGAAGATTCGGGCGGCTTTGAGCCGACGGCGGGCTGGCGCCGGATGAGCCATGCGGCCTGCAGATAGCGGGACGTTTCTGCGAGGCGTCGTTCGCGCACGCGCGGGGCTGCGTCGGTGATGAGTTTCTGCAGTTGCTGGTCGAGTTCTTTCAGTCGCTGCTGCGATTGCTGGTGCAGCTGCACCTGTTCTTCGGGAACCAGCGGAGCGTTGTGCAGCCGCGAGCTGCGGAAGATGCCGGCGAGCGAGTAGTAGTCCTGCTGGGGGATGGGGTCGAATTTATGGTCATGGCAGCGAGCACAGGAGACGGTGAGTCCGAGGAAGCCGCGGGTGAGTGTATCGATGCGGTCATCGAGTTCGTCTGCGGCGGCTTTGGCAGCATCGGTGTTTTTGTAGTACTGAGCACCGAGGCCGAAATAGCCGAGGGCCGGGAGGTTTTTGATGCGTTGTTCCGGATCGGCGGGAATCAGATCTGCGGCAATCTGCAGCCGGATGAACTGATCAAAGGGAAGGTCCTGATTGAAGGCGTCGATGACCCAGTCGCGGTAGCGAAAGCCGTTGGTGTTGGGTGTGACGCTGAACGTGTGAGCCTGATCTTCGGAATAGCGGGCCACATCGAGCCAGTAGCGGCCCCAGCGTTCGCCGTAGTGGGGTGAAGCAAGCAGCCGATCGACCATCGCGGCGAAGGCGTCGGGCGATGAATCGGCGAGGAATGCGGCGACGTCGGCAGGCTGGGGAGGCAGTCCGAGGAGATCGAAGGAGGCGCGGCGAATGAGTTCCCGGCGACTGGCCGGGGGGGCGGCCACGAGTTGTCTGGCTTCGTGTCCGGCAAAGATGAAATGGTCGATCGGGTTTTGCACGCGACTGGCGTCCCGGAGTTCGGGAATTGCCGGGAGTTTCGGATGGACAAAGGACCAGAAGTTTCGGCCGGCAGCGAGGTCGATTGCGGGACGGACGGGAGTTGTCCCGCCAGTTCGCGGGTCTGGTGCTCCGGCGTCCACCCAGGCGGCGAAATCGTCGATGACAGATTGCGGCAGGCGACCGCGTGGTGGCATTTCGCCGGCTTCGTATCTGAGGGCCTGCAGGAGCAGACTTTCGCGGTTGTTGCCGGGAACAATTACGGCACCGGAGTCGCCTCCGCGGCGGACACCTTCGGCGGTGTCGAGGAGGAGACCACCTTTGACGATTTTGGCATCAGCGGAATGGCATTCGTAGCAGTGCTGCACGAGTACCGGGCGAATGCGAGCCTCGAAGAATTCCGCGGTTGCGGGGTCATTGCTGTGAGCTGAAGGAGCAGCGGAGACGCGACTGGTGGGCGCAGTCAGCAGGCAGCAGACGAGCAGTGCCGGGAGTGCCGAGGGGAGTGATTTGCAGGGTGAGAAGAACCGGTGCACGGCGAGGTCTCTGCGAGGGAGGTGGCGGGGACGACGGTGGGAGGTGTGGTGGTGGTGGAGGGCGTGAGCGGGAGCAGCGGGGAGAGCGTTTCGGGGGGAGTTTGTTGAGGATAACGGCGGTGGGGCGGCCATGCGAGACTGCAATTGGCTGAGAACTGTTTTTGCGGCAAAAAATGTTGAGTGCGGCGGCGGATTTTGCGGAGGACGCGGTGTGTCAATCAGCCGGTATGCGTGGCATTCAGTTGTTCACCGGCGGGTTTCCAGTCAATGAGTTGAATTTCGACGCGTGTCATGCCCTGGAAGGTGTTGATGGTGGGAGCGAAGCTGATGTTGAAGGGCTGAGTTTGTCGGGCGAGTTCTTCGGCCCATTCGCCGCGTCCGAAGGAGACTCCGCGGATGACGGTGCCGTGCTGGCGGACGCGGATGGCGAGATGCCTGCCGCCTTCTCCCATGGTTTTGGGTGGTTCGACAAGTTCGACGTGGGAGCACATGAAGCGGGGTGTGGGATTCTGGTGTCCGAAGGGGCCGAGTTTTGCGAGTTCCTGGACGGCGCGGAGATTGACTTCTGAGAGGAGCACTTCGGCATCGATCCGGAGTTGTGTGTCGTCAGCGGTGGGGTGAAAGTTGTCCGCGGCCCAGGCGGCGAAGGATTCGCGGAGGAGCGGCAGATTTGCGGCCTTGAGTTTGAGTCCGGCGGCGGCGCGGTGTCCGCCGAAAGTGAGCAGGTGTTCTTTGCAGGTATCGAGTGCGGAATACAGATCGAAACCGGCGAAGCTGCGAGCGGAGCCCTGGCCGGTGCCATCGTCGCGGAGGGCGATGAGTACGGCAGGTTTGCTGAAGTGTTCGGCAACGCGGCTGGCCACCACTCCGATGACGCCCGGGTGCCAGTCGTGGTGTGCGAGCACGAGTGTTTTGTGGTCCAGCCAGGCTGGATTTTCTTCGACCTGTTCCCGTGCCTGTTTGAGGATTCGGCGTTCGACGGTCTTGCGATTCTCGTTGAGCTGGTTGAGATATTCGGCGAGGGCGGTGGCGCGTTCGGGGTTATCGGTGGTGAGCAGTTCGACGGCAAGTCTGGCCTGGCCGAGTCGTCCGGCCGCATTGATTCGGGGGGCGATGGAAAAGCCGATGTCTTCGGCATCAAGTGTGGCTTTTTCCATGAGTCCGGCAGCGCGAAGGAGCGCCCGCATGCCGAGGGAAGATTGTTCTTTGAGCGTTTGCAGGCCGTAGCGAACGAGGATGCGGTTTTCTTCGTGCAGCGGGACCACATCGGCCACGGTGCCGAGGGCTGCAAGGCTGACGGCCTGCTTGAGGAATTCGCGCATCCGGGGTGAAGCGCGGCGGCCTTCTCCGAGTCTTTGGCAGACGGCCCACGCCAGCTTAAAGGCCACCCCGGCACCGCAGAGTTCTCCGAAGGGGTATTCGGAACCCGGAAGACGCGGGTGCACGAGGACGCTGGCGTCCGGGAGTTCCGGACCGAAGTGATGATGATCGGTCACGATCAGCTGCAGGCCCAGCTGGCGTGCGAGCCGTGCTTCGGCGATGCTGGCAATGCCGCAGTCGACTGAAATCAGCAGCCTGCGGGGATCTTCTTCATGGAGCTGACGAATGGCAGCTTCGTTGAGTCCGTAGCCTTCTTCCATGCGGCAGGGGATGTAGTAATCGACGTGGGCACCGCAGAGCTGCAGGCAGTGCCAGAGCAGGCTGGTGCCGGTGACGCCGTCGACGTCGTAGTCGCCATAGATGGTGATGCGTCGACGATCTGCCACGGCCTGGACGACGGCATCGGCGGCGGTGTCGATGCCGGGGAGGAGGGAGGGATCGTGGAGGTCGGCGAGCTTTGCGTCGAGGAATTTGAGGGCGTTCGGGGTGTCGCCACGTCCGCGGGCAATGAGCACCTGAGCGAGCAGCGGGGAAACGCCAAGCTGACCTGCCAGTCGTTTGACGGCACCTGCGTCATGCGGGTGAAATGTCCACTTCCTTCCCACGGCAACTCCAGAGATTAATGCTTGGGCTGAGGCTGATCCGGCTGAGCAGCATGGTGGCTGTCGACCGGGATTTCACGGGTTGTACGATCATGCAGCGAACCGGGTTCGGCGTCGCAGATTTCAATAAAAAGCTCGGTTTCACCCAGCAGAATGCAGTCGCCTGTCTGCAGGACTGCGTGGTCGACTTCCTGCTGGTTGACAATCGCCAGATTGGTGGACTCGCGATCGGCAAGTTCGAACTGGCCGGCCGCATTGCAGCGAAATTCGGCATGCACACGGCTCATGAGCCGATCATCCACGACGATGTCCGCTCGCCGACTGCGTCCGATGGAGACCGGAAGATCACCGGGTAAAAAACGCAGGCTGCCCTCGGGAAAGACAGCCGATCTGATAATCAGCACGGGCATATCTGCCGTCTCCGTCAGGGAGAATCCGAGACAATTGGAGTTGTTTGTGAGAACTTCACTCGACGTGAAGACTTTTCGGGATGATAATCCGGCCGGTCGGACATGAGAAACGAGTTGGGCAAATTGTCCGACTCGTCCGGAGTTTGCATGGCCGTTCCTTTGCGGCCCTTAAGTCGGGGCTCTCGCATGTCTCAGGGGAATCCAAATCCTTATCAGCCCTCAGAAAACCGCCCGGATGAGCCTGTTCGCATGCGTGGGGTGGTTTTCAATCCCGCCTCTCCTCTGGCCAGCCGCATCGCTCAGAACATGACGCGTCGTGAAAAGCGCGCTGCCGGGATCCGCATGGGCGTCTTCGGAGCCTGGCTTGGAATCAGCTTCGCGGTGCCCTTTTCGCAGCTGCTGGCGCTGATCAACAGCGGTGGCTTTTTCGGTCTGACAACGTCTGTTTGTGGTGTGCTGATGGCGGCATTCGCGTTGTCGATACCGTTCGCACTGCGGAATCAGAGTGTGTTCCTCTGCAGTACTCAATGGGCACGGCAGCAGGGCATCCAGCCGAAGGATCTTTAGCGTGGTTTCACAAGTTCAGGGATGATGGCGTCCGCAAAGAGTCTGCTGCCTTCTGCGTTGACATGGCACCAGGGGTCAGCATAGAGCGTTTGTGGATGTGTGGTGAACAGGCCGGTCAGATCGATAAAGCGGACACCGGCCTCGGAAAGTTCCCGCCCGCGTGTCTGCAGGAGGGGAAAAATGTCGGCTGCAAGTATGGCGTGGGGCTGAGCTGGAGTCCTGCAGAAATCCAGCTCGAACTGCGAGAATGTCTTCGTCTCCGGGAGATACTGGGACGGCTGCAGGCAATGCACGTAGTGGATGTCGTTTGCAACGCACAGGTTATGCATCTGCAGTGAACAGCGCGCCCAGAGATCCGCAGCGGCGGTGAGAGTTTGTTCTGCGGATGGCGGAGGCAGTCCATGGTGCACAAAGCTGTTCCGTCGCGAGCGGCTGACGATGTGTGCGAGTTCAAGCAGCCGGGTCTGGGCTGCATCATCGCGGGCCATCCAGATCACCTGGTACAGGCTGGAAAATCGCCACGGTGATTTGAGCGCTGAGCGAGCTCGTGTCTGCCGTGCTGCGCGCAGGCTGAGCAGTTGCCAGGCTTCGCTGGAATTTCGGGGATCAGTGATCAGGAGCGAACGTGCGTGCCAGGAACGGGGATAGTCGAGAGCGGTTCCCTGGCGGGCATTTTCAAGGACAGCGAGAACACCGTCATTGAAGCCGTCGAGGTTGATGATCGCGTCGAATTCGGCACCGAGTGCCAGGAGATAGCTGAGCGAGAGCAGCTGCTGCGGCTGCTTATAGCCCGGGAGAGCCAGTCGCACGATGCGGAGCCGCTTTGCGGAAAATTCCGGGACCGCGGCGAGAAGTTCGCGGAGCCGTGTTTCGGCTTCCCAGGAGAATCGCCAGGCAACTGATCCACCGGTGATACCGATGATCAGATCATCGGGTGAGCGTTTCAGGATGGACGGTCCGTTGTCACGAAAACCGAGGGAGTTTGTCGACGCGAGTCGGCCGTCGATGGGTTCCGGAACAGCCAGCTGGGGATTATGGACCCAGCCGAGGAACGGATGAATGGTCTCTGTGGCACCATCACTGGACATTGCCCCGGAGGCGATCTGCTGCTGGCGATTCTGCAGGGCAGCGGGAGTGGAGTCCTGCAGCACGAGGAGCAGCCAGGCCCAGGCGAGAAGTTCCGCGAGAATCAGGCTGGCGGCGAGCACGAGGCTGCGAAACAGCCAGCGTCGGCGGCGGGAAACAGGTGTGTTCATTTCGCAAACTCAATACCCTTCCCCTGCCACTTCGGATCTGCGGTGACGGCAGCAGCGAGTGGCAGTCTGGAGGCGGGTGTCTGCGTGACGATGGGAGTGTGCCATGCTGCGGCGAGGGGCAGAAGATCAAGTGAGACGGTGCGTGTGAGGTTGAGAATGGACGGCTGCTGTTCGAGTTCCGGGGCGAGTTCGGGGAGCGTAAGCAGCTGAGCGGGAGGTTCGTAGAGGGATGCGAGGGCGACGATGAGTTCGGTGCCCCCTGTGGCATGGATGTGGAGAGTTTTGAGCTGGGGGCAGGCTTTTCTGAGTTCCTGCAGGGCACGGCGAATCTGCCATACGCGAATGCTGTCGATGGTCATACCGAGGAGTTGAAAGCGTCGGGCGATGTGGATCTGTTTGGCAGGATTGCCCTGCCAGGTTCCGGGAGATCCGTGAGGAATGAAGACGGCCTGTGGCGCTGCCGTGGATTGTGCGGAGGTGGCGAGGACCTGTTCTGCGGCGACGCGATCCGGAGCGATGATGAGCTGGACGGCTTCGAGTTTGTCGAGGGAGGTCCCTGGTGCATGAAACACCTGCAGCTGGAGCGGCAGGAACGCGGGGTCGCTGAATGTCAGCTGAGTGCCTGCACGTGGTGTCTGATCTTCCAGACGGCGCACAGAAGCAGCGTGTGGGGCGTCTGTGTTTTCGTCGGGCCAGGCGCGGAAGCAGCGTTCCAGCAGGCGACTTTTGAGATCTGTGACGAGCGAAGCCTGCTGTGCGAGCACATCGAGGGGTGTGGGAGTCGGGGCCTGCGGGACAAAGGTCTGGTCGATCGTGGTGTTGAGTTCATCGGCTGGCAGCTGTGCAAAGACTTTCAGCTGCGGCGGCTGAAAGAACTTCACGGCCGTTTTTTCAATGAGTGATTTGTCATCGCGGAAGAAGCGATTGAACCAGCGGAAGGCGTGGATGTGGAGTTCCTGAGTATCTTCGTGGGGGCCTTCGGTGATCTGCAGTCCCAGCTGTTTGTCAGCGTTGTAAAGTCGGTAGATATGGCGTGTCTGGCGATGAACCTCCACAACGCCCTCGAGAGGGAAGATACTGTCCTTGTCGGTGTTGGAAATGAGCAGTGGGCGGGGGGCCACGAGAGCCGCGACCATGGCAAAGTCCCAGCGTTGAAAATTCAGCATGTACATACAATCGCAGTGGCCTTCAATGCAGCCGTCGGCGACATGGGTCCGGAGCGATGTAATGCCGGCCACGGGAACCGCACACTGGATGCGGTCATCGAGTGCAGCAATCCACCAGCTGTAAGCTCCGCCGCCCGAACGCCCGGTCACCCCGAGTCGGGAGGCATCGACTTCGGGACGCGTTTCCAGATAGTCCAGGGCCCGGATGCAGTTCCATGCCTCAACCCCGGCCGGTGTGTAGCCCCGCGAGTTCCACCACCAGCGGTTGAGATTGTGAGTGCCATGGTGCACGCCTTCAATTTCACCCAGCTGGAGCGTGTCAATCGTCAGGCAGAGATAGCCGTTGCGGGCGAACCAGCCACCATGATGCTGGTAGTGTGTCTTGTTGCCAAAGCTGATTCCGTCCTGTTTGACTTTTCCGTGGCCGCAGACATACAGGATTGCCGGAAGCGGACCGGTCTGTGTTCCGGGACGATACAGATTGCCCGTGACGTACAGCCCGGGCAACGACTGAAAATGGACTCGCTCGACGATGAAATCAGGATGTTCCACAACGCCGGTAATCACCGGTACGAGGGGCGTTTTTTCGGGAAGCGGCGCGAGTCCCAGCATGTCGAAGAGCTGTTGTCGAAGGATCGGACGATCTGCTTCCCAGTCCTGCAGGGTGGAATAGCGCGTCAGGTCCGTGGAACGCTCGATCTTCGTTACCTCGTCCTCGAAAAACCGAGCCAGCTCCGGGTTGTCGGCCAGTGAACGTCCCTGAGCCTTTGCAGTGCAGGGCAGTGCAAGACAGAGGATCAGAGCGGTGACGATGGGCGCGACAAACAGGCGGGACGCGGGCAGCATGTGAATCTCCGGAAGGACAACCTGAGTTGCGGGGAGGGTGCTGGTGGAGACGGAGAACGCGGGCGAGGCGGGCGCGGAACTTCCGGGAGTGTAACGGGAATCAGGGGTTGGGTGAATCCAGTCGACTGTTGCCAACCCACAGCACCGACATCATTCCTTGTAATCAACCTCAGCCATTCAGAATGTCCGGATGGTGCGGGCATTCAGTTTGTGGAGATCCCCGGACCGGGCGCCAGCAGTGGCAGGTCGTCGGGATCTTCGGCCCCTGCGGCCGCCGGGGTTTCTGTCTTCATGCGATGAGCGAGCACCTGTTCGCAGTAGACTCGCAGCGGTGAGATCAGCGCTGCATGCACGAACTGACGTCGCTGCAGGAAATCAGACCGGCGAATACCTGCAGCAGCCGCCAGTTCCTGCATCTGTTCCATGGCCTGTCGACCGGCCAGCACTGACAGATCCACGTCCTGCTGCACTCGTACGGCCGAGCGCGGTTCCCATGCCGTTCGTGCTTCCCAGCGTTCGATCAGTTTTTGCAGGACAGCGTTCAGAGCATCGTAGCGTTCAGCCGGATCGGCGATGAGCTGTGGCTGTTCCACGAGCATCTGCAGTGCAGAAATCGCCGGTCGCACCGACGCATCGCTCGGAGCCGCATAAAACACCAGATGCAGCCTGTGCCGCAGCTCGTCGGCCGGGTCCGGGCGTTGCAGCAGTTCATAGAGCCGCACAATTTCGTAGTGCGAGAACCAGCCGAGGAGAGGTTCGCCTCCCTCAGCCAGACGGCTCAGTCTGCGGACTGCCTCCAGCGAGCGTTCCGGATTCTCACGAACAGACTGCAGTGCCTGCCCAAGGGTGACAAAGTAGTCCTGACGCAGCTCATCGAGCGGATGTGTCGAACGGATGATCTTTCCGCCTTCGACCTTTTCCACGGGTGGCCGGGGACTGCGCTGCATCTCCATCCGCAGAGACCGGCGGTAGGTCCACGGCTGATCCGGCATGCCTGCAAGAATCTCCACCTGCTGCTGGAGGGATGCAAGTCGCCGTTTCGCTTCCTCATGAGCTTCTCCCGGCGGTACAGCAGCCGCAATCTGTCTTTGAAAAGGCGCGAAGGCTGTCCGCAACTTTTCGGAAACTTCCGCTGCATTACCCCACAGGAGCGACAGTGGCAGCAGAGCACCACCGTCCGCCACCGAGAGTGGCTGCGGCGTTCGCGTTCCGGCAAAGATTGCCGACTCACCGCTGGTCTCTGCCAGCGGCAGCACGGCAATTTGAGCCCAGTCCCAGCCACAGGCCGCAGCTTCACGCTGCACATGCCCGCGTTCGAGGTGTTCCAGCAGCTGCGGATGAATCAATCCATCTCCTGCATCCGATGCGGTGAGCAGAAAATCTCCGGGCAGCATCTGAATAACACCGGCATGCCGAAATTCGGATGACAGTGTTGCGAGTACCCTGCGCAGCAGGTCCGGATCTGCCTGTTGAAGTGTCAGCCGCTGGCAGAACACACCGCCGGTGCTCAGCCTTGAGCGCACGGCCGCATAGAATTCACGATTGAGCATAGAGAGGTGTCGCAGTGCATCGGCCGGACCTCCGGCAGCGATGACGACATCGAACTGTCCCAGCTGTCCGTTCCGCACCGCAAGCGCAAGATCGGCATGCAGCAGCTCGACACGGCTGTCCTGATCGGGCCGATCTGCCATGTGTCGCCAGAGAAACTCCGTTGCAGCTGCCGTGGTGACCACATCGGGCCGCACGGCCAGAATCTGCTGCACCGGGAAGTGCGTGGTCGTTCTGAGCAAGGCACCGGAATCATCGCCCAGCAGCAGCACTCGTCCCGGACGCGGATGATTGCAAAGCCCCACAATGGCCGGGAGTACCTCTTCCGGGGCCTGCGGCTGGATTCGCGTATCACTGCTGCCCTTCGCCGTGACTACGCCGGACCGGACTACTTCGAAGCTGGCAGCAGACTGCCGCCACACCGACAACTCGCCCGCAGCTCCTGCAGACGACCACACCAGCCGCGCCGGCTCAGTGTGGCGGATCAGCTCCATGCTCACACCACGGCTGCGTGCCTCCAGTGTTCGTCCGGCAAACAACAGCCGCGAAGCCCCTGCCAGATCGAAACGCGGAGCTGCCATAGGAATGGCAAGCAGCGCGCAGGCCAGCGGGACAGAGACCCGCAGACCGGCCCTGCGGATGCGAACAAATTCACCCGCGGAAAGCCGCAGCCCGAACACAGCCACAACGCTCAGGCCCAGCACCAGTGGCAGCAGGCCTGCAGCGGAGCCGAAGACGCTCAGCAAAACGCCGGCAGGCACACCACAGGCAAGAGCCAGTGAAAACCAGAAGTCTTCGCCCGCTGCCGTCGTGCCAGGCCGCGGTGACAGCCAGCCACTGGCAAGCAGTGCCGTGAACACGCCCGCGACTGCAGCACGCAGCATCATCTGCAGCAGTCCCTGCTGCGTTCTTTCCGAAATTGCCAGAAACAATTCCGGCAGCTGCGGCTGCAGCCAGGCAAACAGGAGCAGCGCCAGCAAACCAGTGGCAGACAGTAACCGGGCCGCTGCTCGTCCTGTGGCCAGCGTTCGCAGACTTAGAAATGAAGCCGCTGCAACAGCAACCAGCAGTACCAGCTGCAGCAGAGTGAACGGGAACAGCTGCCCCCAGAAACGACACAGAACCACTGCCAGCAGCCCGGCGGACAGACCGCTGACGAAGTGCAGCCCCCGGCGTCCCAGGGGAATTGACCAATTCGCACCCTCTTCGCCAGCAGAAATTTCGGCATTCGTGTGTGCTGATTCCGGTGGAAACGAACCCAGCGACACACACACCACGGCAAGACCCGCACATGCGGCCATGAGCATCACAGGCGAAATGCCAGCCAGACTGAGCAGCCAGACCAGCGGCAGTGCTGTCAGGACCAGCAACGGAGTGCCCGACCGACGCCGGCACTGTCCGGAGTGGAGGGTCTGGCCGATGGCAAACAGGGTGGTCAGCACTCCGCAGGGCAGGAGGGCTGCGATACTATATGTAACGGTCTCAGCAACGCTGCTGTGAAGCGGAAACAGGGTGACTGTCCGGGAGAGCAGCGTGGTGAGCATCGCGGGCAGGGTGGCAGCGCCTGCCAGTCCGAGCGCGGCTGTGATCAGCACCGGGTAGAGCCGGCCGGCATGGTTGTTGTGAGGGGCCGGCAGCACTCGCTGCAGCCGCAGCGCGAGGCCGCAGGCGACAGCCAGAGCACCTGCGAGCACGGCAGTGGAGACAGTTGACAGGCCGCAAAGGGCCGTCCAGACGCACACAGCCTGAAAAACGGCAGCAGCGGCCAGCAGCACACAGGACGCGCGGCGAATCAGCGACAAACCACGGAAAATCGACACGGACCGGCATCCTTGCCTGGGCTCGAGCGAGCCGTTGATCGGGGAAACTGAGCTTTTTTGCGGATTTTTGCGGCAGCCTGGACAAGCGGCTGCCGCTGTGGCAGGATCCTGCCCGGTCGTCCCGCAAATTCCGCCGGGAATGCTACAGCAAATCCCCATTCAGCCTCAAGACCGAAGACAGGCATGCACCGCATCCTCGAATGTTCACTCACGGGTGAGTCCCATGACGCCTCTGCCCTTCAGGGACTCAGCCGTGCCGGCAAACCCCTGCTGGCCCGCTATGACCTGGACTCCCTGCAGCACTGGCGACCGGAGCACGTGCGGCAAAGTCACGTGCGTTCCATGTGGAAGTTTCATCCGGTGCTGCCGGTGGATTCACCTGCAGAGGCGGTGAGTCTGGGTGAAGGACTGACACCGTTCCTCAAATGCCTCGAACGGGGACCCTTTCAGGGATTCGGCGATCTCTGGGTGAAGGATGAAGGGTTCAATCCGACGCAAAGCTTCAAGGCCCGCGGCATGTCGGCTGCCATCACTCGAGCCGCCGCACTGGGTGTGCGTGCTGTGGCCCTGCCATCGGCCGGCAATGCTGCGGGAGCGGCCACGGCGTATGCGGCACGGGCAGGCATGCAGTGTGTGATTTTCGTGCCTGAAGACACGCCGCCGGCCAATCTGCTGGAATCCGCCTGTGGCGGGGCCCGTGTGGTGCTCGTGAACGGTCTCATCAGCGACTGCGGACGACTCTGCCGCGAAGCCTGCCAGCGTTTCGGCTGGTTCGACCTTTCAACACTTCGGGAACCCTTCCGGATTGAGGGCAAAAAGACGATGGGCTACGAGCTGGCGTTTGACCTTGCCGACGCCCGGGGCACCTCGACTCTGCAGTTGCCCGATGTGATCCTCTACCCCACCGGTGGCGGCACAGGACTCATCGGCATGTGGAAGGCGTTCGATGAAATGGAGCGACTGGGCTGGATCGGTTCGGAACGGCCCCGGATGGTGGTAGTGCAGGCGGAAGGGTGTGCCCCCATCGTTCGTGCGTTTGAGCAGCGATCTACTTCGGCTCCTTTGTTTCCCAATGCCCACACCATCGCTTCGGGTTTGCGAGTCCCTGCAGCGATCGGTGATTTCATCATGCTGGAGATTCTTCGAAAGAGCGGCGGCACGGCACTCACCGTCACTGACGCGGAGCTCATGCACGGCGTTGATGAGCTGGCACAACTTCAGGGACTGCACTGTGCCCCTGAAGGGGGGGCTGTGTGGAAAGCGGCTCTGAAGCTGCGCGACGCCGGCTGGCTTCGACCCGACGAAACCATCGTGCTCTTCAACACGGGAGCAGCGGTGAAATACAACCATCTGCTCCGCTGTGATAATCCACTCCGACTGGATCACACCAGCCCTGCTGCCATTGATGTGCTGGCAGATTTTCTGAATGCGTGAGGAAGAAAAGCGATGACTCTGGAAAGGACCCTGCAGTTCCTGCGGAATTCGGCGGCTGATGGGCGGCTGTCACGGGACGAACGCCAGCGGCTGAAGGAAGCAGCGGCTGCACTGCGAACTGAAGAACTCGGGCGGCTGCGAAACTCCGCCTTTGAACTGCTTAGGGAACGGATCGCGGACGACGTCCTCCGTGGACAGCTTGAATGGCTGGAAGACGTGATTCGAGGTCTTTCGGGTGGCGGGCCTGAGTCGGCAGAGAGCGAAGCGGTGGCCGAGGCGTGGTTTAGTCCCCAGCAGAACTGTCCGGGCAAAATTCGGGAACTGATCGCTGCGACACGAAAAACGCTGGACATCTGTGTGTTCACGATTACCGATGATCGACTGACAGAGGCCGTGATGGCGGCTCATCGCCGCGGAGTGCGCGTCAGGATCATCACGGACAACGATAAGGCTGCAGATCTGGGTTCAGATGCAGATCGCCTGCGCGACTGTGGTGTGCACCTGCGAATTGATCGTACTCAGTACCACATGCACCATAAGTTTGCAATTTTCGATGCATGCGCGCTGCTGAACGGGAGTTACAACTGGACGCGTGGAGCGGCCGAACAGAACGAAGAAAATTTTCTGGTGCTTGGGCGACGGTCCCTGATTGCCCGCTATCAGGAGGAATTTGATGCGTTGTGGAATTCGCTGCGGGACTAACAATGGTGATCAGCTGATGATGGCACTGATCGGCGCGCCGTGGTCGATATCAAGGCGTTTGCGGTCGGGGATTTCAAGTTTGCGGGAGTCCAGTCCGAGCTGCTGCAGGATGGTGGCGTGAATATCGGTGACGTAGTGGCGATCTTCGATGGCATGAAAGCCGATTTCATCTGTGGCTCCGTGGACCATTCCGCCGCGGATGCCGCCGCCTGCCATCCAGACAGAGAATCCATAGATGTGATGATCGCGGCCATCGGAGCCCTGGGTACCGGGCGTGCGGCCGAATTCGCTGGCGAAGACGACGAGTGTGTCTTCAAGGAGCCCTCGTTGTTTGAGGTCCTGGAGCAGACCGCCGATGGGTTTGTCCACGGCTGCAAAGTTACGTTCATGGTTGGCTTTGAGTCCGCCGTGGGCATCCCAGACCCCTGCGCCGCCGGCACCGTGCTGAATCTGAATAAAGCGGACACCGCGTTCCACGAGTCGGCGGGCTGCGAGGAGTTGCATGCCGAAATCGCGAGTGCCGGGCTGATCGAGCCCGTAGAGCTGCTGGGTGGCGGGGGTTTCGGTGTTGAAGTTGAGCGTCTCGGGGACGGACATCTGCATGCGATAGGCGAGTTCATAGGACTTGATTCGGGCTTCGAGGGCGGAATCGCCGGGATAGCTGCGGCCTCTGAGCCGGTTCAGGTGGCCGGCGAGCTGAAACCCGATACGCTGCTGATCGGGAGTGACGCCGGAAGGTGGGCGTCCGTAGTCGAGGGGGTTATTGGGGTCGATGCGAATGGGGACGGCATCGTGTTCGGGACCAAGGTAATGACCGTCTTTAGCGTTCCAGTATTCGCGGTTGCCGATGGAGATGAATTGCGGGAGGTTGTCGTTGAGTGACCCGAGGCCATAGTGCACCCAGGCGCCAAGGGTTGGAAATTCGCCATCGAGCATATGGCGACCGGAGTGGAACTGAGTTTGTGCACCGTGGTTGTCGTCGGTGGTGAACATGGATCTGACGACGGCAATGTCGTCGGCACAGCGACCGATTTCCGGAACCCAGTTGCTGAGTTGCATGCCGCATTGACCATAACGCTGAAAGCCGACCTGAAGCGGATACAGGCGATTGCGCTGCTGGCCGTTGGCATCGTTGACGACGGTCACACGGGCGAGTTTGAGTTTTTCGGGGCTTTGAGTTTCGGCAAAGGGCGTTTCGGCGATGGTGAGTCCGGCGTAGCGGTTGAGCATGGGTTTGGGGTCGAAGGACTCCATGTGTGAGACGCCGCCGTTCATGAACAGCCAGATCACGCTGCGGGCACGGGGCGCGAAATGGGGGCGCCCATCGGGTGGCTGCCAGTGCGTGGCGTCCGGGGGTGCGGTCGGGGCGGTCGGGGCCGAGACTCCGTCTCGTGCCAGCATGGCGCCGATGGCGAGACTGGAGAAGCCCATGGCGGAACTGGTGAGCACGGTTCGGCGCGGGGTGCGGGAAGTTGCTGCGGCCATCAGAGTTGCTCCTGCGGATTCGTCTGTGGACAGAGGGCGGGGGGGCCAGCTACGGGGCGAGTGCTGCGGTGGTTGCTGGTGGCGTGGATACGGCAGCGGCGGGGAATGATGCTTCGATGGCTCCGGTGTCAGCGTTGTAGAGTCTGACAGTGCCATCGAAGCCGGCCACGGCGGCCTGTTTTTCGTCACCGCGGATGCTTACGGCAAACACCGGAGATGTCAGACCCTGCAGGTCAACAATCTTTGCGGGGTCGGAAGTGGTGTAGAGTCGCGCGGAACCAGCGACAGCGGTGCTGGCGCCGGCGATGAAGCGAGCTCCGGAGGGCGACACGTCAACGTCGGTGATGCGGCCTTCGAGACGGGGGTAGGCACGGATCAGATTGAAGTCATCGCCGATCTGACGGGCGCGTTCTCTGAAGATGCGGTAGAGTCGGGGTTCGCCATCAGCACCTCCGGCGAGCACTTCTTCGGCGGTGGGCATGCGCTGGACATCTGCGAGGCCGCCTTTGAGTGCTCCGGGGGTGATGCTGGTAATGTTGTCGACGAATTGTCCGTTCTCGACGATGGTGAGCTTCATGGAGCGATCGCGGCTGACGGAAATCACGTGATCATTCCTGAGTGAGAACGTGGTGCCAAGGACCCAGTCTGCGTGGGCATCCATGCGCATTCTGACTTCACCGCTGGCGACGTCGACGACGCGGACACGGTTGTCTGCACCACCGAAGGCCACGAGGCTGCCGTCAGTGTTGAAACTGACACCAAAGAGGGAATCGGTACCGAGGGTGACCGCGTGCATGAGCCGACTTTCGGCCAGATTCCAGAGTTGCAGTTCGCCGAAGAGTGCCGGGGTTCCGCCGGCGACGGCGAGCAGTTTTCCGTCGGGAGAAAACGCGAGCGATTCGATGCGCTGAGCTCTGCCGATGAGGCGCTGGACCGGGGCGCTGTTGTCGAGTGTGTGAATCTGCACTTCGTGGTAACCGGAGACGGCCAGACGGCGGCCATCCGGGGAGTAATCGATGGCTGTGACGACCGGGGGTGTGGAATAGACCGGTGGATTGTCCGGGGAGACTGGTTTTTCGAGAGAAGCGGGGGTGTCGTCCGTGGCACCCTGAGCGATCCACTGGCGAATGGTTTCGACCTGTTCGGGTTTGAGCGGGTCGCCGTTGACGGGCATTTCGGGATCGTCGCCGGAGATGTAGCGGATGATCACACTTTCGTCAGGCTTACCGACGGTGAAGGCCGTTCCGGCAACGCCGCCTTTGGCCAGTTCGGCGACAGACGTGACTGACAGTTCCCCTTCGCGTTTGCCGGCGAAATGACAACCGGAGCAGTATCGCTGAAGAATCGGGCGAACTGAGCGATAGTAGCTGACGGGTTTTGCGGCAGTGGCGGTCGCGTCCTGGCCGTGGCTGGTTGCCGGGAGCAGGCAGAGAACGGCGGTGACGGCAGCGCAAAGGGCCGGTAGAGGTAAACGCGGGAGCATGGCAGGATTTTCCGGGAGGGCGTGCGGGAAGGCGGCGGGAAGAGCAGTGTGTTGCTGAGGTTGTATCGCAGGGAGCGGGAAAAAGCAAAGAAATCCGGGCGAACGGGCGAGGAAATTCCGGGGTCCGCGCTGGCTTTTCAACAGCCGCAGGACTGCTTATCATTCGCGGCCACTGACGCCCCCCCTTCTGACACGTCAACTTTACCCAGGCGACGTTGACAGCGATCGCTCGTTTGCCCAGAAAGTCCCTCCGCCATGGCTGCTTTTTTCCCCGAAGTTGATCAGATCCGATACGAAGGCCCCCAATCCCGCAATCCGCTGGCGTTCCGGCACTATGATCCGACGGCGATGGTGGAAGGTCGCAGCATGCGGGACTGGCTGCGTTTCGCCGTGTGTTACTGGCACACATTCCGCGGTGACGGCACGGATCCCTTCGGTGCGCCCACGCTGAAACGCCCGTGGGACGACGGCACAGCATCGCTTGACAATGCCCTTCGCCGCGTGGATGTGGCCTTCGAGTTCATGACGAAGCTGGGCGTGCCTTACTATTGTTTTCACGACCGAGACGTCGCTCCGGAAGGCAGTTCGCTGCGGGAAAGCAACGCCAATCTTGACGTCATCGTGAAACGCCTGAAGGAAGCTCAGCAGGCCACCGGCATCCGCCTGCTCTGGGGCACAGCCAACCTGTTCTCCAATCCGCGTTTCATGCACGGCGCTGCCACCAGCCCCAACGCTGAGGTGTTTGCCTTCGCGGCCGCGCAGGTCAAGAAAGCCATCGAGGTCACTCACGAACTGGGTGGCGAGAATTACGTCTTCTGGGGAGGCCGCGAGGGCTATATGTGTCCCTGGAACACCAACATGAAACGCGAACTCGATCATCTCGCCCGCTTCATGCACATGGCTCATGAACACGCCCGATCCATCGGCTTTAAAGGCCAGTTCCTCTTCGAGCCCAAACCAAAGGAGCCGACCAAACATCAGTACGACTTCGATGCTGCCGCGTGCCTGAATTTCATTCGCCAGTACGACCTGATGGATGTGGTGAAACTCAACATTGAAACCAACCACGCGACGCTCGCCGGCCACAGCATGATGCACGAACTCGAATACGCTTCCATCCAGGGAGTGCTCGGCAGCATCGACGCCAACACCGGCGACCTCCTGCTCGGCTGGGACACCGATCAGTTTCCCACCGACATCTATCTCACCACGCAAATCATGCTGGTTATCATGAAGCAGGGAGGTCTGCAGCCCGGGGGAACCAACTTCGACGCAAAAGTCCGCCGCGAAAGCATCGATCCGATTGACCTGTTTTATGCCCACATCGGCGGTATGGACGCGTTCGCTCGC
Source organism: uncultured Chitinophaga sp. (assembly GCA_964561125.1). Taxonomy (GTDB): domain Bacteria; phylum Planctomycetota; class Planctomycetia; order Planctomycetales; family Planctomycetaceae; genus SXXK01. The sequence continues at coordinate 10,444 of CAZLOQ010000054.1, read as the reverse complement.
GGACTGCAGATCGCCGCCGCGATTCGCGCCGACGGAGTGCTGGACGAGTTTGTTCGCAACCGCTACAGCAGTTACGACAGCGGAATCGGTCAACGCATCGAATCCGGCGCCGCCTCCTTCGCCGAACTCGAAACGTGGATGCTCGACAAAGGCGACGCCGCTCCCAACTCCAGCGGTCGCCAGGAAATGCTCGAAAATCTCATCAATCGCTACATCTGACACGTTACCTCCCACGGAAACACACGCGCATGTCGACTCCCCAGCCACAGCACATCACACTCCCGATGATGCGCGAAGTGCTTTCCGTGCCACTCCTCTGCGATGCACTCGATGCCGCCGGGTTCACCAACCAGTCACCGCGACTGCCCATCCCGCCGCTCACCATGCCCGGCACGACGCTGATCGGACGCTGTCGCACATCGCTGTGGGCCGACATGGCCCACAGCGACCCGCGCCCGTACGAACTCGAACTTCAGGCTGTCGATGGCTGCAGCCCGGACGATGTCCTCATCTGCGCTGCCGGCGGGTCCATGCGATCCGGAATCTGGGGCGAACTGCTCACTACCGCCTCCCGGAACGCCGGCTGCATCGGAGTGATTGTTGACGGGGCCGTTCGTGACCTCGCAAAAATGCGCAGCATGCTGTTCCCGGTGTTCGCGCGGGGACTCTGCCCCTACGACAGCCGTGACCGCCAGCGCGTCATTGATCTCGACGTTCCCGTGGAAATCGGCGGCGTGCGATTCTGCCCCGGTGACCTTGTGGCGGCCGATGAGGATGGCATCGTCGTTGTGCCTCGACACGTAGAACACGACGTGGTCTCCGCCGCCTGGAAAAAAGCCCATGCCGAAAACGTCGTGCGCGACGCCATCCGCGGCGGTATGTCCGCCACAAAAGCCTTTGAGACGTGGGGCGTGCTGTAATGCCTGCACAAGCAGAGCGCGACCAACCCTGACGCCACCCGGCGGCAATCCCTGTGCTGTGTCCATGTGAACAGGATCCAGGGAACGCCTTGAGCGCAGCGGGTTGACGGCGGATTGATGGTTCATCCGGAATGTAAGGGCCACGACGATTCGGGTGATTGCAGCGGTCAGGCAGTACCACAGCCCGTGGCGACTCAGTCAGAAACCGTCCACGCAGCCCCGGGACGCAAGGTTCCGGCATTGGCAACGGCATCGCAGACGACTCCTAAGGTGCATGGCACCTTGAGGCGGAAGATGGCAGTTCAGGTGCATGGCACCTGATTGTGTAAGATGTTGCCTGGAAATGCTTTGCGACATTGGGATCAGTCCTGCCTCCTGGCGGATGGGGCCTCGTTTCCGGTCTCGCGGCCGGTCTCGCGATGCCATGCACCTGACAACAGGATTTTTCTGAACCCAGGTCATACTGATGACCCTCGCGAGCATCCTCAGGCGGGGCAAAAAACACCCGTCGTCGGCGATTCAGACGCCTGTCAGAATCAGAACATCCGGTGTGACGGCAATTGTCTCGGGGGGCTGTGCCTGTCGCTCTTTCACGCGAACTCGATACCAGAAGTCCTGTCCGCGTCTGCGTTGTCTGTTGCTCTCCGTGCGACGAGGGGCAGAGCGCCAACTCTGCTCCGGGGCGTCTTCAAATCGATGACGCCGTCAGGAACCTGCGTCATGGCAGCAACACTGGAATCGACAAAGTCCCAAACGGCAGCCCCCGCTGCTGGAAAAGTGCGCTCAGGTCTGACTGGAACGGGCGGTCTCCGAATGCTTCGTGAAACCGGTCGCATTTTTCGCCAATTCGGCCAATTTCAGTCTTTCCCAGGGCTCCAATTTGAGTACCATCACGGCTTGCTTGTTCCCGCGACACAGGAAACCCCGCCATGCCCGCTCCTTCTACCGCTCAGGGCTGTTCCGCCTTCCGCACCGCTCCCCGCCGCCAGGCCCTCAGTGCGGGCCTTTGTGGCGGACTCGCATTGTCCCTCGCAGATCTGCTGCGGCTGCAGGCGGACGAACCGTCCGGCATTTCTGTCGCCTCCGGCAGGAAGCTCGAAGCCCGCGCCAAAAGTATCATCCAGATCAATCTTCCTGGGGGCTTTCCGCACCACGAATCCTTCGACCCCAAACCCGAAGCCCCCGTGGAATACCGCGGCTCCTTCGGTGTTGTCAAAACCCGGATCGGCGATGTGTTCAGTGACAACCTGCCGCAGCTGGCCGGCATCGCGGACCGCACGACCGTTGTGCGATCAGTGGTCGGCAAAATTCCGGACCATAACCTTGCCACCTATCACCTTTACACAGGTTACACGCCTTCAACCGTTATCGACTACCCTCAGATGGGCTCGGTTGTTTCCCATGAACTCGGCTCCCGTGGCGAACTGCCCTGTTACATCGCCATCCCCGGCAAAAACGCATCGGCCGGCGGCACAGGCTTCCTCCCCAGCATTCACGGCCCGTTCGAAACCGGCGGCGATCCCGCCACGCAGAAAAAGAACTTCAAGGTCCGCGACTTTTCCCTGCCTCCCGGCACCACTTCTGAACAACTGCAGCGCCGCCGTCTGGTACGCGATGCCGTCGAAAAACGCATTCGCGATCTTGAAGCCAACCCTGTGCTGCTCGATACCATGGACGAATTCCACTCCCGCGCCTACTCACTGCTCACCTCCACTTACGCTCAGCAGGCCTTCTCATTCGAAGGCGAAACCGACGAAACCTTTGCGCTCTACGGCAGCGAAGTGACCGGCGACATCAAGGGGCCCGACAATCGCCTGCACCCCAAAGGACTCGCCGAACGACTCATCATCGCCCGCCGACTCGTTGAAGCAGGTGTTCGCTTCGTCACTCTCGAATACGGCTCATGGGACTGCCACAGCGATGTTCGCAACACCTGCCGCGATCAGATGCGACCATTTGACTACGCCCTCGCCGGACTGATCAGCGACCTCGATCGCCGCGGACTGCTTGAAACCACCATCGTCTGGGTCACCAGCGAATTCGGCAGAACGCCGAAGATCAACCGTGAGAGCGGCCGCGATCACTGGGCTCGCTGCTACTCCATGCTGCTCGCCGGTGGCGGCTTCAAACAGGGGCTGATTCACGGCGCCAGCGATTCCACGGGCGGCGAACCTGTTCGCGATGCCGTCACCCTCGAAAACCTCATCGCCACCCTCTACCACCAGCTCGGTATCGATGCCAACCGGGAAATCGTCGCGTTCGGTACTCGCCCCATCGAAATCATCCGCGATGCCGAAGTTGTCAGGCCACTGATCAGCTGAATTCAGCCTCGCATCTTCATCGAAAGACTGCACCCCATGCGCGCCCTCTGCCGCAGAATCCTCGTCACAGCATTCATGCTGCTCGCTGCTCTGCCGTCAGCACTCGCAGATCCCTGGATCGCCGGCGTCACTCCCCGACTCATCGGCCGCGGTACCACCAGCGAAATCGTCATCGCTCCCTGGCGGCACGAAGCGTCCGCCCTCCTGTTTTATCCACACTCCACCGCCGACGCCGTCCCCGCCAGTGCCAATCTCCCTGCGTCCGGCATCCGCTGCCTCAGCAGTCGCTTTGATCCCGCCAGACAGCAGCTCACCTGCCAGCTGGAAGTCACCGCCGACTGTCGCCCTGGCGAATATTCATTTCGTGTGCTCACGGCCGTCGGCCTGTCGTCGCTGGGAACCGTCCACGTCAGCCCGTTCCCTGTCATCGACGAAGGTGAAACCAAAGCCAATTCGAACGATACCCCGCAGACTGCTCTGCCCGTCTCCCCCGGCACCACAGTCCGCGGCACACTTTCAAACAGTGCGGCCGACGACATCGACTGTTTTCGAGTTGCCGGCCGCGTTGGTGAACGACTCTCGATCGAAGTCGACATGGTCAAAATGGGCGACGACCTGCGCTGGAACCCGGTCCCTGAAGGCTACGACACGGTTGTCTCCATCCTTGACCCCGCCGGCAGACGCCTCGCCTTCAACGACGATTCATCCCTGAACCGCCAGGATCCTCTCCTGTCCGTCAAACTGCCTCTCGATGGCGACTACACCGTTGTGCTGCGACGTTCCATGTTTGTCCCGGAAGAACGCGCCTATGCGATTCACGTGGGCTCCTTTTTCCGACCGCTCGCCGCGTATCCTCTCGGAGGCCCCGCTGGCAGGCCGCTCGATGTTCAGCTGCTGGGTGATCCCCTCGGAACCGTCCCGCAAACCCTTGCCGTGCCCGCCATCACCGGCACTTTCGCCCACCACACCGAAGCACCCTTGCCGCTGCTGCTGCGATCCAGCCCTTTCCCCAACATTCTCGAAACACCCGATCAGCCTGTCACCACTGTCCCCGTGCTCCCCGCCGCCCTCAACGGCATCCTTGCCACCCCCGACGAAACAGACCGCTTCCAGCTCGTCGTCGCCAGGGGTCAGCCGCTCCAGGTTCGTGTCTGGGCGAGCGCCCTGGGATCCGCCGTTGATCCCTCCATCCGTATTCTCCCGCTCGATGCTGCTGGTAACCCCGGTCCCGCAGAGCTTGAAGTGGACGATGCCACGCTCGCCGAACGCGATATCTTCGGCGCCCAGGGAGATTTTCCCGATACTTTCGATCCCTCCGTGATCTGGACCCCCAAAACAGACGGTCAATACCTGCTTGAAATCCGGGACCCTCGCGGCGCCGGTTCCCCGAACAATGTTTACCGCATCGAAGTCGCGCCCCCGGTCAACACCCTGCATGTCGGTCTGTCATGGGAAGGATACAAACCGGAACGACCGCGGCGAACATCCCTTTCCATCCCCCGCGGAGGTCGCTGGACCGTCCGACTGTCGCTCTATCCCGGACAGGGCACCAGCATCAGCGGTCCCCTTGAACTGGGCGCTGACGGGCTCCCGGCCGGCATCCTGATGACATCGCCGCCCCTGCCCGGACTGCAGTCCGTCTGGCCGATGACGTTTTCTGCAGACACCGCTGCCCCGCTGGATGCATCGCTCATTCAGGTGACGGCCCGGTCCACAGACCCCGCTGTCAGCTTCGTCACCGTGAACCAGCAGAACCTTCAGCGGGTCTCGTATTCGCATTACCCGTGGCGAAATATCCGTGTTGATCGGTTTGCGGCCGCCGTCAGCGAACCGGCCGGCTTCACAGTGGAGCTTGATCCCCCTGCCCAACCCCTGATGCGTGGTTCAGAACTCACCATCCCCGTACGCGTTGTCCGCCAGCCAGGCTGCGATGAACCGCTCGAAATGCAATGTGAACTCGCGCCGCCCGGCGTGGGGGTCTCGCCCGCTGAAGTCATTCCAGCCGGCAGCACTTCCGCCAGCCTCACTCTCTCCGCCGAAGCCGCCGCACAGCTCGGAACCGCCCCGCTGTACGTCATGCTCACCACCACACAGCCTCGCGGCGGGCACACAGCAGGCTCCGTCAGCGGTGACAGCAGCCTCGGCTCAGAACGCATCCGCGTCTCTTCACCGGTCGTCTTCATCGACACCGCCGAACCCTTTGTCACGCTTTCCAGCGAACCCCAGTTTCTGCGGCGCGGTGAACGACTGGCTTACCGCTGGTCCGTAAAACAGGTGCGACCATTCCCCGGCAAAGCCCGCGTCCGGATGCTCGGACTTCCCGTCGGCATCACCGCTGTCGGCCCCGAACCCACCATCGACAGCAGCTCCACCGAAGTCTCCATCGAACTTGAGGCCACCGATGATGCCCTCCTCGGACTCACAGGCGATCTCAAATGTGAAGTGCGTTTTGCCGGCGAAGGTGATTCCCCGGAAATCAGCCTCCGCACCGGCTCCGGTAAACTGCGAATTGACCCAAGGCTGGCAAAGTGATGCAAACACAGCTCCGTAATCTCACACAACTCCTGCTGCAGATCCTCACCACGTTCGCGCTGGTCGCACACGCCGCTGCTCCGCTCACCGCAGCACAGCTGCCGGCAGCGACCAGCGTCGCTGCGTCCGGGGAATCTGCTGCCACTCCCATTGCGGCTCCCGCAACAGCCGCGGCCACCAGCAGTGAAACGCCGTCTGCCTCTCCCACCGCCGTTCCCGGCTTTCGTCGCGACGTCATGCCCGTCTTCTTCCGCGCCGGATGCAATTCCGGTCCCTGTCACGGATCCGCCCGCGGCAAGGACGGCTTTATGCTCTCGCTCTTCGGCTTTGACGCCGCCGGTGATTATCGCCGCACGGTCGAAGAAATTCCCGGTCGCCGCATCAACACCGCCGTACCCTCCGAAAGCCTGCTGCTGCTGAAAGCCACCGGAGCTGTTCCGCATACCGGCGGTCGCCGGATCGAACGCGACAGTGAACTTGCCCGCACGCTGCTCGCGTGGATCGAAGCCGGAGCCCCCGACGATGTCGGTGACGTGCCCGATGTGACCGGCATCACTGTCTCTCAGCCATCGCTCGTCTTCGACAAACCAGAGTCCTCAGAAACGCTCGTTGTCACCGCCAGTTACGCAGATGGATCAACTCGCGATGTCACCGCACTCTCGCTGTTCGGCACCAACAACCCCGGTGTCGCGGATGTGGCGGCCGATGGACGCGTCACCGCCAAAGGCCCGGGCGACACAGCCGTGTTTGCCCGTTTCAGTCGGTTTACCGTGGCCGCCGAAGTCATCGTGCTCCCGTCCGATACCGGGTTCGTCTGGCCCGACCCGCCGGAAAACAACTTCATCGATACCCTTGTCTTTTCCCGCCTGCAGAAGCTCCGCATCGTGCCTGCGGAAATCTGCGACGACGAAACGTTCCTCCGCCGCGTCACACTGGATCTCGCAGCCAGGCCGCCCACCGTGGACGAATACCGGGCATTCATGGCCGACCATACCCCCGACAAGCGCGCTCGCAAAATCGACCAGCTGCTCGCCAGCGAAGAATTCACCGACTATATCACCGCACTCTGGGGTGAGCTCTGCCGTATCAACAGCCAGGACTACACCGGCCGGGCTGATTCCCACAAGCCCGCCAACGCCTTCCACGGGTGGCTTCGCGATCAGATCGCCGCAGATCGCCCCTTCGACGAAGTCGTTGCTGATCTGGCCACCGCCGTCGGGAGTACCAACACTGACGGTCAGACCGGGCTCTACACCATGCTCATCAAAGACTATCGACTCAATCCCAAAGTCCTCGCTGCAGACTTTTCACAACTGTTCCTCGGTGTGCGCATGCAGTGTGCCGAATGCCACAATCACCCGTTCGATCGCTGGACCATGGACGACTACTACGGCTTCGTCAGTTTCTTCACCTGCGTCAAACGCAAAACCGGAAGTGACAGCCGGGATCGTCGCGTGGTCTTCGATCCCACTGCTCCACCTGCCATGCACGCGGTCGACGGACGCCCTGTTCCCGCGAAACTTCCGGGGGCCATTGAGCCGGTCGGGGGGGCTGGTGACCCGCGTCGAGCGCTCGCGGCGTGGATCCGCGACAGCTCCAATGACCTTTTCAACCGCAACATCGTCAATCGACTCTGGGCTCACCTTCTGGGCGCAGGAATTGTCGATCCGGTGGATGACTTCAGAGCCACCAATCCGCCGGCGAACGGGCCGCTTCTGGAAGCTCTGGCCGCCCGCTTCGCCGAACATGGCCGCCGGCTTCGACCGATGGTCCGCGAAATCTGTAATTCCCGCGTGTATCAGCTCTCGGTCGAACCCACGCCCTCCGGACGCAATGACCAGCGCCAGTTTTCTCATGCACGTCTCCGTCGCCTCCGCGCTGATGTGCTCCTCGATTCCATCGTAGCTGTCACCGGAATCCCGCGATCCTTCCCCAACGCCCCGGCCGGCACCAAAGCCATCAACTACATCAATCGCAACCACTACTATTCCGCCACCGGCGACTACGTGCTGGACACCTTCGGCCAGTCAGCGCGGGAAACAGTTTGTGCCTGCGACACAAAAACCGACCCGTCACTCTCCCAGGTGATGCACCTGCTGGTGGGCGATACTGTCGGGCCGCGAGTGCAGGCGGCGGCGGCCAGCGGAGTTCTTAAGCGGATCATCGAAGAAAACTCCACTCCGGAAAGTATCATCGAAGCCATCTTTATCCGCGTCCTCGCCCGTCGCCCCACTCCCGAAGAACGACAGGCCATGCTCAGACTCCTCCCCGACGGCAAAGCCGACGCCGTCTATGCCGACATCTTCGCCGGACTGCTCGATTCCACCGAATTTCTCTTCAATCATTGATCCACCATGCCATTCATACTTCGCTGCTGCTCCCTCGCTGCCCTGTCACTCCTGCTGCTCATCGTCAGCTCCAGATGCCTTGCCGGCGACGAAAGCAAACCTGCAGACAAGCCACCAGGGCCGACCAACTGGGATGACCACGTCGCCCCCGTGCTCCGCCGCAGCTGCGCCGCCTGCCACGGAGACGGCAAACAGGAAGCCGGACTGAATCTCGCCAGCTACACCGGCGCGATGAAAGGCAGCGGCGGCGGGGAAGTCGTGATCGCCGGTCGCGCGTCCTCCAGCCGACTCATCCAGGTGCTCACATCCACCGAAGATGGCGAACGTATGCCGCCCGATGGCGATCCGCTGACACCTGAAACCATCGCACTGATCTCCGCCTGGATCGATACCGGACTTCGTGAAAATGCCGGCAGCTCCGCAGCATCCATGCGCACACTCGGCTTCAAACCTGCCGACACGTCCGCAGCTGCCGGCCCCGGCGCGCTCCCGAAAGACCTCCCACCTGTCACGCGTACCCCCGTGAGCCGCCCCTACCCTGTCCTCGCACTCGCATCCAGCCCCCGCGCACCGGTTGTCGCCGCCAGCGGCTTCAAAGTCATCGAACTCTTCGATCCCGTGACCCGCGAAAATCTGGGTGCTCTCCCGTTTCCGGAAGGGGAACCACTGGTGCTCAGCTTCAGCCGCTCAGGACGCCTGCTGCTGGCCGCCGGTGGCCGTCCCGTACAGAACGGCTCGGCTGTCCTCTTCGATGTCGCCTCGGGCAAACCTCTGGCCAGCGTTGCAGAAGAACCCGACGCCATTCTCGCAGCCGATATCTCGCCCGACGAAAAACTGGTCGCCATCGGCTGCACCAGCCGCCTTGTGAAACTCTATTCCACCGAAGACGGCAGCCTCAAAGCCACCATCGACAAACACACCGACTGGGTCACCGCACTCGCTTTCTCGCCCGACGGCAAATACCTCGCAACCGCCGATCGCATCGGCAACATCCATCTCTGGGATGGTCAGACGGGAGGCGTGATTCTGCCGCTGTCAGAACATAAGAAATCGGTCCGTGCTCTGTCGTGGCGGAGCGATTCTGCAGTGGTTGCCTCCTGCGGAGAAGACGGCACAGTCGTCTGGTGGGACGTCAAGGACGGCTGGCCGCTGGCTAATAAACCCAATGCCCACAAAGACGGCGTCCTCGACTGCCGCTTCGGCCCCCGGGGCGAACTGGCCACCTGCGGCCGCGACGGCATCATTCGTGTCTGGGGTGCGAACGGTCAGGAATTGAAAAACATGCCCCTGCCCATGACACCGGCTGCAACCGCCCCCACGATGCTCCCCCCCGGCGTCCGCCTGCTCCCCACCCGCGTCGCAGTCGCAGCCGATGGCAAAACCATCCTCGCCGGCGACACCGCCGGCCAACTGCACTCGTGGGAGCTGCCGTGAAGGGGGATGGCGAGTGGCGAATGGCGAATGGGGAATGGCGAATGGGGAATGGGGAATGGGGGATGGGGGATGGCGAATGGGGAATGGCGAATGGGGGATGGGGGATGGGGGATGGGGGATAGCACCGCAAGATTGCCCGCAACCACCACGCGGGATAAATTGGCTCTGCCGAGCGTGTGTTGCGTGGGTCGCATGGGTCGCATGTGTCATATAGGTCATATAAGGCGCATTAGTCACATAAGGCGCACAAGCCATATGGTTCCTGTGCACCCTGTCACTTCAACATTCCGCTGCGTTTTCGTTCGACAAATCCATTCCTGCAACGAACCCCGGCCCCGGCCGGGGCTTTGTACGTGGCTGTCCGCTCGGCTGCGGTGGTCGACAGTATCCAGTCACAATCAGGGCGTTTTGCCGACGACCCGTAGATGGTGGAAAATGTTGAAACACAATCAAGGCTGCGCCGGGGATCCGCGATACCAGCCCGGCAGTGTGAACGTGCCTTGCAAAACGGTTCATTCACAGCAGTGGCTCAACTTCCCCAACCCATCGCTGGGATATCCGGTTTGCGTACTGGCCAGCGTATCCGGAAATTCGCAGGATCGCGCATTCGATGTACCACATCGATAGTTTCCAGGTAATCGTCACAGCCGCTTTACCGAGCCGGGAGCAACTCCGGCCTGGGGAATCAGGCTCACAGGCCAGCGCGCGAACCTTGGCTTCTGACGTGGCAAGCCCGCCGGGGAACGGCGGTCTCGAGGTACCGCGGGGTGTCCAGCGAACCGTTCGATCCGATCGTGCAAGCTGCCTGGAGGCGAGCACTGCAGCCCCCCGCCGGGCTTGCCCCGTCGGAGCTGAAGGCTCGCAGCTAAACCACGTGGGCACCGCCGCT
>CAZLOQ010000053.1:6437-32349 GCA_964561125.1 uncultured Chitinophaga sp. | reverse complement strand
TCGGATGGTGCGGGCTCGGTTGGTGCAGGCTCGGATGGTGCGGGCTCGGTTGGTGCGGGCTCGGATGGTGCGGGCTCGGATGGTGCAGGCTCGGTTGGTCCGGGTTCGGGCGGTGCAGGTTTGGATGGTGCGGGTTCGATGAGTTGTCGATCGCGGAGGATCTGGCCGAGTTCCAGTTTCCAGAGTCCGGCGGTGTCATGGAAGGTGACGAAGCGGTTAGTGATGCTGTCAATTTCGGCATCGATATCGGAGATACGAATGAATTCTCCGACTTTGAGTCGGGCGGTGATGCCGGTGGCTTTGTTGCGCAGCCAGGCGTACCAGACATCGTCGCGGCTGACGGTGCCGGTGAGGAGTGTCATGGAGGCGTAGTCGTCCTGGACATCGAGTGCGACGGTGGCGGAAGCGGACTGCGGTGAGTCTCCGGAGTCGGTGGCTTTGACAGTCAGGTCATAGCGACCTGGAGTGAAGGAGCGAGTGGGGTTCCAGCGGATGAGTCCGGATGCGGCATCGATGGCAAGCCCCTCTGGTGCGCCGCCGCCGAGTGAATATTTGAGGGACTCAGTTGGTCCATCGTCGGTGGCTTTGATCTGCAGGGTGAATTCGCGTCCGAGGACGACGACGGCGGATTTCGGGAGTTCCAGCGTGGGGGCGGCGTTGGGCTTGCGGAGTGTGATGGTGAGGGAGTTATCGAAGGTGACTTCGGGCTGGCCGGTCTGGTGCATGACGATTTTGGCGGTGTACTTGCCGGGCTGGAGTTCTGTGGGGGATTTCCAGAGGAATTCACCGGAGGCGGGATCGATGGTCATGCCTTCGGCGGCCTCTTTGAGTGCGAAGACGGCATTGCCCAGTTCCGGATTGGCATTTTCGGCGCGAACGGTGAATTTGACTTCATCGCCGGGTCGAATGGTTTTGTCTGAGACCCCGGCGATTCGGGGTGTCCATGTTTTGGGGGGTGAGGGGATGACGAAGGGAGAGCGGCTGATGAAGGCCTGGTAGTCGGCGGTGTTTTTTTCGCGTCGGTCCCAGGCGACGGGGAAGAGTTCGATGGGGCTGTCGGCAATGTGAGCGGTCGGTTTGGTGCCGGCGAAGCCGCGCTGGACGTTCCAGGCGTTATCGGTGATGGATTCGACTTTGAGCAGTTCGCGGTCAATGCGGATCCAGAATGGTTCGAAGCCTTCGGCTGTGGGGAAGAGTTCGCTGGGGGTGGCATTGAGTGAGGTGGCGGATTCGGTGATGGCGGCAGCGAGTGGTGTTCTGGGGAGCAGTTCGCGGCGGTCTTCGCTCCCGGAAACGCTCATTCCTTCCGCTGTAAACGAAACCATCAGTCGGGGGTTGCCCTGAGCGCCGGGGCTGTCGATTTTGAGTCCGGAGATGCGATGCATGATTCCGGCCTGGTCGAAGAGGTAGAGGAAGCGGGCGAGTCCGTTCAGGTCGACTTCGGCTTTTTTGACATCGACGGAGACGGTGCTGAATTCTTTCTGGGCTGAGCGGCTGCCGGGGGTGACTTCGAAGCCGGAGCCTGAGAAGCCGCACTGTCGGGCGAGTTCGAAGAGCCATTCGCGGTAGAGTCGCTGGGCATCATCAATATTGGACGGCAGGCTGTTGAAACGCCAGTCCTGAAGATTGCGCTGGGCGGCAGTGAGTTGAATGTCTTCGCCGTTGAGCCGTTCATTTTCGGCGGTTGCGGACTGGAGTTCCTTTTCCAGTTTGCGAATGGGGCCGAAGATCCAGTCGGACACGGTGGAGCGGCCGGCCCAGACCGCGACGACGACGGCGAGGCCGATGCCGAGAAGTTTGGTGCGTTGTTTTTCGTCCATGTGACCAGACCTGAGGAAGTGGTTTGCAGGAGATTGAGATGACTGGTGGGCGGGATTCGGGTTCAGCCGACGCTGGAGTTGCCGTCGGCGTCGGGTTCGGGGAGGACAACTTCGAGCTGCACGCGGACCTGATATTCCTGGGAGACAGCAGCGGGGCGAAGGTCGGTGTCGAAGGGTTTGATGCCGTATCCGGCTTCGCGAAGTCGGCGGGTGAGTTCGTTGATATCGGCTTCGGTTCTGGCCCAGGCTTCAAAGCGGATGGCGCCGACGCCGTTCTGCGGGACAGCGGCGAAGGTAATGTTGTCGATAAACATACGGTCGGTGCCCGGGAGGAGATCTCTGAGTCGGGCGAATTCATCGAGCCATTCAAGATCGCGATCGACCCAGCGGCCGATTTTTTCGGCGTATTCGAGGTCCTTGCTGCCGGCCTGGAGTTTTTCGCGGAGGTCGCTGTTTTCGAGGGCGATGGCGGATTTCTGTCTTTGGAGGGCTGTGATGCGGCCCTGTCGCCACATGTAGATGCCCCCGAAGAGCACGACGCCGGCGAGTGTTGCGGCGAGAATTTTAACGCGGCGAAGATCGCGTTTTTCGGGAGCTTTGCGGGGGCTGGCAAAGTCCACGATTTCGACCGGGGTGGCGGTGCGGCTGAGCAGTGCGCCGGCGAGTGATGCGGTGTCCACGGCGGATACTGGTGATCCCGCAGGAAGGGCCACCAGCAACTCTGCGGGGTCGATGCGTTGGACCGTGGCGTTTCCGAGCCTCGCGGCAACCTGGTCAGAGACGGCCGCGGTGGCCTGGGGATCGCCGACGAGCAGGAGGCGGTGAATGGATTGATCGCCGAGGACTTCGGTGGCGGACAGACGGGCTCGGGAGAGTTCGGCCCGGAGTGTCCGTTCGAGGTCATCGGTGGAGGACCATGCGGCGCCGCTGTGCACGTAGAGTACGGTATTTCCGCGGAGGAAGGTGAGTTCAAGGAAATCGCGGCGGAGCAGGGCAACGATATCGACTCCCGGGGCAGCCTCCGCGGCCGTCACGCCGGCGCGGGCGAGTGTCTGGGCGAGACTCCAGGCGCTGACGCGGGCTTCGGCGAGTTCCAGCTGAGCATCGTTGAGCGTGCGGCGAACGAGTGCGAGCTGATCGGCGGGGATGGTGACCAGCAGCACGTCGCGGGTGGGGGAGCCGGGCTGTACGGGGAGCGGCGTGAAGTCGAGGACAACGGATTCGATGGGCACGGTGAGTTTCAGAGCGGCCTGCATCCGGAGCATATCCGGGACATCTGCGTCGGGCACCTGCGGGAGCTGGACGCGATGGATGGTGACCAGTTGTCGGGGAACAACAACGGAGACCTGTCGTCGGCTGCGTTCGGACTGGGCGGGAAAGGTTTCCTGAAGGCCCTGTACGAGCGACAGTGTATCCTGTGAATCGGCGGAGCGCGGGAAGACCTGAACAAAGCTGAGACTGGCTTTGGCAGAGGCAAATGTGCCCTGCGCCACCACGAGGCGGTCGCGATCCCATTCAATGATGATGTCAGCCATGATTGCACCGTGTGAGAGGCGAGTTGCCGCAGCGGAATTGCTGGAGTACTCAACCCCGATCTGCAGGAGTTGGGGCGAAAGAACTTGTGATATGGCCGAGTTTTGCTGAGTTTTGGGGGGTTTGGGAGAGTTGCAGCGTGCGGCAGGCTTACCGATTATCAGTCAGGGATCCATCAAGAACAGCAGGTTCGAAACCTCGTCCGAGCACGGTGAGGTCGCGCTGGAAGAGAATCCTGGGTGGTTTTTTTGTCGCGTCAATCAGGGCTTCGAGTCGCGTGGTGGGGCCTCCCTGATCGAAGTGTCCGAGGACCTGGAAGGAGTACACGTCGCCAGTGGTGGTGAGCCAGGGGCCGAGTCGTTTGAAGGTGACGAGGTCAACCAGTCCTTCGGTGAGGAGCCAGACGGGGGAGCGGCGGTTGACCATGATCTGTGAGGAGATACCGCTTTCTTCGAGTGGCGGGCGCGCGGCGATGATGGCATCGGCCATGGCTTCAGTCATATCGGGCATGGCGAGCAGGACTTCGCGGGGTGCGAGGTTCACATTGATACGGCCGTCAATGAAATCGTCGTTGAGGAAGGTGAGCGTTTCTTCGAGGGTGAGCATTTGTTCGAGAAGTGCGGCGGGATCGGAAGTGGACCAGGGGCTGGTGAGTGTCTGCGCGGCACCGTTAATGGTGACCTCAACCTGGGCATCGATCAGGTCATAGATGGAGCGGAAGGAGGCGGTGGGGGGATTGGACAGATCCATACCACCACGGGTGACTTCGCCAAGTTTGCCGGTACCAAGATTCTTAGCAATCCATTCGACAAGCTGCTGCTGTTCGATGGTGAGCTTTCCCTGGGCTTGGGCGTCAGAATTCTGGTCACCCGTGAGCCGGTAGCCGGTGATAAAGGTGGCCGTTTCCGTATCGAATGACTCTTCGAGGAGATCAAACATTTCCGCCACGATCCCGTTGTTGAGGTTGATTTTCTTTGCCCCTGACAACTGGATATTGCGCTCGCGACTGGAGACTGTGAGGAAGTCGCGGAAGCCGAGCTGCAGAATGCCGTCGGCGTTGTCATTCGGGGGACTTTCGGCCCCGTCGTCTTCGTTGGGGTCAAGCCGCCCGTTGCGGTTGGCGTCTTCTCCGTAGAACAAAAGCGGCGTGACTCCCTGGATCTGCAGGAGTTCGTCGATGGACTGCAGCGGGGCATTGCGGGCGGAGTAGGGGACAGCGAGTCCCTGATAGGTGGCGGATTCCGCGCCTCCGGTGCGGGGTTCTTCGTTGCTGTCAATCCAGTCAAGGATGGCGTTGCAGATGTCTTCGGTCATGCCGGGAATATATGACACGGCGAAATACGGGTCGGTGGTTTCGTCCACATCATTTTCAAATTCGATGAGTCGATTGATGTTGAATTTGGCGGTTTCGGTGAGCAGTCCTGCGCGGGGAAGAACGTTGGCAGCACCGGTCTGGCCAGGGCTGAGAATCGAGAACCGCACCTGGCCTCGGGGATCTTCTGACGGCCCGATGGGTTGCCGTGAGAACCGGGAGGGGTCGTGGTAGAGGTCCAGCGTGGGATCGGCCTGCCGCAGGGTGACCTGGCTGGCCACGTATTCGATTCCGGATTCGGCGGCCATACGGGCTTCCACGTCGCGTCCGAACATATTGGCAGCGCGGTGCTCTGTCTCCATTTTGCTGAGATAACTGTAGGAGGCCAGCGAGAGCAGGATCAGTGTGACGGTGACGACCAGCAGCACGAAGCCGCGGCGCGGGGCAGAGCCGGACTGCCGGGGATGACTAAGATGCTTCACAGGAGTGCCTCCATCACAAATGGCTCTGCTGTCGGCAGCGGGACCACCATCCGATGCGTGGTTTCAGGTAACGCGTACGGTGTGGGTTCTTCATCGCTGAGCAGATTCTCGCCGGGTTGTTCATCGCGGAGCTTCACGACGATTTCAATGGCTTTGGGAAGTTCATTGCGTGCGGTGCTGTCCCATTCTTCAAGCCACTGGCCGCCGTCGTAGTAGCGAAAAGTGACTCCTGCGACTTCAGGGGCAATCAGTGTGGCGGCGGACAGCTGCGGAAGGGCGTCGGCCGTCTGAACCGCAGTGCTCAGGCCGTACAGGTCACCTTCCACCCGTGCCAGTCCCACAGGACCGTCGGTGTTGCCGGGCGATTCGCGGTCAGCAATCATGGACCCCAGACCGCTGCCCAGTTTGCTGGCCAGCAGGTAGCGAACGAGCAGCAGATCACCGGTTCGCTGTTCCGGAGACGAGAGTTCCTGAGCGGAAACGTAGGCGAGATTGCGGTCGGGCCGACTGATAAACAGCTGCAGATCGCTGCTGGTGCCCACCAAACCGCTGGTGTAGGTGGTGGAGACGGTCTCGGGGTCGATGGTGGAGGTACCGTAGGAGTTGCCGTCGAGCGCGGACGTGGAACTGCTGCTGCCGGAACTTCCACTGCTGCCCAGACCAGACATTCCATCACCGGAAAGACCGGAGGTACCTGCCCCGGAAAGCCCGATGCCGAGAATATCCGTTTCTTCCTCTTCCGGGAGTGCCTCCTGTTTTGTGAAGACTACGGACTGGATGTCGCGGGTCATCTGTCTGAGCAGAGCGCGGGCGACCTGCTGCCGGGCGATTTCTTCGTAGCTGTCCAGCTGCAGCGAGAGGTAGATATCCATGGCTTTGTAGAGGGAGGCCATGAGGATGGCACTGAGTCCGACAGCGATCATGAGTTCCAGCAGGGTATAGCCGGAACGAATCGGGGCGGGGGGAGCCGGGCATTGACTGTTCACTGGACTGCTCCTTCAATAGCGGCATCGAGGAACAGCTGTGGGTCGCGCATGTAGCGTACCAGGCTGAAGGCCGCGTTGGGTTCGCTGCCTCCCGGACGGTGCTCGACCAGCACAGTCAGCTGCAGCAGATCGGCCCCGGGGCCGCTTTCGACCTGAGCAGTCCAGGTCCAGTTTCCGGTGTCATCGTCTTCAAAGGGATTGCCATCTGAAGCATCGGCTTCGCGGACGCCGGAAATGAATTCGGCCATCACGGCTTCACAGCGGAGCACGGCTTCGGACTGCAGACGTGCGGAGAGTTCGGAGCGCTGACCGATGCTGAGGGCATACAGGATCGCCGTGAGTGCACCGAGGAAGATGGCCACTGAGACGAGGACTTCGAGCAGAGAGAGGCCTCGACGAGCGTCTGCCGGAGCAGGTTGAAATGCCCGGGTCTGCGTGATTCGGGGAGGCATCACAGGGGAGTGCGTGCACTGAAAGCGCATCAGTCTTCCTCCAGTACAAACACCTGGGAGACGCGGATGGCGCCTGTGAGTGCGCGAACGGAGAGTTCTGCTGAATTCTGTTCTTCGTCGATCACCTGGAATCGCTTGTCTTCTGACGTGCCGTCGAAGCGGAAGAGGATGGGAGCGGACCAGGTTTTTGAGGCGAGTTCACCGGCGTTGGGGAGATCGGTGAAGGCTTCGGGTTCGAGCGATTCGCCGCCGGATGTGTCACCGCTGAACGGGCGAATGAAGAGCGTCTCGTCGATTTCCCCGGCTTCAACAACCACGCGTGTGTCTTCTTCGCTGCCGGAGTAGCTGTTGGCGAGGACGGGGTTTGGTTCAGCGGGGATGGCCACGAAGAAGTGGCCGTTTATTTCGTAACGGAAGTGATAGTCGACGCCGGCATCAATGGCATAGCGACGTGCGTTTCCCAGCACCTCGCGGACGGATTCGGCGGCGTCCTGCACACGACCGGCGCGGATGCGATCCATCAGCGGCGGCACGGCCATCGCGGAGACTGCGACAAGCACCCCGATCACCAGAAGCAGTTCCAGCAGGGAAAAGCCGGTGTGGCGGGGTTGCTGTGGTGTCCGGCAGGAGCGACGCATGCAGATGGGGCTTGAAGAAAGGAACGTCAGGCCGCACAGCAGCCGCTCACTGACGGCTGCCCGTGTTGATTACTGATTGTTTCCGGCTGCGAGTGAGCGCCAGCTGGCGATGTCGTCGCCTTCGCCGCCTTCATCCTGGCCATTTGCTCCGATGGACCAGATGGCGGGTTTGAGTGCGTTCTGTTTCTTGCTGTGGCCGTCCCCGTTCCATTCGTACTGCAGAATCTGTCCCCACGCATCAGCTGGCGGCTCTTCAATGTAAGGACGCAGTTTGCGGCCTTTGTAATTGCCGGGGTTCATCATCTGCTGCCAGACTTCCTGTCCGCTGCCTTTGAGATAGGTGCCATCATGGTCAGCTGCCCAGGTGCCGACGGGTGCTTTTTCGATGTTCTTGATGGTGATGAGCGTGGCGTCCTCGTTGGCTTTCTGTTGTGAGCCGATGAGGTTGGGTACGACCATGGCGGCGATGACGAGGATAATTGCGAGCACGATGAGCAGTTCAAGGAGGGTAAAGCCGGAACGGCGATCGTGGCTTTGGCCGGGGAGCAGATTGCGTTTCATGGGAAGGGTTCCGTAGAGCAGAAAGACCAGAAATTCTTAGGCGTTTGCGGACATGTTCAGAACGGGCAGCAGGAGTGCTGCGATGACGAAGGTAACAACTGCGGCCATGACGAGCAGCAGCAGAGGTTCCAGCAGGCGCACGACGGTTTCAATGCGTCGGCTGGTCCGTTTTTCAAGGTTGTCAGCGACTCCGATCAGCACATTTTCCAGGTTATTGGCTTCTTCGCCAACAGCAATCATTTCGATCAGGTCGCGTGAGAACTGGCCGCTGGCACGGAGTGGCACGGCGAGTGACTGACCGCTGCTGACGTTGTCGGCGGCATTGCCGATGGCTTCGGCGAGAATCATGTTGCCGCTGGCATCCTTGGCGATACGGAGCGACTGCAGGATGGGAACGCCGTTTTTCAGGAGCGTTCCCAGCATACGGCAGAACCGGGCGACGGCCAGATTCTGCAGAATGCCGCCAAGTCCGGGCACTTTGAGCTTCCAGCGGTCGAGATTGCGACGGCCGGCCTCTGAATCAAGGTAGTAGAACAATCCAGCAATGGCAGCCCCCAGCCCCAGCACCATCAGCATGCCATGCTGCTGGATGCTGTCACTGATCTTCAACAACGTAACTGTGGCCCACGGGAGCGTTCCCTGATCGGCCATTCGATCAAAGATGGCGGCAAACTGCGGGACGAACCAGACCATCATGACGGTCACAATACCCAGGCCGACTGTCATCAGAAAGACCGGGTAGACCAAAGCACCGGTGACACGTCCCCGCAGTTCTTCCTGATGTTCGTTGAAGGCGGCGATGCGGCTGAGAACTTCTTCGAGGAAACCGCCCTCTTCGCCGGCACGGACCATGCTGACGGAGAGAAAGTTGAAATTGCGGGGATGCCGCCGCATGGCGTCGTTGAGGCGGCTGCCGTCGGCCACCTGTTCACGTACGTCCTGAATGACGACCCGGAGCCCGGGATGGGATGTCTGGTCTTCGAGCAGAATCAGTGAGCGGAGCAGGGGGACGCCGGAACGCAGCAGATCGGCCAGCTGGTTGAAGAAGGTGGTGAGATATCGCGAGGGAACCCGGCGCGAACCCGCAGAGGCCTGTTTCTGTGATTGTTCGGAGAGCGTGACATTGATGGGGAACAGGCTGCGCGCAGTGAGCGTGGCCAGCGCTTCTTTTTCGCTGGTGGCAGTCAGCAGTCCCGACACCTGTCGTCCGCTGAGTTCTCTGGCCTGATACCTGAATTCCGGCATGATGAAGGATGAAGGATGAAGGGTGAAGGATGAAGGATGAAGGATGAAGGATGAAGGATGAAGGATGAAGGATGAAGGGGGTTAGCCGACGATATCGCCGCGGGTGATGCGGACGACTTCATCGACGCTGGTGACACCGGCGGCGACCTGTTCCCAGCCGCTGGAGCGGAGGGTGGTCATGCCGGCTTTGAGAGCATATTCGCGGATCTCTGTGCTGCTTTTCTGTTCGACGCACATGCGCTGCACGACGGGGTCTGTGCGGAGCAGTTCGAAGACGCCGATTCGACCGGAATAACCGGTGTCGCGACATTCACGGCAGCCTTTGGGCTGCTGGACGATCGGGCAGACATCGCGGGGAAAGTCGGCGGGAAGATCGGGCACCTGATCGACCGGAGTGGGGACTTTGCAATGTTTGCAGAGGCGGCGGACGAGTCTCTGGGCGAGGATCCCTTCGACAGTGCTGGCAACGAGATAGGGTTCGACACCCATATCGACCAGTCGCGTGAACGCACTGGGAGCGTCGTTGGTGTGCAGGGTACTGAACACGAGGTGACCGGTGAGTGATGCCTGGATTGCAGCCTGAGCAGTTTCGCCGTCTCGAATTTCCCCGATGAGTACGACGTCGGGGTCATGGCGGAGAATGCTGCGGAGGCCGGCGGCGAAAGTGAGGCCGATGCGGCTGTGTACCTGGATCTGGCTGATGCCGTCCATCTGATATTCCACAGGGTCCTCGACTGTGATGATCTTCACAGTCGGGTCTTTGATCTCACTGAGTGCACTGTAGAGAGTTGTGGACTTACCGCTGCCGGTGGGACCTGTGACCAGAATAATTCCGTGGGGCTGGTCAATCAGCTGACGAAAGATTTTCATCACGCTGGGCGGCATGCCGACGTTGCGGAGGTCGAAGGTCATGCGTGCTTTATCAAGCAGACGCATGACGACCCCTTCGCCATGCAGCATGGGGATGATGGAAACACGCACGTCGACTTCACGACCGGACACGCGGAGTTTGATACGGCCGTCCTGAGGCAGGCGTTTTTCGGCGATATTCAGGTGCGCCATGATTTTCAGACGCGTTACAATGGCCGAATAGAACTGAGCGATCTCGGGGGGGGTGGGCTGGATGCGGAGCATACCGTCAAGCCGGAAGCGGACACGCATGCCGTTTTCCTGCGGTTCGATATGCACGTCGCTGGTCTGCAGCTTGACGGCTTCCATGAGCAGTTCGTTGACGAGCTTGATGACGGAAGGTGCCTGAGCACCTTCAGCGAGTTCCCCGAGGTCTTCGTTGATCTCTTCGAGAAGTTCAATGCCTTCTTCCGTCTTGCGACGGACCAGTTCGTTGATGGTGTCGCCGCCGACCCCCAGCAGTTCATGGATGCGGCTGCCCAGTTCTCCGCTGCGGGTGAGTACCGGATGGAGCCGGAAACCGCTCACCGTGCTCAGTTCGTCCAGACCTTCAAGGTTGAGCGGGTCGGACGTAGCGACAACGATATGACCATTTTCGCGATAAAGCGGCAGCAGCGAATGACGGTAAATGGCGGACGTGGGGAAACGTGCGAGCAGATCGGTGTCGATCTGAATGTTCTTCAGGTCGACATAGTCCATGCCGAATTCGCTGGAAAGCGTTTTCAGCAGCTGGTCCTCTGTGAGCACTCCCATACGGATCAGAGCCTGGTCAACGCGTGCGCTGGCGTGGGCGGTGCGGGCAGCCGTGATCTGGTCGCGAGTTGCCAGGCCTTCGTCGATCAGGAGTTGCCCGAGTTCCATGTTGGGATGCCGGAAGAAGTGTGAGGTGTGAAGTGGTCAACAGGGATGACAAGTTTCTGTCCGGGGGATCAGCGGCCGCCGCGACCGCCGAAGCCGCCGCGACCGCCAAAGGGGCTGCCACCGCCACCGAAGGGAGTTGTGCCACCACCGCCAAAGGGATTGAAGCCACCTCCACCAAACGGCGAAAATCCGCCACGGCTGCTGCCACCATCAGAAGACCGCTGACGCATACGTTCCTGCATCATCTGCTGGAAAGCATCCTGCTGCTGTTGCTGCTGCGGTTGTGAGTTGCCGCCGCTGTTATTGGAGCCACCGCCACCTCCGCCGCTGGTGGAGGAAGATGAGGTGCGGGAGGCACTGGTCGTAATACGCGGGAAGAGAGACGTCAGGGATTGCTGGACCATGGATGCATCGGCGTGCTGCAGCTGGACAACGCGGAAAGTGCGGTTCGCGGTCTTTGCAGCTTCGTCGGTTTCTTCGACGAGCGATTTGACTTTGTTGTAGAGGGCTTCGGAGCTGGAGATGATGAGGGTGCTGTTCTGACGGTCCACGGCGACGGTCATCTGCACTCCCTGAGGTTCATTTCGGTTGCCGCCACCGCCTCCGCCGCCGAACATCTGAGCCAGCGGGTTGTTCTGAGCACCACGTCCGCCGGCCGGTTCAAGATAGGGTTTGAAGGCATCATTCACCATGGAGGCCATTTCGTCGATGTCGGCATACTGCACTGCGAGCCGTCGTGGCTGGAGTTCGCGGAGCGATTCCGGGATGTCGTTGGAATCGAGCACTCGCAGGAGGGATTCGGCTTCGTCGACGGCGGCCTGGGGGCCTGTGATATAGAGTGCGTTTGCACGGGGATCGGGAATGATGCGAAGCGTCTGAGGGTTGGCCTGGAGTCCAGAGAGACCTGTCATGCTGGAGACGGACTGAGTGATGGGGCTGAACATGCTGCTGAGACTGAAGCCGGAGCTGGCTGCGGTGCTGGTCACGCTGCTGGAGGGCAGGAGCTGTTCGAGCAGTGCAGCGGTTTCGGTGGCATCGGAGGCTTCGAGGTAGAACACGGTCCAGCGAACGCGGAAAGGGATGGATTCCTGAAGAAAGTCCATCATTTCTTCCAGCCGATCGAGGGCATCTTCGTCCGCGGACAGGAGCAGGAGGTCATCCCCGTCAACAACGATGCGGATGTCGGGATCCCCGGATTCCGGGGGCTGTGCGGACGAGACCGTGGGGAAGGAGTGGCCGGGGGATGTGTTCAGTCTGACTGGGTAGTAGAAGACTTCTTTGTGGAAGCCGGGCGGTCTTGAGCGTTGGGTAGTCGGTGACTGTGGTTCTGGTTCGACCGGTGGTGCAGAGGAACCTGGGGCAGAGGAACCTGGGGCGGGGGATTCGGCTGGAAGGGACCCGGAGCTGGGGGTTTTCAGGTCGCGAATCGGGCCGCTTTTGCCGGGCACCACAATACGAATCGGCGTCTGTTCCTGATTTTGCCATTCCTTCTGAAGGTACTCAAAGAATTCACCGGGATCGCGTCCGCGGAGCGAGTAGCGTCGGACGGTACCACCTTCGCCTTTCGTGCGGACGCCGGTGCCGTCTTCACCAAGATCCCGGAGGACCTGGCGGATCTGTTCGACCTGCACTGCGGTGCCTTTGACGATAATGCGATTGCCGTAGAGGTCGGTTTCGACAGTGGGTGCGGCATTGCCTTCAGCGATGAAGAGGTTTCGCAGGGTGGCTGCGGCGGTGAGGGGATCCATTTTGATGAGCGGAATCACGGCGACGGACCCGCCGGTGCCGGTACCTTCCTGGAACGACTTCACCCACTCAGCGACCTGGTCCTGCTGTTTGGACGTACCAAAGATATGTACGGTTCCGGCCTGCATGTCTTCGTTGACAACGACGCCGGGCATCATGGCATCAATGCTTTGAGCGACCTGGTCGGCGCGGCCGGTGACTTTGTAGACCTTGAGGAACGGGCCGGAGCGGTCGGTGCGACTGAGCTTGTTGCCTTTGGCATCTTCGTCGACGTCGAGCGTTTTTACGATTTCTTCGACCAGTTTCTGCTGGGCAGGCGAGCCGGTAACGAGCAGGCTGTTGGTGCGGGTATCAGAGAACACCTGCAGGCTGCTGGTGCGGGATGGTGCCTGCGGCTGGGACTGTCCGCGACGATCACCGCCGGAACCGGAACTGACATTGGAGACACCGGACCGCATGCCGAACTGGGCCAGCAGCATAAATTCGGCTTCTTCGACGTCGATGTGTTCGAGGTAATAAGACTTGAAGACGAGGTCATCCTGCACGCGTCCCAGAGAGGCATCGACATAGGACTTGATGCGTCTGAGGTTGGAACCTGTGTCGGCGATGATGAGGCTGCCGGTTTGGGTGAATGCGGTCATGGTGCCAATGGGGCCAAGGAGCTGTTCGACTTCCTGAGCCATCACGCCGACGTCCAGTTTTTCGAGCGGAATTTCGATGCGGACGATCTCGTTTTCACCAATTGCGCGAACGCCGGATTCGACCTTCACCAGGTCATCGACGCTGACGTCGCGAACCAGATTGGGGGGAATGCCTTTGTCGACGTTTACGGAGACAAGGAAGTTGTCTTTGACGACAAGGGTATAGCCTTTGCGCTGGAGGTATCCGTTGAGGATGTCCATGGCCTGTGAGATGTTGTATTCTTTTGAGTCAATGTGGGTGAACGTCCCGGGCGGCACCTGGGAGATGTCGAGTGTGTAGCCGGCGGCAGCAGCGAAGTCCTGGAGGACCTGATCCCAGGGAGCGAAACGCATGTTAAAGGACAGTTTGTCGGCTCGCTGACCGGGTTCAGCGGCTGCTCCGAAACTGGAGACAACGATAGCGCCGGCGGGAGGGGCTGAATTGGCGTCCGGTGTGCCCGGAGCGACCTGACCAGCCTGACCGGGCACCATGGCTGCACCGGCCACGGCGGTCGCTGTGGCCGGACCGGCCTGTTCTGTCCATCTGGATTTCTGTTCGGGTGACAGAACAGCCACAAATTTGCCGTCCCATTCCGTGGTGAACGCGGCCCGCTGTTCTTCGGTGGCGTTAAATCCGAGCGCCGCGGAGGCAGTTCGGCGTTCGGTGGCGAGCGTTTCGAGTTGCTTCTTCTGTTCGTCGGTCAGCCCCAGATCGGTGGCGACGCGAGCGTCTGACAACGCCCGGGCACCGGCTTCGCGGATGAAGATGGTCCGCAGCAGTTTGAGCTGGCGTGAATCGAGCACGGCAAGGGCCTTGCCGGAAGCGCCTTCACGAGCGGCAAGGATTGCGGCCTGCATCTCTTCACGAATTTTCGTTCGCGCGGCTTCGTCGGTGGTCTCTTTCATCCGCTGCAGAAACGGGTCGAAGACTTCTCTGCCAGGCGAACCGGAAGCGGCCGCCTCGGTCAGCTGCGTTTTTTGTGTCTCGGACAGCCCGAGTTCCTGCTGGATCTCCTCGCGTCGCAGCAGGTCCGTTTCGGAGCCGGTGCGACCGCCGTTCTGACCGAATGCCGGCAGGCTGAGCAGAATCATGGCCCCGAAGACCGCCAGGCGGACACAGTGACGGTGATTGACTGTTACACTCATGGAAGCTTCCACAGAGGGTTTGCCGAAGTGGCAGACCGGGACACGGAATGCAGGAAGGCAGGCCTGGACGATTCGCTTATTGTCCGCTGTTCTGCCATTTTGTCATGAGAAGATCTGATGATGACAGACGAAAAATCGGAAGGATGTGGAAACAAGGAAGACATTATCGATTGCAGAGCCACGGGGGCATGGAAGTTTTTTTTCACTATCGCGAATTTGTGGATCGGGGCGGGTCGCAACCGGGTTCCTTCGCTGACAAACCCCTGAATTCCATGGAGAGATCGAAAAAAATCAGGAAGATTCCCGAAACAGGGGCAGACAGACCGTGTTTAGAGTGATAATTGGCGTTTGACCACATATGCGCCGACCGATAAACCATGACGGGACACATTTATGATACGCATGTACAGTGTTTTGGCATTGGGACTGGCGCTCCTGTTCTCACAGCACTTGTCTGCTCAGGATGGTCGGGGAGGCCGTGGAGATCGGGGTGATCGTGGAGACCGTGGCGGGGATCGCGGGGATCGGGGTGGTTTTGGCGGAGGCTTTTCGCCGGGCGGTTTCAGCATGCCGGGTGGCTCCGGCAGCCCCCCTGGATTCAGCGGCCGCGGTGGATTCCCCGGTGCTCCGGGCGGTCCTCCGGGTGGATTTTCCTTTGGCAGTGGGGGGCCTCCGGGAGGGTTTTCCGGCGGTCCACCTTGGATGGGTGGTGGCGGCGGTGGTGACGGCGGCGACCGCAGCAGTCGTTTCGGCTCGATGATGGATGCCAACGGAAACGGGAAGATCGATCAGGAAGAGCTGGATCGGATGCCATCTTTTGTCCGCGATATGATGTCTGCGAGGGGCATCCAGCTCAAGGCCGGGATGTCTCTGGATGACATGCGGAATACACTGCGGAGCGGTTTTTCCGGGGGACAGCCGGGCCAACCGGGTCAACCGGGTCAGCCGGGGCAACCCGGGGACCCCAACGCGAGTCGCCCGAAAACGCTCACGCCCTACCGTATGAAGCCCAAAAAGCCAGTGACACTCACGCTTCCTCCTGCGTATTCCGAAGTGGACACGGATTTCGACGGGCAATTGGGAATGCACGAATGGATGATGACTCGCCGTGCAGACCTCGAACTGTTCGATCAGATGGATCTGGACTTTGACGGATTTCTCACACCTGAGGAACTTCAGGCTGCCGAATCTGCGGCGGCGTCGGGGCAGGACGTGGCGTCGGCGGGCGGCCGTCAGCGGCTCACAATCGTCACCGCCACACCGGCTCGCAAGCCGAGTGACAACACCCAGCAGACTCCTGGGGGTAACGGTCAGGACCAGGGGCGTGACCGGGGTGATCGGGGGGGAAGTTCATCGTCGTGGGGGGGCTGGGGGGGAGGTTCGTCCGGCAACGAAGTCGCTATGGCTCCCCAGTATTTTTCCCGGCTGGACACGGACGGCAACGGAACAATTGACACCAATGAATGGCAGCAAAGCCGTCGCGTGCGTGGCATGTTTGAGCAGGCGGGCATTCAGATCGGGAATATGAATTTGCAGCAGTTCACTGCCAATCTGCAGAAGGCAACTGCCGGGCAGCAGGGTGGTGGGCGTTAAGTCATTGACAGGCGAACACTGCCGCGTTCCCGCTGGCGCCTTCCGGCTGCCGGATTCCGCATACGCCGGACAACTGCGATTTACTGTGCTGTTGAGCGGCTGCCGTTGGGGGATCCCACGATCGGCGAGCCCGGCGGCAGGGGTCTGGCGGCGATTCGCAGAGAGAGGCTGTGAGCCAGTTCTCGAAGCGGCGGGAAGCCTGCGAATGAATCTTCATAAACCCAGAGGGTAATCACGGAATCGGGCGGGCATGTTTCCAGCTGTTCGCGGAACTGTGCACCGGGCAGGACGGCGGCTTCGACGGTCTCTTCAATCCGCGATTCTTCAGGCACAATTTCCCAGCGTGATACGTTGACGCGGATCCGACCATCGCCGGTTTGCAGGGCTTCCAGCGGTGATGGTCCTTCCTTTTCCACAGCGTACTTCATGGAATAGCCGCCAACGGGCCCGACGGCCCCTTCGAACTGACTGAATTTCAGAATTGCGGAACGTCTTGAGAGCACCTGGGCTTTGAGCCGTTCCAGCAGTTCATTGAGCGGAATGCGGCTGATCATTCCGTGTTCCAGTCGGAAGTGATATTCGTCGGCTTCCACGGCGCGAGTCACGGGTGAGAGCCGGTGTTCAAGGCGGCTGGCGGGTTGGGTCTTTTCACTGAGTCCTTGCAGCAGTTCTTCCAGCCGCTGTGTTTCCACAATCGCTCCCTGCCGCGATTCTTCTGTTGTCTTCTGCTGTTGTCGGAGGCTGACAAGAGCGGCCTCGATGTCGCGTTTCTGTTTTCCCGTTCCGGTAAGAGATTTGGTGAGGCTGGCGATTCGAGTCTGGATTGCCGAACGTTCGATCGCGAGCTGACGAGAGCGGCGGGAGAGCTGTTCTTTGCTGTCAGCATCGCGTTCGGCCTGTTGGCGACGAATTTCGGCCAGTTCCTGTTCAATAGCAGCCGCTTCAGCGCGGGCCAGTTTCAGGTCAGTTTCCAGCTGAGCGGATTCCCGCTGCAGCTGCTGCTGACTGCGGATCAGCTCGTCGCGGCGACTGGCAGCAACTGTGAGGGTTTCTGCCTGTTTACGTTCGCGTTCTGCCACCTGCTGAGCGATTGCCTGGTGGTCCGGGCTTTGCATCTGTGGGGGGACGAAGGCTGTCTGTTGCCGCGGAGCGGGTTGCCGCTGCACGCGCACTCCCACGACAACAATCAGAATGATCAGGATACCGACGATGTTGCAAACCACGTCGAGAAAGGAGTCGGAGCCGAGATCCAGTTCGCCGCGCTGTGTCCGTCGACTCATTGCACGGTCTCCTCTGCTGAATCGCCCAGCTCAGCCCTGCCGACCGCATCGCCCGGGATCATATACGGAGTCAGTTCATACTGAGTGACGCTGGCGATGCCGGCCTGTTTCAGTGTTCGCGCCAGTCGCAGTCGCCAGCGTTCACCGCCGGGGCTGACCACAAATCTGACAACCGGCAGCAGGTCATCGCGCGGGGACTGTCGCGCGTCCTGAATTTCATTGTTGATACCCTGAAGGAGAGCGGCTTCGGCGACGAGCGGATTATCGGGTGGCAGCGCGACGGCTGGCTGCTGCGCCACTGCAAGGTGTCGTTCATCCAGAAACACAACGATCCCCACGGGCACTTTCAGGCTGGAATCCGGTTTGCGTGGAGGACCATTCAGCAATCGGAGTGTTTCCCGATCGATGCGGGGCTTTTCCGGCGCTGTGCCGCCTGGTGTTCCGCTTGTGTTGTCGGAGGCCGGGGAGCCTGGAATGCCGGATGTTCCGGGCTGCTTTTTCTTGTTTTCCGGGTCGGGCTGCGAGGACTGATACCACGGTGCCCGCAGAGCCTGGTCGTCCGGGCTGCTGTTGCTGCGGGCTGGTGCGGCGGAGGCGAGAACATCTGCGGCGGTGACTGCGGATGCAGCACCGGGGTTCTGTGCATTCGTACCACCGCCGAAGGCATCGCTCCGCGCCCCGACAAGGCGGGAGCCCTGCAGTGAGCCGTCACCGCCGAAGAGAGATTCCGCGAACCGCTCTTCTGCCGGGTTTCGCAGGCCCTGGCCTGTGCGTGCCTGGCCTGTGCGCGCCTCGTCTGTGGTATCTCCCGGGCTGGCGGCCTGTTTGAAGGCGTCAGGCCGGCGCATTTGCGGAGCTGTTTGCGGAGCTGTTTGCAAGTCTGTCGGTGGGGCTGTCGAGGCTTCCTCCTGAGCAGTCGCGGAGGCTTCTGCCATGGCTCGCTGTCGCGCGTAGGCTGCGGCAAACTCTTCTGCCATTTGTTCGGCCTGAGCGGCATTCAGTCGACTGCGGGGAGCACCGGCAACGGCGCTGGAGGCACGGTTATCGAAGAAAGTCGGAGGTGGTGCGACACCTCCCGCGTAGAAGCGTCCTTCCAGTCTGCGTCGGGGCGGTCCGGCTTCTTCAACCACGCGTCCATCGGGTCTGACAGTCAGTCTTCGGGCGGCTGCGGCGGAGTCATCGGGAGCATTCTGACCTTCGCCGGAAGGCTGAGTTCCGTCTGCATCATCACTCCGATTTCTCGGGGTAGCCTGAGCCGTCTGCAGTCGTTCACGTTCTTCGCGGGCAATTTCAAACAGTCGGCTGTAGAGTGTTTCGCGACGACGAAAGACGTCGGTGAGGGCGCGCTGGACGGCCGGGGCTTCGGACGGATCGAGGGGACCTGCCAGCAGCTGTGTTTCCGGCTGCAGCAGTTCATACCCGTAGTGGATTCGGGCTTCCTGAAAGATGCGTTGAGCACCGTAGAAGGGCAAGCTGCCACCCGGGCGAACCAGCAGCAGCACGTAGGGTTCAGCAACCACACTGCTCCCGCTGCGATGTCGGTGGACGGCGTACACGGCAGAGAGCAGTGGATTATCGCGCACCGGGAACTGTTCCATATCGGAGGCTGAGATCTTCAGCTCGGCTGGCAGCAGTTCGTACCCGTTTCGAGTGACATTGATGACGATGGGAATGCGGCTGGTGCCGGTGGGATTGGTGAATTCAAGGAGCGTTTCGGTGCCGGTGGACTTTTCGGCAGCCGCCTCAGCCCGGGCCGTGCGTTGTCGGAGTGCCACGAGTGCAGATGACTTTTGAAACAGTCGCAGTTCTGACTCGCGCAGTTCATCTTCAGCGCGGGCGAGTGCGTCGCGTTTATCGAGGAGTTCGGCTTCGGCAGCGGAGAGTTCTGCGGTGAGCCGCTGTTCTTCGGCCTTGAGTGTCCGGAGGTCCTTTGCGGCATCGGCGGCGGTGGTGGCGGATGGTTCGGTGACGTGTGGTTTTGTGAGTGCGGCGCGGAGTGTCTGAAGTTCCGCGCGGCGGGTGGTGACGAGTGTTCGCAGGGCGGCCACTTCCTGCTGCAGATGAGTCACCGTTTCCCGCATTGTCCGGGTGCTGGTTTCAAGTTCCGCAGTGTCTTTTGTCAGCTGATTCAGTTCTGCGCTGCGATCGAGGAAGATCGGAGCAGGGGGCATTTCTGGCTCGGGGGCCACAGCGTTGACGGGCGACACGTGCTGCGTCTGTTGATCTTCGCGAATTTTTCGAGTCATCACCAGCAGCAGCAGAATCAGTGACCCCATGGCGCAGACGAGTACTGCGAGGAAGGGGAACAGGGTCACGGAAAGTTGCACCTGACGCCGTGCCATACTTCAGGCTGCCGATCGCAGGTGCGTTCTGGCAGACAGCACTGCCACGGCGGCATTCAGGCTGTTGACGGTTTGTTCCAGAGTATCGACAACCTGGAGAGCCTGAAGATTCTGATTGAGTTGTTCCTGGAGCCGCGCCAGCCGTTCTTCTGATTCCGTGAGCTGCAGGAGTGTGCGTCCGAGGCGATGCAGTTCTTCGGTCTGACCGGCTGCAGACGCTGTGGTGCTTTGCAGAGCCGACTGCCAGACATCCATTCTCTGTGCCAGACCGGCGAAGGCTCCCTGCAGTTGTTTACCCAGCTGCTCAGCGCTCGACTGCAACGCCGCAGCATAGACATCGCGTGACTGTCCCAGCGTTTGGCGGTGTGCTTCGAGCATCGCGGCCGTATCTGCTGAGAGGGCCTGCGCCATAGCGGAGGTCTGGCGGGTGAGTGTCTGCTGCCAGTCCGACTGCAGGCTGGCGAAGCGGCTGTTCCAGAATTCCGCCTGGCTTCTGAGCAGTTCGCTGAGTGCGGCGGAGGCGGCACTGGCCGGGGCCACGTCTGCAGCCGGCGAATCCAGCAGCGGCAGCAGCACATCAATCCCGAACTGTTCCGTCTCGGTCAATACCGACTGCTCACTGCGTTCGACCACGAATGTGGCAAACACGAGCAGCATGGACATGCCGAGCGCCTGGGCCGTTGTATCGAAGGCCACGGCAAGGCCGGAGGTGACTTCCGGGAGTGAGGAATCCAGCTGTTCAGGGGTGACGTTGGCAATCGCCATCGTGATCCCGATCACGGTTCCGAGAAAGCCCATGATCGGCACTGCCCAGGTGACTGTCCGGACAAGCTGATAGCTCTGGTTCAGCCGGTCCACAGCAAGGTCTGCAAGGTATCGGAGGTGGTCATCAAGAGCGGCATCAGGGCGGAGTGACACCTGCTGCAGCACATCTGCCAGTCGTCGGGCGACAGCAGAGTGAGTCGAGGTTCGCGGGGATGTCTGTTCCAGTTCCCGCAGCAGTGCTGAGGCTGCGTGGCGTGCATTTGCCGGACGCAGTGACGGCCAGCCGCGTTCGGCCGCGGCCTGCCGGACCTTCCGCAGTGCGTCGCGTTCGGCGGGCAGGCGTCTGAACTTCATTCCCAGAATTGCAATGCCGATGAAGAAAATGGTGGACGTGACGTACTCCAGCGGATGTCCGCAGAAATACCGTTGAAAGAAGACCGTCCCGCCCGAGAAGCAGGCTGCAATCCACGGGCCGATCAGGTAGAATGCAAGCGTGGTGCTCAGCCCCGCCGCAACCCCCGGCAGCACGCGGCCGGAACCGGTAGAGCGGCGCGGATCCACTGCGTTCTGTTCAGTTGTTCGTTCTGAAGGTTGAGTCGACTGTGCGGACACGGCGGCTCCTGTGATCCGGCAAAAGAGGGCAGCGGTTCGTGGCTGCTGTGCAGAATAGTCAATCGGATCGCGTCCGAACCTCCACGGAATCCCCCTTTTCACCACGCATCTCAGGACCTGTATTTCGCGGCAGCCCGCCCATCGGCAACAACTGCCACCCAATCTGCGATCCGGAGCAGACTGCCTGTTGTTTCGCTGTCTTTTGCCCCCTGCATTTCCCACAATTACACGGTCCGCTCTGCATTCCTGCTGAATCCTCCCAACCAGGTCCACGACTCATTCCCGTTAAAGTGTTCCCGGATGCCTGAAAACGACTTCCTGAATTACCTTGCCCTTCGATTTCCACCGCGGCCCCCGGTGGTTGTGGGTATTGGTGATGACGGGGCTGTGCTGCAGCTTCCCGCGGACGGCCGACTGGTCACTGTCACCGATATGCTGCTGGATGGTGTCCATTTCAGGCTTGACGAGATCGACCCGGCACTGGCGGGGCGCAAGGCTGTCGCGGTGAACCTGAGCGATCTGGCTGCCATGGCAGCCGCTCCGGTGGCCGCCTTTGTGTCGCTGGCCATCCCCCGCAGTCTG
The DNA here is from genome assembly GCA_964561125.1 of uncultured Chitinophaga sp. Classification (GTDB taxonomy): domain Bacteria; phylum Planctomycetota; class Planctomycetia; order Planctomycetales; family Planctomycetaceae; genus SXXK01. The sequence goes on along the minus strand of CAZLOQ010000053.1, from coordinate 10,804 downwards.
ACCCGTTCGCGGCCTGGCTGGATCGAAAGGCTTTACGACGGCATCGAGAAATTATCGCGGGAGTACAATTTCACCGTGGCTGGCGGAGACACGAATGCGTGGAGCGGTCCGTTTGCGATCAATGTGTGCCTGCTGGGTACTGCTATGTGCTCCCGCATTCCCCTGCGCAGTGACGCACGGCCTGGCGATCTGCTGTATGTTACGGGCGCGCTTGGCGGCAGCCTGATTCATGGTCGGCACCTGACATTCCGCCCCCGCTTTGACGCCATCCGCTGGCTTGTTGATCACGTCACTGTGCATGCTCTGATGGACCTTTCTGATGGTCTGGCCACCGATCTGCCGCGGATGATGAGGGCCAGCGGCAGCGGCGCGGTGCTTCGCAGTTCGTCAATCCCGGTGCATACCGATGTACCCGCCGACCTTGCGGCTGAAGCTCGTCTCGCCGCTGCGCTCAGCGATGGCGAGGACTTTGAGCTGCTCTTCACGGTCCCCGCAGAGGAAGCTCTGAAGCTTGAGCAGGCCCCGCAGGGACTCACTTTCATTCCCATCGGTGAGGTGACTGAGAATCCGGCCATCATGCTGCAGGACGACGGTGGGCGGACGGTTCCACTGCCTGCGGGGGGCTGGCAGCATGGGATCTGAGGTCCGCCTGTGGCGGAGTTGAAGTGGGCGTCAGCAGTGTATGTCGAGTGGCATGGTTCGGCAGGAATAATCTGCCGCGTCTGCCGTTCAGTTGCCTTTCGGCTCCATCCTGCACACAATCCGCGTTTGGCTTTTCGACCGGACTTCGTGTCCCTGCATCTTCTTCTCTGATTTTTTCGGCCATATTTGCGCCGGGCTGCCAATCTTCCATGTCTGCCACAGAAAGCACTTCCGACTCCAATCACGAATCCAGTCGCGCTGCGGCCATTCAGGCACTTCGCTGGCACAAGTTTCCCGTGCTTGACGAAGGCTTTGTGTGTCTGGTCGACGTCATGGGCGACGACAGCAGTGTGGTCCAGGCCGCGCGGGTCAGCTATGGCGAAGGAACTCGCAGGGTCAGTGACGACCGCACTCTGATCCGTTACCTGCTCCGACACCGTCACACCACGCCATTTGAAATGGCAGAGATTAAATTTCTGGTGCGGGTCCCCATGGACTGCTGGCGGCAGTGGGTTCGACATCGGATGGCCAGCATTAACGAATACAGCACGCGTTATTCGCTCGCCATCGATGCTGCTCAAACGACTCCTCCCGATCAGTGGCGCAGTCAGGCAGAACACAACCGCCAGGGCAGTGGCGAATCACTCCCGACAGAGCTTGGCCGCCAGCTGTCCAGCGACGAGCGTCGGCTGCACGACCAGCTCCGCGACCAGTACCAGCAGCGAATTGAATCCGGTGTCGCCCGAGAGCAGGCCCGCAAGGACCTGCCGCTGTCCACCTACACCGAAGCCTACTGGAAAATCGATCTGCACAATCTTCTGCACTTCCTTGCACTCCGCATGGACAGCCACGCGCAGCTTGAAATCCGCAATTACGCAACCACCATCGGCGAACAGATTGTTGCTCCGCTCTTCCCGGTAGTCTGGGAGGCATTCCTCGACTATCGCATGCACTCCACTACGCTCACGCGTCTGGATACAAGCGTCATTCAGCGCCTGACAGCTGCCGCGTCGGTTGCCGGATCTGCACCACCGTGGACCGAAGCCCAGTTCCTCGCAGCTCAGGATCCCGCCTGGGCAGCACTCGGTCGCAGCCGCGAGCGGGACGAATGCCGCCGCAAACTGCAGCAGCTCGGATTACTCGCCGATTCCCCGGACAACAGCCAGTAAACAGCAACAGCCACTGAACAGCAGCAGACATCAAACGACCGCAACCAACAACAGGATTCCGCAGTGGCTCAGATCCTCCCCTTCTGTGGCTGGCGCTATGATCTCAGTCAGATCGGTGCTCTCACGGATGTTATCGCCCCCGCTTCTGCTTCCGCACCGCTCACCCCTGAACTCCATCGAGCACTCAGTCATCGCCACCCCTGCAACGCTGTCAGGCTGGTGAACAACCAACCGGAACCTGGCGACCGGGACCCGCTGGAATGCCATCGTCGGGCCGGCGGCTTCTTTCGGCTCTGGAGGCGCGAGGGAATTCTCGTCCGCGAGCACGATGATGCATTCTACGTGCTGCAGCTGCAGCGGTCCCGTCCTGGTGACGACTCAGAACGCTGGAGCCTCATCGGGCTTGTGCGTCCTGAAGTCACTGCATCCGGGCAGATCAGTCCCGCCTGCCCGGCAGAAGCTTCTGATGAAACCATCCAGCAGGCACTCCAGCTGCGGCTCGCTGCCGAAGGCGACTTTACTCCCGTCCAGGCGGTCGCTGTCGATCGCAGTCCCGGCCCGCAAAACTCCCTCACCGAACTCCTGCAGCAGCTTGTTCGTCAGCTGCCCCCGGTGGAATGCTGGAGCGACGACGGGGACTGCTGGAGACTCTGGCCACTCACCAGCAGCAGCGCCATCAGCCGCATCCACGAACATCTGTCACACTGCAGTGTTATCGTGATCTCCGGCGCCAGCCACCTGCATGCCGCGGTCCTCCAGCAGCAGCTGCTGCAACAGTCAGCTCTGCCCCCGGGGCCCCGTGACCCGGCCACTGCATCGCTCATCTGTATCACGGGTGCCGACGACCCGGGCCTGTCGGCGGCCCCTGCCGTATTTCAGTTTTCCTCCACGTATCCCCGGTCCGGTCCCGAACTTCAAGCCCGCGCGGAACAGGTGCTCGGACTCATCTGCCGCTTTTCAGGAAACGAACACGACGCCTCCGCAGATGCCCTGGAACTGGCGAGCATTCATGACGAACAGCCCTGTCTGGCCGCCGGGACTCCCGACGGTGAATGGCACCTCCTGGCCGCTCCGGCCCGCTGCCGCACCACCGGCGAACTGCTCGAACTGCTGCAGCACACGCTTTCACAACACCCTGACTCACCGGTTCGCATTCCTGACAACGCTGCAGCCGACGTTCTGCAGGTTCCCCCGGAATTCATTCTCGCGGCGCCTTCGCCGTGGACAAATCCCCTGCCGGGACTGGGACGCCCCGGGGCGATTCTTCCGGCGCATGCGGATCTCCAGCCACCGCTCCCTGTCGGGCTGGTGTTTTCAGCACACACCAACGTGACCGGGCGCAGTCAGTGAACCACCTGCAAGTCCGTTCATCGGGCTGCATTCCGCGGTGAGCAGACTGTCGAGCGGTTCGGATCACTCAATGGCATACGTCCGACGCAGGCATATCGATGGGCCGATTCATCGAAGGTCGGGTATCTGATGGTGTATTCCGGCTCGTTATGTACAATCATTTTTCGGCTGGCCAAAGGTGCGAACTGTTTTTCTCAGCACTCTCTGACACCGGTTTGGATGGTCGGCGAATCACCGCTGCAAACGCGTCCTCAGCTCCGCCGCCCGGGCTCGTTCCCCCGTCATAAGAAATCCATAAATCGCACCAACTGCTCCCAGTGCAGCGCCACAGATGCCTCCGATCAACCCCCAGAGTGCGCCGAGTTGCGGGAACCAGATCACCAGCGACAACAGACATCCGATCACCAGAGGCCCCGCAACTCCGGTTATCCAGAATACTCCCAGGACACGTCGCCTGCGCTGTATCGCGTAAAGTTCCGCCAGCTCCACTGAACACGCCGCATCCATTGGTTCCGGTTCAACCAGTATTGAACGCAGAACACGCGGCAGCCAGAGCAGGCCAAGCGGCGACAGACATTCAAGCCCCAGAAACAGACACCACTGCAGCCATTGAACCCACGCCGTATTCGGGGCCGTCATCGCGGATGACTCGAACGGAAAAGGCAGCAGGCCTCGAACTGCAATCAAGGCGATTCCCAGCGAGTGCGCAATTCCGGCAGTCCACCACATCGCCTTCGTTACCGGACTTTGACGCTCACGGTTCTCAAGCGATGCTGTACGCTGCACGCCCGATTCCCCGGATATGCCATACATGCAGCCCTCCCAGTACGGATTCCTCGCCCGGATCAGCGGCCATGCAAGACCAAACCACAGCGGAAAAAACAGGACCCATGAAAAAAGGGCAGCCCATGCTGTTACGGCAAATCGCTGTGCCGCCAATGCCAGTCCCGCCCAGATCGACAGTGACACGAGAGTGCCGAATGTTAACGCTGTAAGCCCGCTCCGCCTCTGCCGGATCTCAGCGGCATGCACCTGCGCGGGCGGCACAAGCAGCACGAGGATGAGGGGCAGCAGAATCAGAAAGGGCGGCAATAGCAGCATGAGAATCCGAAACACCAGAACAGTCGAATCTGACATCAGCAGCTCCCCGTATGCTCACCAAAAGACAGAACTTCACACACGCATACTAAACAGTCCCCCACAGGC
>CAZLOQ010000053.1:0-6337 GCA_964561125.1 uncultured Chitinophaga sp. | reverse complement strand
ATGCTCACCAAAAGACAGAACTTCACACACGCATACTAAACAGTCCCCCACAGGCGATCGATCTGCTCCTTCACAACCGATTCGATCACGCTCCGGGACAACCCACGAGTCCTTGCTTCGCAGAATGCCGCTGCAATCAACGCCTCGATACGCCTGCGATCGTCAGACCCGATACCCGACGACCTTTGCACCGTTGCAATCACCACCGTTCCACGACCTCGTACTGACGCCAGCAGTCCTGCATCCGTCAGTTCCCTGTAGGCTCGCGCTACCGTATTCTGATTGATGCCCAGGTCAGCTGCCAGTTGCCGCACCGGCGGCAGCTCAGCACCCTCGCGGAGCTTTCCGGACGCAATCAAATCGCGCAGCCCGATCACGAGCTGGTCGTGGATGGAAATTGAACTGGCAAGAGAAATCGTAAGCATGCACAAATTGTATCACAGTATGATACAATTGCAACATCGTGATTCACTTTTTTCCGGGCGTGTGGTGGCGGCAGCTGACGAATTGAGTTCACCGCGACCGGTTCGGCTGAATTTTCTGCCGCACGCAGCATTCGTGGCTCATTCGCTGAAGCGCTCGGCTGGAGACTGGCGTTACAGCGCGGAAAGCATAAGATCCGCTGCTCGACATCCGTCCGCACCGTCCATGGGAATCCTCCAATGAACTCCGGTCCTGTCTCTCGCCGCACGTTGCTTCAGACATCCGCCGCCCTTGCATCTTCCGGTCTGCTGCTGCCGGCATCCACGGCTGGTGCTGTTCCTTTCGCCCGTCCCGAACAATCGCTCAGGGGGCGTCTGCTCAAGACGCTCAAGATCGGTATGGTCCGGGTTGAAGGATCGCTCACGGATAAGTTCAAAGCTGTCAAGGCCGCTGGATTTGACGGCATCGAGATGGACGCCCCGGGGATGAACGTTGAAGAAACCAGAAAGGCGATCGCTGAAAGTGGCCTGCCGGTCGACGGCACCGTCAACTCCACGCACTGGCAGGTCCGTCACACCGATCCGGACCCGACCGTTCGCGACCGTGCTCTGCAGTCGCTCCTGTCGGCCCTCGAGAGCACGCACGCGGTTGGCGGTCATTCTGTGCTGCTGGTGATCGGGCATGGCAAGGACGGCGCCGAAGACGAAATCTGGAAGCGTTCGCAGGCCAACATTGCACAGGCCATCCCGCTCGCAGCCCGGCTGGGTGTGCAGATCGTCATCGAGAATGTCTGGAACCACTTCCTCTACGATCACTCCGGCGGTCCGGACCAGACGGCTGCGAAATTCGTGCGTTATGTGGACGAACTTAACTCGCCCTGGGTTGGCATGCAGTTCGACATCGGCAATCACTGGAAGTACGGCAGCATGGGCGACTGGATCCGCCAGCTTGGGCGACGCGTGATGAAGCTGGATATCAAGGGCTTCTCCCGCGCCGAAGATAAATTCACCCGCATTTCCGAAGGCGACATCGACTACGCCGACGTCCGCAAGGCACTCGTGGAAATCAACTTTGCAGGCTGGTGTGCGGCGGAAGTTTCCGGTGGCGATGCAGCAGAACTCCAGCGAATCTCTGCCGAACTCGACACTGCCTTTGCTCTCGTCTGAAGGCCCCATGAACGACTCCACGTCCCAGCCTGATCCAGCCGATCCCATCGATCCCGTTCTGCATCTCCAGGAACTTGCCCGGGCACTCGGGCTCGCTGTCACGCCGCAGCAGGCTGCCGTACTCGCGCAGTACCTTTTGAAAGTGCGTGCCTGGAACCAGAAACTCAACCTGACTCGGCACACTCAGTGGGACGTGTTTGTCCATCGTGACCTGCTCGATTCCAGTCGACTCGCCGAGCATCTCCCGCAGGGCGCCCGCGTTCTCGACGTGGGGTCCGGTGGCGGTGTGCCTGGAATCCTGCTCGCCATCCTCCGTCCCGATCTCGGCATCACAGTCTGTGATTCGGTGGCCAAAAAGGCGACCGCTCTCGAAGACATCGTGCAGGAGCTTGGCCTCCCCGTCGCTGTGCTTGCCAAACGCGTGCAGGACATCCTGCCGGATCGCGAATTCGACTGCATCACGGTTCGTGCCGTGGCTGCCCTGGATAAACTTCTTCCCTGGTTTGCTCCCGTCTGGGACAGTGGCGGCGAAGTCCTGCTGATCAAGGGGCCTGCGTGGAAAACGGAGCTCGAAGATGCTCGCAGGCTGGGACGCACGCGTGGTCGCCGCATTGATCGCATCGCCGCCTGGCGCTGTCCTGATCGCGACGGTGACAGCGTGCTGCTCCGCGTCCGTTAGTTGCTGCTGAACGGGATCACCACCATGAGAAATACACTGGGAATCATCCTCCAGCTGATCACGCTGGCACTCCTGCCTTCGATCATCATCTTTCAGCTGTTCTTCGGGTTTCGTCTGATCGTGATGCCGGTGTCGCTTGTCTGCGGCATCTGCCTGTTCAGTCTGGGCACCTGGCTGCGGGAATCCGGTCGCTAACTGTGCCACTTCAACAGCGCTTCAAACCAGACCGCATAGCGTCCTCCGCGAAGGCTTCCGGCAACCTGCAGGCTGGCCGCATCGCTGGCTGTACACTTCCACACCCCACCGCTCAGCCGTGCATCATCCACAAATACACCGGGGACACGTTCAATCTTCAGCGGTGGCTCTGCCGTCCAGATCAGGGCTGGTTCGGTGGCAGCAATCGCGACTGCTCTGCGGGCCGAACCATCAGGCTGCTGCAGTCCCAGCAGCACTGTTTCGGGCAGCACCTGTTGCAGATCGCCAGAGACTTTCGCGAGGTGCCGATAGCAGAACACGAGTCGTTCGCGGGGCCTGCAGTGAGCGACAATCCGCCGCGCAAGACCAAACGGCAGACGTTCGGCCAGTTCCGCCTGCAGACACATCCACCGCACGCGGCCGCGCCAGGCGTCGTCCAGCCAGCGGCTCGCATCCTCACTCGTCCGTCGAAAATACCATGCGGTTTCCACGGCCAGTTGTTCAATGGTTTCTGAAGGCTCGGCAGCCGCGACTGCAGCAGCCATGAGGTCCTTCAGAAACAGGTCAGTGATGTCCGCAGCGGGATCGAGTTCCGGTGGTGTGAAGGTTGTTTCGCCTGCAGGTCGCTCGTTCCACAGCCGCTGGCGATCGGCCGTGGTCAATGCGGCGACCACGGGCAGGCTTTTCCATGCTGTTTCCAGGGATTCGCCCTCCAGCTGTACGACGTCTGCGAGGAAGTCACGCAGGGCTGCTGCGGCCTGCAGTCGCTGGTGATCGGCGGAAGCGGCGGCGTTCGGTCGGAGCGACTCCAGCTGCAGTCGCAGATCCAGCCGCGATTCCACGCCTTCGCGCCATTTCCTGACAGCCTGCTCTGTCGCCCCGTGAATCCGCGCAGCAAAGAATTTCTCGAGGCTGCGGGCAATCTCTTCGCGCTGTTCGCGGGTGAGCATTGCAGGGTCAGCCAGCTGGAGTCCGGCAGAGCGATGAGCGGCGAGGCAGCGATAGAGATAGATGCGGTCATATTCGCTGAGCAGCTGCAGGGCGGTCACGGCCGTGAGCCCATGCCGCAGACTTTCTCCGGACGGTGGAAAGGCGGCCACAAGTTCGACGAATTCCGTACCCAGAATCCACGCGGGGTCACGCTGGCGAAAGCCGGTACCGAAGATGCCGGCCGCCTCCACTCCCACCACAGCAATGACCTGACGCAGCAGCGCCACAGCCTGGCGGTCCACAGTCTGCTCAATCCACTTCCTCGCCCCCTGACGTCCCAGTTCGGAGGCCAGCCACCACGCTCCAAGAACGGCCGGATTCGCGCCGGCAATCAGCCTCCCGGCACTCACCCCGCGCGCTGCCAGAGTGAGCCATGGACTGGCCTTCTGATATACTCCATACCCCACAACAGAACGCCGTACCCACGTATAAAGCGTGGCGATGCTGTACTGCTGGACAGGCAGGGGCAGCTGTTCCAGCAGCACCAGCAGATGCAGCCAGATTCTGCTGGCTGCCCGCGCCAGCTGTTCGAGGCTGGCTTCGGACAGCGGAGCTTCGCTGCCGGGCCGATAAATCATCGCCACTCGCCGAATCAGTTCGAGCACTTCATCGCGAATCATCAGCAGATTCAGCTGGCCGTCCGTTGTGTAACCGTTGCCGCGGATCTTCTCGTAGACCCGTTCCGCTTCAGCGTCTACCAGCCTCCGCACGGCGCGGTCCTGTTCGCTGAGCATCTGCAGAGCCTGACTCGTACGGCCCGCATGTACGTCCTCTGCGGGATACTCGATGAACTCCTGAAATCGCGCCAGGCGTGAAGCCAGATCCTGCTCCCGCGCTTCGAGGTCCTCCGTTCGCTGCTGCAGATCCCGCAGTACCGCCGCCTGCAGTTCCTGACGCTCCACGGACTGCTGCTCCAGCTCCACCAGCTGTTCCCGGCATCGCTGCCGCAACGCTGCAAGTTCCGCATCGGTCGGCTGGGCAGGTCTTCGTCGCTGAATCCAGAAGACTGCCAGCGCCGGAATAAAGGCGACCAGCGTGAGCGCTGCACGCTCGGCCGCTGTGCCAGGCGCCGTGGCAGAGACTGTCACGCACGCTGCCAGCGTGACACCGATGCCCGCCGCCTGCAGAATCACTCGACCGCCCGGTATCACGGTGTTCTCCACGCCACAGTCGCTGTGACGGCGAAATGATCAGAGGGATACCGACCGCCGAATTCACTCCGATCGATCGCAGCAGATTTCACATCCCATGCGGGGGAACAGAGAATCCAGTCGATGCGGTCGGCAGACGGACGGCCGGTAAAGCCATGGAACGTGCCTTCATCAGTCCCCCGCTGCGGCTGTGCCCTGCGGAAGCTGTCGTCGAGGCCGGCCGCGGCGGATGTGAGTGTCTTCCAGGGTTCGGAATCTTCGCCGCAGTTGAAGTCGCCGGTCAGCAGCACGGGGTGGCCGGCTGCCAGCGGAGCAATCCGGCCAGCCAGCAGCGCAGCCGATTCACGCCGCGCCGCAACGCCACGGTGGTCAAAATGCGTGTTGACGAACAGCAGCTGCCGCGCTGACGCTGCCCGTTCCTTCAGCTTCACCCACGTCGCCACACGCGGAAGGGAGGAATCCCAGCTTTTGGAGAATTTCTCGTCCGGGGTCTCGCTGAGCCAGAATTGCCCCGACTCCAGCACTTCAAATCGCTCTGTCCTGACAAAAATCCCGCACTGCTCGCCGTCCGCGCTGGCATCCCGGGACCAGCCGATGTAGTGGTAAGCCGGAAGCTCCGCACAGAGCTGCTCGGCCTGAAACGGGAGTGTCTCCTGAGTCCCCAGCAGATCGGGGCTGAACGTGCGGATGACAGACAGCACGTGCTGTCGACGACCGGGCCATGCATTCACGCCGTCCCTCGCCGTGCCGTAGCGAATGTTGAAACTCATCACCCGCAGCACGTCCTGAGCCTTCGCGAAACCGCTGGAATGCAGGTGTCCCGCCACGAATATCACCAGTGCCGTCAATAACCGCAGGGCAACAGTCAAACGCATATGCTCGCTCCCATCCGATCCGAAAAACCTGACTTCCTGTGGAGACCGTTCGCTGGATCCTAAAGGCAAATTCCGCGGAAGGCCACTGGCGGAGGTGTGGGCCGGAAAAACACAGGGTGGTGCCCCCTGCCTGTCCTGCGTTTCCTCACCCCAATCCATCCAGCTTCCCCGGTTCCCTTTTCTCTCTTTCTGTTTCTTGACTTTGAGAAGGCCGCCGATTATCCTCTTTCTGATGGTTTGTCGAAACCAGAAACGTGCAGAATTCACAGCAGATTTGCAATCCCCGCCAAATCGCTTCCTCCCCTCGCTCCCTCTTTCCCCCCTCCCACGGAGCAATCTGATGCTGACAATCTTCGGACGCCCAATGCGTCGCCGTGTTGGATTTTGTGACGGTGTTTCTCGTCGTGATTTCCTGACAGTCGGTGGCATGGCTCTGGGTGGCATCCAGCTATCGGACGCACTGCGTGCAGAGGACGCATCCGGTGGCGGTCGATCGCACAAAGCGATCATCAATATTTATCTTCCGGGAGGTCCTCCGCATCTGGATATGTGGGACCCGAAACCGGATGCACCGGCTGAGTTTCGCGGTGAATTCGGCGCGATTGCCACTCGAGTGCCCGGGGTTTTTGTAAGCGAGCTGTTTCCGCGGATGGCGGAAAACATGGACAAGTTTGTCCTCGTGCGATCTCTGGCCGATTCCGACGGCGCGCATGACGCCTATCAATGCATGACGGGGCGCCGCAAGGGCAGCCGTCAGCCACCGGGTGGCTGGCCGTCCGGCGGGGCCTGGGTTTCGCGGATGGCCGGTCCAGTGACGCAGGCAATCCCGGCGAATGTCGCGCTCATGTATCCGACGGG
>CAZLOQ010000052.1:16302-32418 GCA_964561125.1 uncultured Chitinophaga sp. | reverse complement strand
CGGTTCCTCGACCCGCAGAGGGACAGACCCCGGACTGATCTCAGCGGTGGGCGGTGCGGTTGAAGCGATGACAGCACTTGCAGCAGCTGCAGCAACTGTAGCGGCGGCGTCAATTGTGCGGCCCACCCCACGGTTCCTCGACCCGCAGAGGGACAGACCCCGGACTGATCTCTGCGGCGAAAGGTTGGCAAGCGGCTGTGCTCGCTCCGGCGAAGCTGACGAATCCGACGGCTGGTGCCAACGCGTTCGTTTTTGGGTGTCTGTGTCTTCACTCCGCCGTTTGCGATTGAGTTATGCAGTGAGGATTTTTTCCTGCTTAGCCGCAGCGATCAGAACGGTCCTGGCTGTCAGCAGCACACTTGCAGGCGTCCCAAGGGATTGCTCCACCGCTGCCGAAAATCCTGGGCAGCTGGCTTGAGCCCTGCGGGGTAATCCGTCAGATTGCCGGGTCGCCCTCGCAGATTTGCGGGGCGACGCTGGTAATCCACGCAATCGAACAGCAATCAACAGCAAACGGAAAGCGGAACTGCATGTCACAGGGAATTTGTCGCTGGGGATTTCTTAGCACAGCCGGGATCGCAAAAAAGAACTGGCACTCAATCGCCAATTCCGGCAATGGCCGCATCACGGCGGTTGCCAGTCGTTCTGCAGAGAAGGCGCGGCAGTTTATTTCGGAGTGTCAGGCGTCAGCTCCGGTCGCCCACGCGGTGGAGGCGGTTGGCGGCTATGAAGCGTTACTGAGCCGCAGCGACATTGACGCCGTCTACATCCCGCTCCCGACCGGTATCCGCACCGACTGGGTTGTCCGTGCCGCGGAAGCCGGCAAGCATGTGATGGTAGAGAAGCCGTGTGGCGTGACGTCAGCGGATGTGCGGCGGATGATTGCTGCGTGCGATCGATCGGGTGTGCAGTTCATGGACGGAGTGATGTTCATGCACAGTGCGCGGCTGGGGGCAATGCGGCAGGTGCTTGATGATGGTGAGAGTGTCGGTGAGATCCGGCGTATTGCCAGCCACTTCAGTTTTTGTGCCGATGACGCGTGGGTTCAAAGTAACATTCGGGCCAGCAGCCAGCTGGAGCCGGCCGGTTGTCTGGGTGACCTGGGCTGGTACACGATCCGGATCATTCTGTGGGCGATGAAGTACGAACTTCCGACAGAAGTTCGCGGGCGGATCCTGAACGGCGTGCAGCGTCCCGACAGTGCTCAGCCTGTCCCGCTGGAATTTCAGGGTGAGATGCATTTTGCGAACGGTGTTTCAGCGACGTTCTACAATTCGTTCCGTACGAACCATCAGCAGTGGGCGCATGTCAGTGGTACGCACGGCTATCTGACGCTGTCGGACTTTGTGCTCCCGTTCTATGGCAATGAAGTCAGCTTTGACGTGGGCCGTCATCGGTTCGTGGCCGATGGCTGTCAATTCAATATGGAACAATCTCTGCGGCAGCATCGGTTGTCGGAGTACAGCAATAATCACGAGACGGCTCAGGAAACCAGTCTGTTTCGGACGTTTGGTGATCTGGTGTTGTCCGGTCGTCGCGATGCGTTCTGGCCCGAGGTGGCGTTGAGGACACAGCAGGTGCTGGATGCGGCATTGAAGTCTGCTGCGGCGGGCGGTGCTGGTGTTGTGCCGGAGTAATCGTGAGGATGGGAACGAACAGAGCCCCGCTGCAGCAGCGGGGCTCTGTTGTTTTGAAGCCAGCGATGGAACGCTGTCGGGGTTCAGGCAACTTCCCAGCCTGCGCGGTATTCCTTGTTGACCAGGCTGGCGGCTTCCGGGGCGTTGGTGGCGGTGAGTGAAGCGGCATCCCAGTCGAGTGGCTTACCGATTCGGTAGGCGACGTTGCCAAGGAGCACGGTTTCGGTGAGTGCACCGGAGTAGTCAAAGTTGCAGGTAGTGGGGGAGCCATCCTTGCAGGCTTTGATCCATTCAGCGTGATGTCCGATGGAGTCGGGGATGGACTTTGTGGGCGGGGTGAATTTGGCGAACTTGTCGGCCGGGAAGAGGCGGTAGCGACTGTAGTCGGCGAACATTTTGCCTTCGGTGCCGACGAACATGACACCGTTTGGCGGGACGGCTTCGTCGGCCACCTTTTTGGGGATCATGTCACCGTCGTACCATGTGAGTGTGAGTGGCGGCATGGAACCGCGGGCGGGGAAGTTGTACTTGACGATGAGTCCGAGGGGGCAGGTTTCGGGGTGCACTTTGGGACCAGTGGCTTCGCAGCGAGTGGGGTGTCGCAGGTCCAGAGCCCAGAAGGGGAGGTCCATGTAGTGGCAGGCCATATCACCGAGAGTGCCGCCACCGAAGTCCCACCAGCGGCGCCAGTTGGCGGGGTGATAGGCACCATTGGCGTAGGGGCGTTCGGGTGCGGGTCCGAGCCAGAGGTCCCAGTTGAGAGTGGCGGGGACGGGATCAGCCTTGGCGGGTCGATCACCGCCGCCCCAGCCTTTGCCGACCCAGACGTGCACTTCGGTAACACCGCCGATAGCCCCGGACCTGATGATTTCGACAACGCGGCGGTAGTTGTTTTCGGCGTGAATCTGAGTGCCAAGCTGAGTGGCGACGCCTTTTTCTGCAGCTGCTTTTGCGAGGAGTCGGGATTCGAAGACGGTGTGGGTGAGCGGTTTTTCGCAGTAGACATGTTTGCCGGCGCGAATGGCGCGGATGGCGGCGGGGGCATGGTGATGGTCGGCGGTGCCGATGACGACAGCGTCGATTTTGTCACCTTCCTGGACGAGCATTTCGCGGTAGTCGGCGTAGCAGCGGGGTTCGAGTCCTTTCTTTTCGGTGAGCATGGCCTTTGAGCGATTGAGGTAGCTGGAGTCGATATCGACAAGGGCCACGATGTTTTCGCTCATGACGCCATTGACGTCTTCTGCGGCGCGGTTGGCTGTGCCGATGCAGGCGATGTTGAGATTTTCGAGGGCGCTGCGGGAGGGTTTCAGTGTGCCGGGAGCGGCATAGAGACCGGCAGCCAGAAGCGAAGCGGAACCGGCGGCGGACGTTTGGAGGAAGGCGCGGCGGCCGGTGGAGTGCAGAGGACGCATGGCGGGAACCTTTCAGAAACAGGCGTCAGAACTGGCGGGGCGGGTACAGGTTGGAAGACCCGAATTGCAGGTTGCAGCATAAACACTGGGCGCGGGGAATGAAAATGACAAGCTGTCAAAAACAGCAGACGGCGTGCGGAAGTTGATTCCGAACGCCGTCTGCAACAGCTTTTTAAGGATGCCCGGTTATCAGGCCGGCGGCGGCAGATTCCGAGTCAGTTGAAGTCGGGGAGGTCGATGAACAGATCGTCGAGTACGGCGCGGGAGGCGACGGTTCCGGGAGGTCTGGCGGGGGTTGTGGTAAGGATCGCGGGGTTGGCATAGGCGCCGGAAATGGCACTGATCAGTGTTCCGGAGACGTTGAGGCCGGTTTTTTCAGCGATGAAACCGCGGCGATCCCAGAGGTAAAGTTCGTCGGTGGGCCGGATGAAGTACCACTGTTCGCTTGCGGACTTGACCCACTTGACATCCACACCGCGAATTCTGTCGTTGGCACTGGTATAGAAGTTGATCCCCAGCGAAGTGTTTGCGGCGAAGGCTTTTTCCGGGCCAGTAAGCTGTTTTTCGGCTTCGGTCAGCCGATTGATGTCTTCATGGAAGCGACTATCCAGTCTGGCGACGACGGTTCCGGTTGCCGTTTGAGAGCGATCCCAGAGGGTAAGAGTGCCGTCAGGCGTGATGAAGTACCATTTGCTGTTGCCGAGGATCCATTTTTCAGCAAGTCCGCCCCAGTTCGTGGTGGAGCTGCTGCCGGGAGTAAGGTTAAGTTCGCGATCAACGCGGGCGGCCGTGGCGCGGAGCAGGCTGTCGTCGGCCGTGGAGGCGATGGTGGCTTTGGCCTGAGCAAGCAATTCCGGTTTGGCGTGGTGGGCATCATCAAGAACGGCGATTCTTCGGCCGTTCGCACCGGCCTTGCCGTCCCACTCGTAAAGCGATCCATCGGGCGTAATAAAATGCCACTTGCCGGCTTTGTCACGAAGCCATTTTTCGCCCTTGCCGCCGTGATTTTCTGAGAGCGACCCGGTGATGGTGAAGTCTTTGGTCTGATCGAGCACATAGGCTTCGCGGGCGCTGCGGTCATCGGGGGTCAGCGAAGGGTTGACGCTGGCGAAGACCGCGGAGAGTGACGTGCCGACGGTGATGACGGTATCTGTGCTGAGCCTTGGGAAGTTGGCGGGGAACGCTTTACCAGCCTCAGCTGAGTCGAATTGCAGGCGACCGTGTCCCTTGCTGTTAAGCACGATCGGCGTGAGCGACACGGCGGCACCACCGGGAGGCAGAACGGTGACTGCGAGTGAATCGCCGCGTGCACCACCCCAGACTTCCACCTTAAACTGCCGACGCGATGCCGCTGTCTCCCAGGTAATGAAGCCCTGAAGGGCGCCCGCGCCACGCAACGGAATCTTCACTTCCACGCCGCTGACGGGGGCCGCTGATGTTGCCTGAGACATCAGGACGTAGTTGCCGGAGACAACATTGCCGATGGAAAGGGAGGTTCCACGGGTGATCGCAGGGAAATCAGCCGGAAAGGATGTGTAGCCTGGTTTGGCGGGGTCAGCAAATCGCAGGCTGCCTGTACCGAATGGATTTACACTGAGCTTCACGTCGAGGGCCACACCACCAATCGTGACGGCCTGAGTGGAATCGGGTGGAAGATTTCGCACTGTAAGTTCGAATGTGCGCTTGATGGCAGTGCCCTCTGTCTCGGCTTCGTATTCTGACTCAACGACATGACCTGCGGGAGTAAGAGCGTCAAAGCGCACGCAGGAAGCGAAACGCGAATCTTCACCCCTGACTGCGAGCTGGCCGGTCAGCTGTGCCAGGGCGGGGCTGTTGGATGGCACAAGGCTGATCCGGGTGCCGGTGGTGATACTGAGTCCTGCCGGCAGAATTGGCTTTTCACCACCTCTGGAGTCCGATCGAAATTCGACTTCCCTGTTGGCGGCGGAGACGACGCTGATCTGTCCGATCTGAGTGGTGCCGACGAAGGCGGAGAAGGTACCAGCCCCGGCACTGACGATTTTGAATTTCAGCGACTGCCGATCGCTGTCTGCGTCGTATTCGACCTCAGCGAACGAGGCTCCGGCGCCTGTCAGAACGGTTTCGAGTTCGATATCGGCACTGAGCAGTTGGCGGGGTTCCATGACCTCTGTGTGAGTCAGTGCGGCGTAGCTGCGGTGACCGGACCTGGAACGACGTGGTTTTCGCGAATGGAACAGCATAGTTGCAACCCCCATGGTGGATGATCGGGCGGCGGCGCGGGATGGGCCGAAACAACACCGATTCAGGGATGCTGAACTACAAATGGCAGTCCGAATCGCCAAAACCGATGGGAAACATCGGCGATGCTGGAGCAGTGAGCAGTGGAGCGTAGGGACCGGAGGGGTTGCATCAATTTTTCGTCTGCGGAAGTGACCGTTTTTTTGCAAAGACTGCATGCGGTCCGTACCTGTAATCAGGTCCGGTCAGATAGTGGAACACTCTGCAAAGGCTGTATGTCTCAAGCAGTGAACACCGTGTTGGTGCACATGTTGAGGATTGGCAGCAGTCATTCAAATGACCACGGTTCGTCCGGGCTGCTGAGCGACTGGAAGATATGAAACAGGCGTTCGAGGACACTGCGGAGGTCGGGTCCGTATGTGTTCCACGCCAAAGTGGCTGTCTGCAGCGAGACGATGGGGACAGATCCGGGTCCGCGTCGGGCAGCTTCGATGCGTGCGTTGAGGCGACGGCAGAGCGTTTCCGGGTTGAGCGTGGTTTCTGAAGACAGCGTGAGCACGGGGCGACCGCAGCAGCGGAGTTCGCTGGAGTAGTCGCGGTGTGTGGCGAGCACGAGTCGATGGTGACTGCGAAACAGGCGTCGCCGCAGAGCCCATGTGAGCCACTGCGCATCATCCACGAGAACGGGATCACCGTCGGTGCGAATTCGGGCTGGCTGGCCGATGGGAATCGGTGAATAGACCGCGCCGGGAAGTGCGGCGAGGATGGCCAGCAGATGGGTTGTCTTGCCGGATCCCTGTCGGCCCATGAACTGGATGGCCGGGGGATGTGGTCGACTGCCGGGGTTTGTCGGCTGACTGAGGAAAGTGAGGGCTTCCGCAAGGTCCACATCGGCAATGGCCTGTGAATCTGCGGTGGTCAGGGCTCCGAACGGATTGCGTCGAAGATTCAGCTGGGCGAAGGCGAGCTGCACCGGGCGATTCCAGGGACTCAATACGGAGCTATTTCTTCCTCGGCAGAGGAATAGAGACGGTATCGAGTGCATCTCCGGGTTCGCTCGCGGAGGCCGGGGTGACTGTTCTGCCGGGTGCGGTCCTGCCGGGTTCGATCCGGTGTTCGCGTACGAAACCTCGGGTGCGGCTGGCGGCAGCCTGTACAGTGTTTCGTCCCGGCAGGAGCACTTCGGTTTCCTGGGAACTGACGGTGCGGCCGTCTTCCTGAATCAGTTCAACCTTCAGGGCACAGTTCACCTGGTCTCTGTGGGTGCCTGCATAGGGAATAAAGACGCTGTAGGAATGTCCCAGAGTGCCTTCACCGCGATGAGCTTCCCAGGCATCCGGGTCGAATTCGTAGCGATGCAGGAGTATCGGGTCATCTTCGGATTCCGGGTCGTACCTGTCGAAGACGGAGACAACGACTTTGCCCTGAATTCGGCAGCCGGTTTGTCCACCGGGTCCGAAGAACAGAATCTGACCGGCGAATCCGCGGGCATTTCGTCCGTTGGCATCTTTTCCGTGTGACGGTTCCCAGAGCGTCACGATTCGTCCCACTTTCTTTTCGATACGAGGACGTCCGACGATGCGACCCGGATCACTGAGCAGCTGGCCGGGATTGCGGAGCAGGGAACCCGACTGGCAGCCTGTCGAGACAACGGTGAGCAGGACTGCCAGCAGCGGGATGATGCGGGAGAGAGCAGTTCGATGCATAGTCCGGGGCCTTCGCAGTCAGAGCGTATCAGTTGTACTGTTTGCGTTTCTTGTGCGGGGCGGGAGCCGAGGGTGGCTCTGGTGCGGGCACTGCGGCGGTGGGCGCGGTTTCCTGTTCGCCTGAGGCGGTAGTGTCGGGTTCGAGCAGTTCGCGGATGGGCATTTCGGGGGAGAGGATCATGCCGGCTTCCGGTTCCACGATCATGCCGTGCTGTCCTGGCACGCTGTAGAGCGGACCATGCATCTGTTCAGCATCTGATTCGATAAAGTGCAGCCGTTCAGATTCGACCTGCTTGAGCAGTTCGGAATCGACATCGCTGAGTACAATTCGCGGAGTGAGGAAGATGAGGAGTTCGGTGCGTGAGGTGGTTGTGCCGTCATAGCGGAACGCGCGTCCGACGATCGGCAGGTCTCCGAGCCAGGGGACTTTGCGTTCGAGTGTGCTGTCGGACTTGGTAATCATGCCACCCATGACAATCGTCTGTCCGTTGGGGACGTTGACGACGGTGACGGCCTGGGACTGGTTGATGATGGGTGATTCGATCGCAGAACCGTCACCATTGATGAATACGGGGACGCCCACATCGGAGACGGAGCTCTTGTCGGCGAACACGCTCATGGCGACGATGCCATCCGGAGTGATTCGCGGGGTGACTCGCAGAGTGATACCGACCTGTCGCGGCTGGATATTCGGGCTGGCTCCGAAGTTATTCGGCGTTGCCCCCTGGACGATGGGCACTTCCTGACCGACGGTGACGAAAGCTTCGTTATTGTGGGTGGTTCGAACCTGGGGTCGGCTGAGAACCTGCACAGTTCGGCGGGCTGCGAGTGCACGCAGCAGGACACTCACTGCATCAGACTGGGCCGAAAACACGAAGCCACCGAATCCGAGTGCAGTGTTGCTGCGACCGAGTGAAAAATTACTGAGTCCCTGCGTGGCAACGTTGCCGGGATTCGTACCGCCTGTGATGTAGTTGCCGCCAAGCGGGATGGATGTGTTATTGAAGTTCAGTCCGGGACCGGCAGAGATCGTGGTCGTCCCGCCGGCGGTTGTTGTGGACAGGCTGCGATCGAGCAGCAGCGGATCCTGGAAGCCGAGTTCAATACCAAACTCGTCGGTGGCATCCAGCGTGACTTCGACGAGCAGTGCCTGAATGACAACTTCCGGAGGCTGTGCATCAAGTTGTTCAATGATCTGCACAATCTGGTTGAAGTACTGCGGTGAGGCACTCACGATCAGCGAGTTGCTGTTGATATCGGGAGCGATCAGCACTTCCTGACGCAGCCGTTCGATGTTGCTGAGCAGATCTGCAGAACTGTCCTGCAGAGCCTGCTGCTGTTCGAGGAAGTCGAGGAGGGTGACGGAGACCTGTTCGGCCGGTGCATTTCGCAGAGGGATCACCGACGTGGATCGCTGGCGTGTGTCATCTGAATCCAGACGCAGCAGCACCGCTTCGACAACGCTCAGAGCTTCTGCGCTGCCGATGGCGAGGACCGTGTTGGTGCGGATATCGGGGGAAAACCGCAGGGGAATCAGGCTGCTGGACGAGCCTTCGGTGCCGGCCAGCTGAACGCCAAGCTGATCTTCCTGATTCGTGTTTTCGAAAAGTGTGGTGAGCAGGTCGACGGATTGCTGAGCGTCCGCGTTCTTCAGCGAGAAGACCTTGATTTCAGAGACTGCACCCGGAGTTTGATCAAGTTCTGCAACAAGTGCCTCAAGGAGGCCCATGCTGGCTTCAGGTGCCGTGACGATGAGACTGTTGGAGCGGGCATCGAAGCTGACACGAACATCGGCAAGAATACCGGAGCGAATCAGCTGCTGAATTCCTCCGGCCGAAGCCAGAAACTCCACTGCTACTGATTTGTTGTCACGCAGCTGCTGCGCGCCCTGCTGGTTTCCAAAGCCACCGGCACCCTGCTGACCGGTGGTTTGCTGGGGCGGACTGATTACGGCCTGGATGGCCTGATTGATGGTGTTACTGAGTTCTTCAGCGACGGCGTTCTTCAGTCGGATGACCTTCATCCTCGAAGTGGACGCCGGGTCATCGATATCAATTCTGGCGATGAGTTTGCGGACTTCGGCAAGTTCATTGGGCCGGGCCTGAACCACGACAGAGTTGGTGCGGACATCGGCGAAGGTTCGCAGGGACGTGCCGAGTCCCGGACGATCGGCGTAGAATTCGGTGAGCGAGGTGACGACCTGAGAAGCGATGGCGCTTTTCAGAGGGAAGACTTCGAATTCGAGGTCCGGGCTGAGCGGCTGGTCAAGTTCCTCAGCAAGTTCAAGAATTGTCTCGCGCTCGATTTCCGAGGAGATGATCAGGAGTGCGTTGGGCTGCACGACCGGGATGAAGGATGCAGCCTGACGATTCTCGGTGCCGGTTCGCTGTCGCTGTTCCGAAAGTTCTTCGTAGACACTGGTGAGCAGCGTGGCCATGGCTTCCGAATCCACGTTCTGTAACGTCAGCACGTGAATGCCGGGCAGCGAGCCCACACTGACTTTTTCCAGCTGCTGGATGATCTGCTCAACCCGCTCCACATCTGCGGCGTTGCCTTTGAGGATGAGCAGTCCGAGGTCCTGCATGGCCTGGACGTTGACTTCGCCACGAAGATTGACGGCCGGGCCCCCTTCCGTCGCGGGCTTGTCGTCACCGGGCGGCTGGCTGCCGGCAGGATCCTTGTCGCGCGCCTCATCAGCCATCACGACCAGCTGGTGGATGCGGTCGTTGAGCTGTCTGGCTGTTTGTGAGGGAATGCCGTTGTTGGGGACGAGTTTGACTGCTGATTCATCACCCTCGTCAGCCGGTCGGTCGAGGTCAGTGACAAGTTTCCTGAGGTGCTGGAGTCGCTTCTGCGGAGCCTCAATCAGCAACGAGTTGGATTCCTGATCGATTCCCACGCGGAACAGCACGACGGGTTCAGAATCGGCAGCGTCGTCAACGGGGTTGCTCCGCACCACATATCCGGGGAAGCCGCCAAGCCCCGGTTTTTCCAGTTCTGCGCGATTGCGGAACACGACATACAGCGTGCGGGCGACATCTGAGGCGGCCCCCTGCTGCAGGGCGATCTCTTCGGTCCTGAGTGGTGAATTATCGGCGGCCTGAGCGGCAGCAGTTTCGGCGGCGGCGGTAGCGGCAGCAGTTTCCTGCCGCGTGGCTGCGACGGGACGGATGCGGCTGCTGCGAGCAGGGGTGTTGCTGCCGTTCCGCGACGCGGGATCCGCTCCACCAGCCGGGATCACGGAAGGCGTGTGTGAGCGAGTTTTGGGCCTGGCCGGAACAGCGGTTCTCGTACGCGGGGTGACCGGAGCGCTGCTTTCTTCGGCAGCGGCTTCTTCGACATCTTCGGCGCTTGTTGCGGCTCGGGTGCCCGAGGCGTTCTTTACGAGTTGCTGCGTGACGGGTGATCGGGGCTGAACCGATTCGGCGTTCAGCCTCGGCCGAGCGTATTCAGTACGGGCCTGATCGAGATTCAGCACGATCAGAAATCCGTTCTGGTGCAGCAGGCGATAGCCCAGCGGTTCAAGTTCGCTGTTGAGAATGCGAATTGCGGAATTCAGATCATAGCGCGTGCGATCGCGGCGAGCGAAGCGGCCAGGTGGAGTTTTCTCCATCACCAGCGTCAGCTTGCTGCTTTCGGCAAGATTTCTGAGCACCCGGTCCCACGACGCATCAAAGTAGCTCAGACGGATCCCGTCTTCCGCCTCCACAAGTTGCGGTTCGGGAGCGCCCTTGAGAGCTTCGCGAAATGATTTTTTGCCATCTTCAGCAGCACCCAGATGCAGATGCTGGTTTAACAGCACGCACACAGACGCCGCCGATCCGATGAGCCCGGCAGCCACCAACCCCTGACGTTTCACCGCTGCATTCCTTAAAAAAGCAGGCTTTAAGGAGCCCCCCGGGAAGCAGATTGCCAGCGTTTCGTGTCCCCGGGGTCCAATCGCCAGGGGACAGTGGGTCCGCGCAGTCGCCCTGTCGCGGATAAGCTGGTCAAGTCTGATTCAACGGTTGTGCTGGATTATCGGTCTCTGCCGGCGGTGTCGATTAGGCGGGTTTCAGGGATTGCAGTGATATGTGCGAGAGCGCGCAAAAAAACGCCGGAGTGAATCCCCGGCGTTCGGCAGAATTCTGTGGATTCGGCGAGCCTTCAGGGGCTGGCCGGGGCGTCGTTGTCATTATGAGCAACGATCGCCACAATTCCTGCGGCACCACCACCCAGCAGCAGCAGCGCTGTAGGGTTGCTGAGTGCTCTGCTTAAGCAGGACTTTCGAGTGGCGGCTGTGTCGCCACACTCTTCAACACACTCCGCAAACCCCTGGCCACGAATCACCTCTTCATCAACAACCATGATGAGCCTTGCGGATGCGGATGGGGGCGCTGCACCGGAGTTCCAGAATCGCACCAGTTCCTTTTCGTCCCCGGTGGCTACGACATGTCCGCCATTCCGCAGACCGTGCACTGCAAAATTTCCGTTGTCATCGCTGGTGGCTTTGGCAATGACCTGTTTACCGTGCAGAAGCCGAACCTGGATACCGGGCAAAGGATGTGATTCGCGGTTCAGGACAACGCCACTGAGCGAACCGGAGTGCAGGAGCACATCACGGGAACGAAGTTCAACCGGTTCTTCGGCGAGCACCGAGGTTGCTGTGAGTGCCGCAATTAATGCCAGGGCTGTCAACGGCCGGAAATCTCTGAACATGCGGCACCTCCTGTGGCTGAACAGAGCGTCGATCTGACAATCTGTACAATGGAGTTCGGCACAAATCGCGGATAGTGCAAGCGGTTTGAGCCGCACAGCCGAAATTTGCCACAGGCTATGCAACGAATGTTCCCGGGATACCTGGAAGGGCAATTTCCCGCTTTAGTTGGATTTTGACGGAGAATTAGCCAGGACGGGACTTGAACCCGTACGTCCCTTTCGGGACCCGGGATTTTAAGTCCCGTGCGTCTGCCGATTTCGCCACCCGGCCATCTGCAGGAAGGATACCACACAGCCAATCCACTGCACAGCATGAGTCACCCGCGGGCATCCAAAACGGGGGAAACAGGGATGCAAAGCTGGCGAATGCAGCATCCCGAAGAGGAATCGAGGTTGTTTTGTTTAAAGCCCCCATGCTTCCCGGAATTCCCGGATTTTCGCAGTGTGCTCGAGCGTTATCAGGGTGTCCCGGCAAAAAAATCTCTCTGGTGATGATTTTGGAAAGCGATTAGAACACTCCATTCCACGCACCGTCCGCATTCGGGACGGTCAGGGAATCATGTCCGGGAAGGTTCATCGGAAGGGAGTCCGATGTTGAAGATTGCATTTCAGCTGCTGCTGGCTGGTGGTTTACTGATTCCATTAATTTCATCTGCAGGTGCTCAGACACGTCCCCCGGCTGCTAAAGCGTCGGGCGCTGTCCGCACGGCTTCGGCTGCTGGTGCCCGTCAGGGGCAGGAGCCCGCGGCCGCGGCGGGCGGAACCGGATCAGGCGTGCAGATGGAAGTTCGCGGTGTCCGAACAGAACCGCGGCTGGCACCATTGACGCCCCAGGCGCAGGCGGAGCGGGACCGAATTCTGCAGGCGTGGTCGTCCAGCAGCGATGGAATTACGCGACTGGAGGGACAGATTGAGCGGATTGTGTACGACACGACGTTCGAGACAGAATCGCGTTCGTGGGGCAAATTTGCCTACGAAAAACCTGATAAGGGCCGAATTGATATCAATCCGGTGCCCATTACCGAAAAGATTGTTGAGAGTCGTCAGCAGGAGGTTGAGAAGGCACGTGCTGAGCAGCGGCGGTCGGAAGTGCGAGTGGGCAAAAATGGCCAGCCCTTCCAGCTGACGGAATCTCAGCGAGAACAGTGGTGGTGCGACGGCGAGCGAATTTACAGCCTCGATCTGGATCGCATGGAAGCAATGGTGAATC
The DNA here is from genome assembly GCA_964561125.1 of uncultured Chitinophaga sp. Classification (GTDB taxonomy): domain Bacteria; phylum Planctomycetota; class Planctomycetia; order Planctomycetales; family Planctomycetaceae; genus SXXK01. The sequence goes on along the minus strand of CAZLOQ010000052.1, from coordinate 19,535 downwards.
AGATTCCGGTGGAGATGCAGGGCGGCAATATCATGGACAGCCCGCTGCCATTTCTGTTCGGAATGCCTCCGGACAGAGCTCTGCGGAGATTCGAGATTGGCTTTTTCGGAGGCAACGTGGATCCGGCTGCGAAGCGAATCCGTCTGGTTATCTATCCCAACCTGCCTCAGGATGCACAGTCCTGGAAACAGGCCGATGTCCTGCTGGATACAGCAACATGGCTGCCGGATGCGGTGCAGCTGCACGATCCTGCGGGCACCAGGCTCACGGTCTACTCCTTCTCGAAGCTGAAGAAAAACGGGAGTATTTTTGAGTTGCTGAAGCTGTCGGCCGGAGCGCGGTTCACTCCGTCGCTCAAGGATTTCAATGTTCTGCCGATTGATGCTGCGGCGCCAGCGACGGTACCGGAGCTCGCAGGCCTGCATTTTCAGGAAGCCCTGCAGCAGCTGGAACAACTCGGACTGAAGCGAACAAAGGACGCCGGAAATCGAGTGCTCCTGCAGGAAGGCAGTCCGGCTCCCAGCTCAGAACAGAAATTTCATGTGCAGTCTCAGACACCAGCCGCTGGAACGCCGTTGCAGCCGGGTTTAAAGGTGACCCTGCGTCTGTTTGCAGACCCAGCGAAAAAGACAGCCCAGAAGTAGACTCTTGTTTGAAAATCGTCCACCATGCCGCCGTCCTCTGAAGTCCGCAGCAGCAGTTCGCGTGAAGACGCGGCGACCCTGAAACCTTCCCTGCGATATCAGCAGCGTCTGGAGCAGATACTCGCTGAAACGGCTGTGTGTGAGCGTCGGGATCGGCGATTTGTGCTGATTCGTACGCTGCTGGGACTCCTGCAGCTGGGCGTGATTGTGCTGTGCCTGGGCGAATCGGACCGGGTCTCATGGCTCTGGCTGCTGCTGCCCCTCGCCGCGTTTCTTGTCGTGCTCCCGTTCGACCGGCGCTGTCTGCGGGAACTGCAGCGGCTCCAGGCTGCCCGACGGTTTCTTGAGAGTCGGCTGTCACGTCTGCAAAGAGTGTTCGGTGCCGACCTGCCGGATGGTCGCGAATATGCGAATGACCAGCATCCGTGGACTCAGGATCTTGACGTTTTCGGTCAGGGATCGCTGTTTCAGATGCTCAACGAATGCCGCACGCAGCCTGGTCGCAGACAGCTGGCTGACTGGATGATGACGGTCCCGACGGCGGAGGAGATCCGGGTGCGTCAGTCGCGCGCGCGGGGTCTTAAGAATTCTCTTCAGCTGCGCGAGTCACTGGCGTGCATCCCGGACAACGCCGACTGGGCCGCCGCCGAACAGCTCCTGCAAACATGGCTGCGTGAACCTGCGCGGCCCATTTCGACGCTGGTTCTGGTCTGGTCACTGCTGCTGGGTGCTGCCGCACTGCCGGTGCTGGTCCTCGTCGCCACTGATGTCCTGTCGCTCCGCTGGCTGCTGGGGCTGGTGATTCTTCAGGCGCCGGCGGTGGCACTGACACGGGAACAGATCAGTCGGACGGCGGCCGTGATGGACAACGTCGACTCCGCTCTGAGGCAGTTTGGTGCGGTCATCGAGGCGTTTGAGCAGCATCCGGTGGACGAACCCAGCGTGCGGGATCTGCTGAATCGGTTCAGCTCAGAACTGATACCAACCTCTCAGACAATCGCTCAGTTCAGCCGTCTGACGCGGTGGCTGAATAATGCCATGCGAAATCAGATCTTCGCTGCGATTGCCTGGGCCTGCGGACTGTTTGTGCTGCTGACGCATCGCATGGAAACCTGGCGGCGGCGACATGGTCCGGATGTCCCCGACTGGCTGCGTACCGCTGCAGTTCTGGAGGCGACGTTGTCTGTGGCCGGTTATCACTTCGACCACCCGGATGACTGTGTCCCGGAGATTCTGGATGAGCGGCGTGAGTTGATTGCAGAAGATCTGGGACATCCGCTGCTGAATGATTCCATCTGCGTACGCAACAGTGTGCAGCTGGGTGGTGAACGGCCCCTCATGCTGATCAGTGGTTCAAATATGTCGGGAAAGAGTACGTTCTTAAGAAGCATCGGTGCGAGTGTCGTGCTGTCGTACTGCGGGGCCGTGGTCCGGGCAAAGTCCTTTCAGACGTTTGCCTTCCAGCTGGGTACTGCGATGCGCATGAGTGATTCGCTGCAGGAGGGACGGTCACTGTTTTACAGTGTGCTGCAGCGGCTGAAGGCGGTCGTCGATCTGACCAGCGGACCGCGGACCGTGTTGTTTCTGCTGGATGAAATTCTGCACGGCACCAATTCGCACGATCGCCGACGCGGGGCGGAAGCTGTGATCCGGTCACTGATTGATCGCGGGGCCGTGGGGATTGTCACGACACATGATCTGGCCCTGACACGGATTGCCGACAGCATGCCGAATCAGGCTGTCAACAAGCACTTTGAAGACACCATCGTGGACGGCACGATGCTGTTTGACTACCGGTTGCGAGACGGCGTGGTGGAACGCAGCAACGCGATTGAGCTGATGAGGATGCTTGGGCTGGACGTCTGACGAGGCAACGCTGCTTAGTGATCTGCGGCTGCGGCCGAACCCGACGCCTGAGCCTCCCGCTCTGCGTTGGCAGTCTGAATGGAGGACCACGTCCACCAGCCGGCAATCGACATCGCAACCACGGTGTACAGGAAGAGTGCCGACAGCATTTTGCCGATCGCGCTGCCGGCTGTCACGTCGTCCGCCATAAACTGCTCGACTTCAACTGCGGAGAACAGGGGTTGTTCGGTGGAAGTGGCAGGAGCTGAATGGTCGGACATGACAATGACGCCTGAAAACGCAGACAAAGGGAATGAACAATTCGCCAGAATACTACGCCCGACAGTCTGGAAACCGCAAGCTGAAACCCTCCCAGTCTAACATCGTCGGACTGCTCTCGCGCTGAATCTGCGCGCTGTTAGGGCGAAATTCTGCCGGAAACGCGAGTCCTGGAACAAGTTTTCTCAAATCAGAGAGCTGGCAACGTGAAGGTGGCCAGCCTGAATTCGTACGCTTGTGGAAGAACACAGAAGTTATCAGCATGCGACTTCGTACGGATTCTCCCCCCCGACGACTTTCCAGACCCCGGGACGCGGCATCATGAGCGTTTTGCAGCCATTCCATCGTCGACTCAGCCTGATTCGGGCGATTGGGTGCTTTCTGGTGGCAATTGCCGTCGCGTCGGTGCCACTGTTTGCGGAGGTCGACGGTGTCGGCGTTGCTTTTCTGATGATCTTCGCCGGC
>CAZLOQ010000052.1:12960-16202 GCA_964561125.1 uncultured Chitinophaga sp. | reverse complement strand
CCTGATTGACGGACTTGAGCAGTTCAAGGGTGGACCGACGGGTCTCGGCATCGAGTGCGCTGACGGGTTCATCCAGGAGCAGGGCGGCGGGTTTCCATGCGAGAGCGCGGCCGAGTGCCGTGCGCTGTGCTTCCCCGCCGCTCAAACCCCGGATGCGGCGCTGCAGCAGCGGTTCCAGTCTGAGCAGTCGTGCGAGTTCCTGCACACGCTGCTCAATCTCGTCCACCGGTCTGCGCCGAATCCGCAGGGCGAACTCCAGATGCTGCCGCACAGTCATGGTGGGAAACAGTGCCAGATCCTGCGGCATGTAGGCTGTGCGACGATCGGCGGGATCCCAGTCGGTCACGTCAATCTGCTGAATGCGAATCCTTCCGGAATCGACAGCCCGCAGTCCGCAGATGGCTTCAAGAATTGTGGTCTTGCCGATTCCCGTGCGGCCCATGAGGACTGCATACTGTCCGGCTGGAACTGTCATGGCAAGTTTTTCGAGGCGACAGGCCCCCGCCGTGAGCGTCACCTGGTCCAGCTCAATCATGTCGACAGTCCTGCCCCAAGGCTGCGAAGAATGACCAGCACCACAACGGCCATGGCGACCATCAGCAGCGAGACCGCCACGGCTGCATCCAGCTGCCCGACGCTCAGTTCCAGAAATACGGATGTCGAGAGCACTTCCGTTCGTTGTCGCGTGGCCCCGGCGAATACGAGGATCGGTCCGAATTCCCCGAGTGCCCTGGCCCACGCGATGGTGAAGGCCGTGATGATGCCACGCCACGCCTGCGGGAGTGCGATGAGCAGAAAGGCCTGAGCGCGGCTGCAGCCAAGCGTGCGGGCCACTTGCTCGGCTCGCGGATGAATCTGATCAAATGTGACTCGCATCGTACGAACGGCAAAGGCACAGGCAACTGCGAACTGTGCCAGCACCACTGCAGGCCAGCGATAAGTGACCGCAAATCCCAGACGCTCCTGCAGCCAGCGATCCAGAATCCATGATGTTCCCGGGAGCGGCTGATGAAACAGAATCAGCAGGCTCAGGCCAAGCACAAGCGGCGGGAGCACAATCGGGATGTCGACGATCACATCAATCAGCTGCCGTCCGGTGAACGCATATCGCGACAGCATGTATCCCAGCGGTACGGCGGCCCAGACAGACAGAATCGCAGCGGCGGTGCAGGTTTTCATCGTCAGCTGAAAAGCAGCAAGGATTTCCGGCTGCCGCAGAGCGCTCGTGAAGGCTGAAAACGAGGTGAACAGAACATCAGCCGCCAGCAGCAGCACAATCAGCAGCACGAAGGAACCGGCAAGGCCCGTCATGATCAGCAGGAAGCCGACATCCCACAGACGCCGCGCACGACTGATCACAGGTGTCACACCCCCGCGAACACGGTCATCCGGACCGCTGATATCAGACTGCCCCATCGGCTGCTCCGTTGGCATCGTCTGCTCCGTCTGATCAATCATCGATACAACGCCGCTCGCAGCTGGCCAAGTGGATAGAACGAATTCCTCCAGCGAACGCCACCCTGCCGCAGTGTGATCACGGCCGATCGCCAGTAGGCAAAGGCCATGAGCCATGGTCCGCAGAAGAATAACGGCACCATCAGCAGGGCACCTTCGAGGGGCCAGACCAGCCATGCAAAGAGCACGTGCCAGAGCACTGCCAGAGCGAGAAATCCGGAGGCGGGCGCGAAGCCGACCACTCCGGCCACAACCAGCACCGGCAGGACAATCGGCAGCGTGAACAGGAGCACGAACAGCACCGTGACGAGGCTGATCTGCAGGATGGAATAATTCAGCGAGGCGAAGGCGTTCTTTTCGAGCCCCGTGACTACTCCCCAGAGCGACGGCTGCCAGCGTACTGAGAGCCATTCATCGGCCAGCAGAAAATCAGATCGCCCGCCGCTGCGTTTCATGAGTTTTCCAAGTTTCACATCATCCAGAACATCCATCCGAATGGGTTCATGCCCGCCTGCCCTGCGGTAAAAATCGGCGTCCACCAGATTGAATGCTCCGACACCGGCGTATGACAGCGGAAAACGCGTCCGCAGCAGATGCAGCTGCATGCCCATGGCGAAACACATGCCAAAGAAATTGGTCAGCACGTTCTCCAGCAGGCTTCCCGGGATCATTTTGGGGAGCATACAGAAATGCTGGAGCTGGTGCCGCTGCATCCAGGCGATGGCCGATGAAATGGTGCCGGGCTGATAATGAATGTCACCGTCGGTGAAGAGCAGAAACCGTCCGCGAGCCGCGAGCGATGCAGAGTGCATGGCGTGGTTCTTTCCCAGCCAACCCGCCGGCAACTCGGTGAGATGCACGACGCGGAGACGGGCGTCTTCCCGAGCCACCTCTTCCATAATCTGCCCCGTGCTGTCCTCCGACCGATCATTGACGGCGATGATTTCCAGTGGAATGGATTCGGCCGCAAGAAGACTGCGGAGAGCTTTGCCGATCTGCTGCTGCTCGTTCCGCGCGGGCACAATGACGCTGACCAGCGGCCGATCGGACGAGGTCAGCCATTCCGGAGGCAGACTGGCCGCAGCCGCGGAACGCGGGAGGCGTTTGAGTCGGAGTGCCACCACGGCCGGAATGGCGGCCACGGCTGCAAATCCGCAGATGATCCAGCCGCTGACAGTGAGAAAGGAATCAGTCATGCTGATGAATCCGGCCTGAAGGCATCCCGACAAAACAGCGTTTCAATCTGCGAAACGTCCGCAGCGCAGCGCGAACATCGGAGGATCATAGTGCAAAACACCCGTCGGGCCAGAGCAGGCGATGTTGAACCGGGCTGGGGGGCTCATCTTCATTGTTTTTTGACTTTGTTCAGGTCCGTCACGTTTGCTGCATCCGCTGGTTTATCCGGTTCGCGTGTCTGGCTCCAGGCTGTCTGCCGGGAAGGAACCGCAAAGCCGGATGCGTGATGGACCAACTTTCCAGGCCGTCACCCCCCCTCCCCGCCCCTGGATTGCGAGGTGCCCCGCGTCGGGGCTGCAGTACCGGGGGTTGCTCACTGCGCCAGGGGTGGTTTGACGGGGGCGCGCGACGGCCAGGAAAGGCCGTCCTGCGATAGTGCTCGTAGGTGCCCGTACGGCCCAAGGTGCCATGCACCTTTGCGATGCACCTTTGCGACGCTTCTGTGTTGCACGGCCCGTTGCAGGACGGCCTTTCCAGGCCGTCACCCCCCCCTCCGCGCCCCTGGATTGCGAGGTGCCCCGCGTCGGGGCTGCAGTACCGGGGGTTGCTCA
>CAZLOQ010000052.1:0-12860 GCA_964561125.1 uncultured Chitinophaga sp. | reverse complement strand
GTGCCATGCACCTTTGCGATGCACCTTTGCGACGCTTCTGTGTTGCACGGCCCGTCGATTGGGCGATCGGCGATGGACGCTGGGCGACCAGATCGGCAGGCAGTCTAAGCGGAGGGTTCCTGCTGAGTCATGCAGTGAAAGGCTCCGAGTCCCCAGACGAGATCGAAGGCATCAATGCCGACGATGCGACGTCCGGGGTGAGTCTCGCTGAGGATTTGCAGGGCGATGTCGTCGGCGGGGTCCCGGAAGGTGGGGACAATCAGTCCACCGTTGACAAGACAGTAATTGCAGTAGCTGGCGGGGAGTCGGTTATCATCGAGGAATTTTGGGGGAGGAAGTGGCAGTGGTCGCGGCTGCAGCGTTTCTCCGCGGCTGTTGCGGGCGGCGGCTACGGCGGCGAAGTTGGCTCGCAGAGCCGCAGCCTCAGGCGCGTCATCGCTGTATGGTGCCGCCACAAGCACTGTGCGTGCGTCGGCAAACCGCGCGGTCTGATCAATGTGGCCGTCCGTATCGTCGCCAACCACACCGTGTCCCGGCAGCCACACTACATGCTCGCACTGAAGCCACACACTGAGGACCTGCTGCATGATGTCCCGAGTCATTCCCGGATTGCGGTTGGGGTTGAGCAGGCAGCTGTCGGTGGTGAGCACCGTGCCTTCGCCGTTGCCCTCGATGGCGCCGCCTTCCAGAATCAGATGAGGCCGAATGGAACGCAGGCCAAGCGCTGCTGCAATCCGGCCAGCCGTCAGTTCATCAAGGTTCCACGGCGGATACTTGCCGCCCCACGCGTTGTAGTTCCAGTCCAGAATCACCCGCGAACCAGCTGCCGCAGAATCTGCCCGACCCGTCAGAAAAATCGGCCCGTGATCGCGACACCACGAATCGTTGACGGGGATATCGAACCACTCCGGTGTGAAGCGGGAGCCGCGACGGCTGCAGGCGGCATCGAGTAATGGCTGGGCCGCCTCGCGGACGCCGGCACCGCCCGCCAGAATTCGGACCGGTTCAAATTCCGCGATCGCAGCGGCAAATTCAGCGAAGGCCCGGGGAATTCGATCGAAAATTCCCGGCCAGGTGTTCGGATTGACCGGCCATGCTGTCCACGTGGCCGCATGCGGTTCCCATTCAGCAGGCCAGCGGTATTGAGTCAGAGTGTGCATGTGAAGAGGTGCAGATGGTATTCGTGGATATTGAGTGAAGCCGGATCGGGCCGCGCGTATCATCCCGAGTGAATGGAATTGTGCAAATCAACAGACTGATGTGGCAGTGGACTTTGAGCGAGTTACCGGGTGAGCTCCTGAAATGTCAGACCGAAACGACTCAGGAATTTTCTCAGCCGGTCGGCGTCATTGATGGAGCTGCGAGTGCTTCGGGAGACAGAAAAGAGCCGTCGACCGGCATCCGACAGCGAGCGGGACTCGCGGCAGACCTGGATCACAGCCGCCAGCTGCAGCTGGTCAAACAAATCCAGCTCGCCAATAGCGCCGGGTGACATGAAGCCGGAAAGCACAGCAGCATGGTCCACCGCACCGGCCGGGGCCGCAGGGCTGTCAGCAGATAGTCGCTGAATTTCCTGCTGCACATCGGCAGTGCTGATGCGACCGGAACGAGCCAGCGTGGCCATGCGGACCACGGCAGCGTTGAGATCGCGGAAGTTATTGCTCCAGCGGGCTGCTGAAGATTCAGCCCACTGAAGAAAGTCGATCCGGGCTTCGCGAGTCATGCTCAGGCGATGACCCGTGGCATCACTGACTCGCTGCAGTTCGTAATCCAGATTGGGCTCGATGTCCTCACGACGTTCCGCAAGCCCCGGCAGACGGAATGTCCAGAGATTGATGCGGGCCAGCAGATCCTCACGAAACCGACCCGCAGCGACCGCTTCGGCCAGTTGTCTGTTGGTACCGGCAATCAACTGAAAGTCACTTTGTAACTCGCGATCACCACCCACAGGCAGAAACCGCCGCTCCTCAATCGCTCGCAGCAGCATCGCCTGCTCGTCCAGACCCAGTTCTCCGATTTCATCCAGAAACAACAGACCTCGGTTCGCACTCAACAGCAGCCCCGGCCGCGCCGACACCGCCCCCGTAAACGCACCTCTGACATGCCCGAATAACGTTGACATCGCCTGATCACCACGCAGCGTGGCGCAGTTGATCTCAATAAACTCCCCCGCTAACTGCTCACGGCGACGCTTGAGCTCATAAATGCGACGTGCCAGACGCGTCTTGCCCGCTCCGGTCGGGCCGGTGATCAGCAGCGGTGCCCGACTGCTGATCGCCACCTGCTCGATCTGTTCAATCAACCGGTTGAAACCCGCGTTACGCGTCTCGATGCCCGATTTCAGAAATGTCAGCCCCTCAAGCTTCTCTTCAGCAAACCGCGCGGCAAGCGCGTCGTAACGCGATAAGTCGAGATCGATGATCCGGAAACTTCCCGCCGCACCAACCCCCTTGCCCCGCGGTGAAGTCTGCAGCAGTCGCCCCGGCAGATGACGCGATTCAGTGAGCAGAAACAGACAAATCTGCTGCACGTGACTCCCCGTTGTAATGTGTATCAGATAGTCGCGGTGCTCCGTGTCAAACACAAAGTCACGGGAAAACTGATGCAGCGTCCTGAAGACCTCTTCAAAGTCCCACGGATCCGAAAAGTGCAAAGCATGCAGGTTCACCGACGTCTGCGGACTGATCTCAAGGATGTCCGCCTCCACCGTCCGTACCAAAGACTCGAATCGCTGCTCGTAAAGCAGATCAAACTGATGGATCGGCAACGACGACTGCTGACACGCAGCAACCGATGGACGCCATCGCGACCAGCGATGCTCACGCCGCCCCATATCCAGCTGGGTTCCAAGCAGGCCGATCAGATGCAGAGGACGAGTGGGAGTCATTTGTCAGTTGTCAGTGCTACGGGAGTACTGGGTGTTTTCGGCCTGTAAGGCCATTTCTATCAGCCTGGCATGAAATGCCAGGTCAGGTGTCCCGGGAGACCTTCGCCCTGTAAGGGCAGCTCTCAGCAGGTGTTTGGGTGCTCAGCGGGGCGGATGGAGCCCGGAATTCGGGAGCCCACCGGGTGATTCAATGTTTGCAAAGGCACGAAGGGAGAGCCGATACCGCTGCGGGCTCGTGGATCATCCGCCACTGTTCCACTGGGTTCCAACGACTCGATCAGTCATTATACGCACGGATAAAACACGATACCAGCGTATCGTCCCTGAGAACCCGGTGCGGGGCTGGCAGGCCAACGGATTTGCCATAAGGTGTTTTGCAAAAACCGTTTGCGAAAGAATAGCACGGTCGTTTGCGGGATTGGTACGTGAAATGCCAAAGGGAGAGGCAGTCAGAAATCGGCGCGGCATGCTGCGGCCGGTCTGGAATGGCTGGGTGTGGTTGATTTTCAGGAGCGTTGAGATGGTGCAGTCGATTATTCCAACGGGTGAAGCGACGGGATTGTTGCCGGCGACGAATTTGTCGCTCAAGCCGATCACGGTGATCGGCACGGAGGCGATTCGGGGGACATTTGACGAGGCGTGTCTGCAGCAGGCAGTGAATTCCAGAATGGCGCCTGGCGTGACGGATCTGGTGCTGAACCCCGATGCTCACTGTGGCTACGGCGCACCTGTAGGGTGCGTTCTGGTCTCGCCGACTCACATCTACCCGGGACCGGTGGGAGTGGACATCAAGTGTTCGATGAGTCTGCTGCAGTTGAGTGTTCCGGCGGAGGCGATTGAGGATCGCCGGGTGCGTCGGTCGCTGATTCAGGCGATTTGTGAACGGACGCCGACGGGGGCCGGTCGTGGCCAGCAGAGTGCGCCGAAGTCCCGTCACGTGGACGAATCGCTCGGGCGACAGCTCATGCTTGAAGGTGCATCCGCCGGTGTCTGTAAGCAGCTGGGGATTCCGCCGGAGTGGGCGGAGCGATGTGAGGATGCTTCTCACGTGGGCCACGATGAGACTCGAGATGCTCTGGGGACACGTCTGGAGCGACATATGCTGAACGGTTACTTCCGCAACAAGTTTCCCGGGAAGATGAAGCAGCTGGGTTCTTACGGCGGGGGCAATCATTTCGGGGAGTGTGAAGAGGTGCGGATTGGCCGTTCAGAGCGGGCGCGGCGAACGGCTGAGGTTTTCGGTCTGCAGGATGGGCATGTCGCGTTCCTGTCGCACTGTGGTTCACGAGGGATTGGTCACAATTTGGCGGACGGTCAGTTCAAATCTCTGCAGGCGCGATTTGCGACCTGGGGTATTCCATTGCCGGGCGGTGATCGTGAACTGGTGTATGCACCGCTGGGAACGGACGAGGCGAATGCGTATCTGGACGACATGGCCCTGGGCGCGAACTTCGCAACGGTGAACCACATGCTGATCAACGCGCTGGTGCTTGAGGCATTTCAGGAGGTGTTGCCGGGAACGACCGGGGAGCTGGTGTATTTCATCAGCCACAACATTGCCCGGAAGGAGGTTGTGGACAATCGGCCCGCGTGGGTGCATCGCAAGGGAGCGACTCGAGCGTTTCCGGCGGGGCATCACGCGCTGAAGGGTACGCGGTATGCCGACACCGGGCATCCGATTCTGCTCCCGGGGAATCCGCAGGCGGGCTCATGCGTGATGGTGGCAGACGAGGGTGCGTCGATCAGTTGTTACAGTGTGAATCACGGGGCAGGTCGAGCACTGGGACGTCGGCGGGCCATCCGTGAACTGGATCAGCGCTCGATTGATCAGTCGTTCGATGAGCACGACATTCTGAGCAATTGTCGGCAGTATCCGAAGGATGAGGCTCCGGCAGCCTACAAGGACTTCAATGAAGTGCTGAGATCAGTCACGTCCGCAGGTCTGGCGACCGAGGTGGCTCGGCTGAGAGCGCGGTTTGTGATCAAGGATGGCGACACCGCGGACGACTGAACTGACGTCCGCGGCGGTTTGGTTCTCAGAAGTCTTCAACAACTTCACCACCAGCGATGGTGGCGAGTGCTTCAAGAACACTCTCGTCGATATCCACTGAAATGGCACGCACTGAGCCGTCGGCCAGTACAAACTGGACGATTCCGGTGTGCGGGGAGCCGATACCATCGGGACCATTCAGGTAAGGCGACTGACTGAAGCCACGGATGGATTCAGGACCACCGGCAATCATGGACAGGTTGGGTGTGGAGGAATCGCCGATCATCAGGGTGTTGCTTGTGCCGTCAGTAATGTCGCGAAGACGCACTTTGCGGTCGTACCCGAACATGCCGGCTTTGGGGTGGTCTGCGGGCAGCGTGGCGGCATCAGCACCCACACCGGCAATGCCGACGTAGTCACCGGAAGACGGGTTTCGACGGAGACCTGTCTGGCTGGGATTTTGAAACACGGACAACTCGGCGTCAATGCCGGTGCGGTTGGCAGGAGCGTCCCAGGCGGCGGTCTTGTCCATGGCGGCATAGACATTAGCGTATTCGACGAAGGGCAGAATTGACCACGCCCAGCTCAGTCGTTCTTCAGGTTTCAACGTCGGATTCGGCTCGGTTCCGATGGGCATGTAATTGTAGACATCGTGATAGTTGTGCATGGCAATCGCCAGCTGCTTCAGATTGTTTTTTGACTGGGTTCTGCGGGCCGCCTCGCGCGCCTGCTGAACCGCCGGCAACAGCAGGGCAACCAGAACCGGAGCGGTGAAAGTGGCATTCACGTTTCCAATCGGTGTCGAAGGAACTGACTGACGAGTTGTCCAGACATAGCCGTCTGCTGTGCGGGAGGCTGTGGTGACGTTGGGGAACAGATGTTCCGTAACCAGTTCTGCTGCAGGCAGGTCTTCCAGTTCAAACGGTAGCAGCAGAGGTGCATTGAATATTGGCAGGCTCTGGTTCTCCAGGGTCATGAGTGCTGTGGGGGCCAGCTGCAGCAGGCCGGCATAGAATGGCGCCGGGTCCGAAATACTGATGGAGGACCACGTCTGCGGAAGTTCAGCGATTGCCTCTTCCACAAGCGGGCCAGGCTTCCACGCAGGCAGTTTTCCGGCTTCGCGCTGAGCAAAGGTCTGAGCAGCGGCAGGGGTGATCGAGGTCACCAGCCATTTATTGGTAAGCAGAATTGTGGGGACGACCGGGAGTGCCGGCGGGATGACGTTCGGGGGAAACTGCAGGGAGTAGAAGTCGTTGCCGTCGCGAGTTGTTTTTCGAATGGAACCACCCTGAGACTCCAGTGCCGGCTGGAGCAGCTGTTGTGCTCTCTGCAGCAGCTGGTCAACAGCCTCGCGATCGCGGACGCTCACCGCGACTACAGGTGCCACCAGTCCGGGTACCGGGAGCGGGCTGGTATCGAACCATCCGCACCAGACATCTCCGAAACCGGCAACTGCTGTCGGCAGATCGCTGCCGAGGACCGCGGAAACTGTCGCCAGTGACTGCTTCATTTCATCCACAGAAGTCGGATCAAAGTCGCTGAGGAACTGTTCCAGCTGCTGTAAGCCGGTTGCCAGTGTCTTTGAGATGTCGAAGGTCCCGGCCATCAGGTCGTTTGTGCCTTTGGGGAGTGGCGGGAGTTCGGCGAGTGAAAGGTTACGCTGTTGCAGCCAGAGCGACAGCAGACCGGTGTCGGAGACTTTTCCGTTCAACTGCATGCGGCTCCATGTTTCAGCGTCCCGGATGCCCCCCTGCAGTGTGAGATCTTTCAGGCCTTCGATGCCGGCGAGCCGGAAAAAGTCTGCGGGTGTGACTGCGCGCCCGGAGGGTGACGGCGGCAGCGGAATGCTGCCGTATTTCTGCATCAGCCAGCCCAGATTCAGCCAGCCGAATTCTGTGACTGTAAAGTCGTCAGCCTGTCGCAGCTGTTTCCAGCTGGCGTGGGTACTGATATTCGGAGCTTTGCCATCTGCTGTTTCTGCGACACGCTCTGCCGCGGCCATGCCGGTACACAGTACAAAATGTCCACCTTCCGACCACCAGCTGAATTCCGGAGTGCCAAGCGGGGGTGTCGCCGGGAAGAAAACGGTGGAGACTTTGCGGTTGCCGATACGACGAGTGATCACCTCGATGTTTTGCTGCGCTAACACGGAGCGGACAATGCTGGCAACGAGCGGCATGAACTTTTCAGCGTTGTGCAGCACGACGACGGCAGAGGGACTGTCAGGAAACGGAAGTGCATTTTCCGGTCCGCGGATAACGATTGCAGCCGAAGCACCGTTGGCCCGCACATGATCGATTAACTGCCGTGCCACGATGCCGTTCATCTCGCCCGAAGTCTCGACGAACATCTGCAGGATGTCGAAGATACGAGCGGTGTACTGGGTCTCTTCGAGTGCTTTCCATGCTGCGGTGAGTTTGACAGCGGGCTGATGGGCATCACTGCCGTCCGCAGTGAACGCAGCCACCGCGTCCGCCGGGAGGAATTTGTGTGGGGGAATAGCCAGTGCTGCTATGCCGCGACCAGTCGCTTCATCGGCACCCGATCGGAAGGACAGAGCAAAGGACGCCAGACCAATGACCAGAGCCACGATTGCGTGCCGCATATCAGATTTTCCTTCCACGGAAATGAGGCAACTCCTGTTAATACTCCAGGGAAATTATCCGGTTCGGTTGCTGAAAACAAGGATGTATGGTGTGCGGCGCGAACTTTTCATCGTTCACCGGACTGCTTCCACACGGCCCCCGGGTGCTCTATCATCTTCACCCGCAGCACTCCCACCCTGTCTCCAGCGACCCCAGAACCCACGCCCATGAATCCCCTGCTGACTGGTGAATTTCTCGGCACGGCCGTCCTGATTCTGCTGGGGGGCGGCGTCTGCGCAGCCACCAGCCTTGAACGTTCCTTCGCGCGCAACGCCGGCTGGATTGTGGTTTCTGCCGGCTGGGCGTGTGCCGTGATCTGCGGCATTTTCGTCGCCAGTGCCTGTGGTGCCCCGGGGGCGCTCAATCCCGTCGGGCCGGTGCTGGATCTGATCAGTGGCGCACGGTCCTTTTCGGAAGCGGCCGGAATGATCCTCGCGGAAACAGCCGGCGCCTTCTGCGGTGCCACCCTCGTCTGGCTCGCATGGCTTCCTCACTGGGCCGCTACCTCAGACCCCAAAACCAAACTTGGTGTCTTCTGCACATCACCCGCCATCTCCAGCCCTCCTGCAAATCTGCTCAGCGAAGCCATTGGTACGTTTGCTCTGGTGCTGATTACGTCATGCATTGGCAAGGCATCACCTGGGCTGGCCAACGCACCGCTGGTGGGTCTGGTCGTCTGGGCGATTGGCCTGAGTCTTGGTGGAGCGACCGGCTACGCCATCAATCCCGCGCGGGACTTTGGTCCCAGGCTGGCTCACGCACTGCTCCCCATTGCCGGAAAAGGCAACTCCAACTGGTCCTATGCGTGGATCCCCATTGCCGGTCCGATACTGGGCGCCATCGCTGCATCACTGCTGGTGAATGCGGTGGTGCCGGTGGAAATTCTGAAGTAGGCCCGGTTCGCCTGCGGCCTCCTCCGGCAATTCCGGACGCGGATTCAATCGGGCCTGCAGAATCTACACGCAGGCCGCAGTGAACAGGGACAGTATTTTCAGGAAAAATTCCGTTGCCGACGCCAGTCCCCCGTGTTGTACTCGGGGCAGGCAGGGGTGGAACGGGAGCGAGCGAGGAACGTGGCCGGGGCAGGCGGGGCGAGGCGACTGGCCGGGAAGCCGGTCGTACGTATGTGGTCTGAGGGTGGGGCGGGGCGATATTGACCCTTTTTCCGCGTCCGGCCTATAGTCTGCGGCTTCGAACAGCTGCGGGCAGATTCCGGCTGTTGGTTTTCGCTGAAACAATCCTGGCTGTCTTTACCTGTTCGTCCCCGAGCTCCCATTTTCTCAGACTGCGAGTGAATGCGTCCGCACCGGATGTCCTGCACTGTGCTGCTGCTGCTCTCAGCGACCCTTGTCGGGCTGCAAGGCAGATTTGCGCGCGGCGAGGACGGTGTCGCGATGGTGTCGCCCGCGGAAAGCTACACGGAAGACGCTGCGGCGGCGATTCAGGTGAAGGGGCTGTACGAGGAGATTCTGCGGTTTGACGGGATGACGGTGCATCTTGTGGTGGGCCGTGTTTCGCTGGTTCAGGGCGACCTGTCGCTGACTGGTTCCCGGATGGCCTTTTTTGTAGCGCAGACGGGATCAGGGTTTGATACAGCCGTGTATGCGGAAGATCTGACGCTGACAACTCGCAGCGGTCAGCGTGCGTCGGGTGCGATGGCATTCCGGCTGGAATCGGCGGCGGCGCCGCAGTTTGAGGTTCAGGATTCGGCGGAGTCAGGTTCGAGCGATCATCCGCTGCTGCGTCGAGCGCTTGCGCGGCTTTATCCGGGTGACCCGGGTGAAGCAACAACTGCCAGTCTGCAGTCCCCGAACGACGTTTTTTCTCCCCCGGTCCAGCAGCTCCCGAATCCCAACTCAACTGACGGTTCGCGCCGGGTGCAGATTCGGCCGCGTTCAGGCACACCGCTCCGTGTGGAATCGTCCACGACTCCTGACACAGTTCCGGAGGAGCGTGTGACGGTGGTCACGGGCGGGGTGAATGTGCTGGTCGACGGTCTTGATGGACCGGTGGGCGGCACTGGTCTGGCGCCGGGGCTTGTGGATCTTTCGGCTGACCGCGTGGTGATCTGGACTCAGGGTGGTGAATCGGACGCGCTGGAGGCGGGAAGCACTGTAGTGCAGCCGGCAGACGCGCGGTTTCAGGTGTATCTGGAAGGCAACATCGTCATTCGTCAGGGTCAGAATTCGATCCGGGCGACGCATGGTTTCTTTGATGCGGCGGGTAATCGAGCGTTGCTGCTGAACGCGGAATTGCGGGCCTTCGTACCCACCACAGGTGGCGATTTTCGGATTCGTGGAGAGCGGATGCGGCAGCTCAGCCGCGATCGATTTCACGTTCAGAACGCATGGGCCACCACCAGCCCCTATGGCAAGCCCGGTTATCGACTGCAGGCGAGCGATGTGTTTGTGGAACAGGGGCCTTCGATGTTCACCGGCATCGACCCGCTTTCCGGCCAGCAGGTTCTGGGCAATGCCACATGGATTACCAGTCTTAACAACCAGCTGATTCTTGGCGACACTCCGGTCCTCTATCTGCCGAAAGTCAGTGGTCCGGCCGAAGACCCCGGAATACCGATCCGCAGTGTGGCATTAAGTCAGGACCGCATTTTTGGATTGCAGGTGAACACGGTTTGGGATCTGCGGAAACTGCTGGGTTTGCCGCGCCAGCCCGGACAGCGCTGGGATCTGCTGGCTGACTATCGCAGCGAGCGCGGACCTGGAGCGGGAATTCGCGGGGAATACGGAGGCGATAACTCTGCCGGTCGCTGGCAGGGTGGCGGCACACTGTATTATCAGTATGACGGCGGTCAGGACAATCTCGGGCTTGACCGGCGAAGACTGGAGCCCGAAAGCAGCAGCCGTGGTGAAGCGGTCTGGCGACATCGCCAGGAACTGCGCGGTGACGCGCTCGTGTTCGGTGAAATCGGCTTTCTTTCCGACCGCAATTACCTCGAACAGTACCACGAGAACCGCTTTGACTCCGAAAAGGATGTCGAGACGGTCCTGGGAGTGCGACAGGACGGCGGAGCGTGGTCCGGGATGCTCTGGGGCCGAGGTGATCTGAGTGGCTTTGAGGCGAATACGCAGTGGCTCCCGCGCGGTGACCTTTCCACCTTCTCACAGCCCCTGTTCGGTGGTCGGGTGTACTGGAACCAGCACTCCAGCGTGGGCTACGCCGACCTGCAGCCCATGCAGGCCCCGGCCGATCCGCTCGATCCGTTCACCCCCGCCGGCCTCCCTTACATCACCAACGCCTCGGGGGCCGTAGCGATGAGTCGGCACGAGCTGGCAGCGCCGGTAAATGTCGGGCCCATTACGCTGGAACCATTCGTTGGCGGTGAAGCGGCGTTCTGGGAGCAGGGGTTCACCGATGCTTCCATGGACCGCTGGGTGGCCAGCGCCGGACTGCGTGCCCGCATGACAGCCTTGAAGCTGTTCCCGTTCGCCCGCAGTGCAATTCTCGGTGTTAACGGGCTGGCCCATCGTCACGACACCATGCTGGAGTACTCGTGGACCGATTCCTCACGCAGTCTCAACGACATTCCCCAGTACAACGAAATCGATGAAAATTCACAGGAACGTTTTCGCTCCCGCTACACGCTGCCAACGCAGATTTTTCCTGGTGCCATACCGGCACAGTTTAATCCCCGCAACTACGCGCTTCGCAGCGGCGCTGCTCTCTGGACGAGCGCTCCATGGCACGAAGTTGCCGACAACCTGCAGGCGCTGCGCATCAGCTTTCGCGACCGTCTGCAAACCAAAGCAGGACCTGTCGATAACCCACGCATTCGTGACTGGATGGTCTGGGACTATGGAGCGACCTTCTTCCCGCAGTCAGATCGCGATAACTTCGGTGAAGACTTCGGCCTGTTCTACAGTCACTATCGCTGGAACTTCAGCGATCGTACCAGTCTGCTCACAGATGCCTCGTTCGACATCTTTGATGATGCCGGGAGCACCTGGAGCGTTGGGGTCCTGACGCAGCGCAGTCTTCGCGGGAGCCTGTATGCCGGCTTTCGCGAAGTCAACGCCGGACAGTTTCTCAAAAGCCAGATGCTCGTCAGCAGCTACAGCTATCAAATGAGCCCCAAGTGGATTTCCACAGCTTCGTTTGCCTATGACATTGCAGAAAGCGAGGCCCGGGGCACCTCGCTCACCATGTCACGCGTCGGACTCGACTGGATCCTGCATTTCGGTTTCGGAATCGATGTGAGCAAGGACAACGTCGGTGTCGGCGTCTCTCTTGAACCCCGCTTCGGCCCGCCTTCACCCACCAACCTCTCGTGGCTGCTGGGACTGCAGTAAACCTGTAGTTCACCCCGCTCACCGCCCGACACCGCCCGACACTGTGCGACGGACTGGAGGTCCGGCGCAGTACGCCTGTGATGGTGTTTCATCGGTCGGATACATGGCCCGATGCTGCAGCACAGCGCCATGTCTGGATTCTCAGACGGGCGTAACTCATTTCCTGTCATTGAGTTATTGGCGTTGACGTGAAGAGCAAAAAGACACGCCCCCCAATGCCATCTGCTTGACCTTTCTTCGTTGTGACGCAGTTTTCCCAGCCGCCGCGGCACACCATTCGCGCCACGGTCGGCAATCTTAGCTCCTCGCGCAAAAATCGGGAGGCAGTCTCGCACCAGGTGCTGTCCTTCAGCAACTCCTGGCGCAACCATCGCGATCTGCTCCCGGTGAACCATCGCGTCGACGAACAGACACTCCGGCAACCGTGCACTGGGCGGCGGAATTGTCGCGATCGGTGCAACTGCCGGCGTCGTTGTTGTCGCCTGAACCAATTCAGCCGCTTCAACCGCCCCAATCGTTTCGAGGGTCTGTCCCCGCGCGCCTCCGGTGGCCGAATGCCGGGTCGGTAGAATTGGCGCGATCGGCGCAACCGCTGGCGGCGCTGCTTTCGCCTGAATCGCTTCAACCACCTTAATCGTTCCGAGGGTCTGTCCCCGCGCGCCCCCGGCGGCCGAACGCTGGGGCGGCAGAATAGATAGGACCGGTGCAATTGCGGGCGTCGCTGTTGTCGCTTGAGCCGCATCAGTTGCATCAATCGCTGCAATCGTTCCGAGGGTCTGTCACCGCGGCCTCCGGCGGCCGAACGCTGGGGCGGCAGAATAGGCGGGACCGGTGCAATTGCGGGCGTCGGTGTTTTCGCTCGGGTCACTTCAGTTGCATCAATCGCTGCAATCGTTCTGAGGGTCTGTCCCCGCGGGCCTCCGGCGGCCGAACGGTGGGGCGGCAGAATAGGCGGGACCGGTGCAACCACTGGCGGCGCTGCTTTCGCCTGAATCGCATCAACCGCCCCAATCGTTTCGAGGGTCTGTCCC
>CAZLOQ010000051.1:15257-33844 GCA_964561125.1 uncultured Chitinophaga sp. | reverse complement strand
GGTGTAGCTGGGAACCTTGAGCTCCGACGGGGCGAGCCCGTCGGGGGCTGCGGTGCTCGCCACTTCTTCGGCTTGCTCCCCTTCCGTAACGCGGCTGTGAACGGTTACAAGTGAGAAGTGAGAAGTGAGAAGCCGAAGGTTGGGTGCAACAGCTCAGCTGCGTTTGCGGCTGTAAGGCCAGGTCTATCAGCCTGGCATGAGATGCGAGGTCAGGCCGACGGCGAAAGCTTCGCTCTGTAAGGGCAGTTCTCAGATGGATGCTGCGCGTTCGGTGTGGGGCGGGTGTGTGGCAGTGGGCTTTGCGGGGCGGGTTGGTTTGGGGGGCTCGCGCTTTCCGGGGTGAAGCCCGTGGGCTTTGGACGCACCCTTGCACGATTGCGTTGCGCTGCCTTCACTCCTCTGTGTTCCTCTGTGCCTCTGTGTTTCAAAACCGTTCCCACCTCCACATGGGCGTTGGAGGGGGCGTTGCCGGTGCCGTAGCTGAGAGCTGCCCTTACAGGGCGTGCATCTTTGTTGGGGGGGCTGACCCGGGGTTGCACCCCGGGCTGGTGGAGCTGGCCTTACAGGCCGAAATCGCAGCGGAGATCACTCAAATCGCCGAGAGATCAGGTGGACAGCGCCAGTTTCGACGTACCGTGGCGTGAGTCCGCTATTGTGTTTTTGACCACGGATCAAACGGACCTCACGGATAGAGTGACAGCCACAGCGTCGATTGAAGCCAGAGCAGCTGACGCGACATGGCGCTGGCCAGTCAGAGGGGGGACTCGCTTCCGTATGGTGCGTGTTTGCCTCGTCTTGCCCGGATATTCAAACTCCACGACCTGTCTTTTCTCCTGACCTGCCGGCCTCACACAAGACACCACTGATGCAGAAGACCACGTTGCGACGTCGTTCCATCCTTCAAGCTGCTGCGGGGGCTGACAGGAAAGCTGCAGGAGCTGTGCAAGGGCAAATCATTTGAGGGCTACAAGCAGAACGTTTTCCGTTGTCTGGCGGAAGGTGGCCTTCCGGTTTCGGACGTGTACACCCACGTTCAGACGATGAATGTTTGTCATCTGGCGGCCATCGCAGCGTGTCCTGGTCGCGTGATTCGCTGGGATGCGAAGGCGGAATCGATTGTGGGTGACGAACAGGCCGCAGGATTCTTCGCTCGGGTACCTCGGAAGGGTTTCGAAATTCCGCGCGCCGTGTGATCAGGCAGCCTGTTATTTCGGCAGCTTCCAGAGTTGGCTGCGGTCTTCAATCAGGATGTAGTGGGAACCGGTTTCCACGTGATGAAACGCATCGCTGGTGCCTGTCGGCCAAGTGATTTTCAGCGTGGGAACTGTTTTCCTCGGGCCACAGCCATGGATGAGTGTTGTGTCAGCGGCAGACTGATAGCCGTGGCCGGCAAAAATCTGCAGTGACGGTCCGAGCGGCGACTGGTTTTCAGAAAGAATGGTGGAGCGGGCGCCGACGGGGTGACGTTCGCCACGCTGGCGGACCAGTGTGAGCGAGATCCCCTGACCACGGTCGGGCGAGGAGTTGGTGAGCAGCGCAGAATTTTCGTGTAGCAGTCCCACAAGAAGGTCCGGGGCGTGATCGCGATTCCAGTCGAGTGAAACGGCGGCGCGGCCGATGTGGGGCTGAAGAAACCACGATCCGAGAGACTCAGGGGACAGCAGCCGGAACTGACCGCCGGCAGCAGTGAACAGTTGTGCGGGCATTCGCCAGGGCCGACCGAGATGTTCGAGATTATCGATATGTCCGTTGGCGATAAACAGTTCGGGGTGTCCGTCCAGATTGGCATCGACAAAGCAGGTGCCGAAGCCCAGAACACTCCGGGTGGCCTGTTCCAGCAGGCTGGCTGAGCGTCGATCATCCCAGTTCCCGCCTGGCTGGGATTCGTACCAGGCGTGAGCTTCACCGAGGAAATTTGTGACCACCAGATCCGGGATCTGATCGGCATTCAGGTCGGCGGCCGCGATTCCCATGCAGCCTTCGGCCCTGCCCTGCCCGCTGACAGCGAGGCCGGAGGCGAAGCCGCGATCGAACCATGAGGCTGTGAGTGGATCACGGCTGAGCAGTGCGTTGGGGGTGGTATCGTTGGCGATGAAGATTTCCGGTTCGCTGGGTTCGCCGGCGGCGGAGTTGTGCATGATCAGAATTCCGAGGCCTTTGCCATGGGCATTGGATTCCGGGAGATCGCTGGAGTGGTCGGTGAAGGAGCCGGCACCGTCATTGAGCAGCAGCAGGTCGGGGAGAGCGGGGAAGACAGCCGGAAGGCACATGACGGACTGACCGGTACCATCATCACAGAGTGACGAGAAGACATCAGGTCCGCCGAGGTAAGTGACGAGAAAGAGATCAGGCAGAGAGTCGGCATTCAGATCTGCGATTGCGCAGCTGGTGACCCACTGGCCGGCGGATTCCGGCAGGATGCCATGATCTGTGAGCGTGCCGTCCCCGTTGTTGGTCCAGAGTCTTGCTCCCTGCAGTGAGGCGGTGACGAGATCGATGAATCCGTCCTGATTGATGTCACCGGCAGCGAGCCCCTGTCCGAAATCGTTTGCGGTGCAGCCTGCAGGATCGGAGATACTCTGAAAACGCTCGCCGCGGAGATTGCGAAAGATTTCGAGAACAGGTTCGGTCGAGGACTTGCGATTGTTCTGCCAGCTGCCACCCTGGGTAATGGCAAGATCTGTCCAGCTGTCGTGATCAAGATCCACAGCGCCGACACCGGGGCCGGTGAGTTCATACATGCGGCGTGAGGGGGCGCTGGTGGAGCCGTTAACGAAGGTGAAGTTGAATCCCAGCGAAGGATCGACTGTTGAAAAGGCGACAGGAGTGCTGTTATCGGATGTCTGTTCTGAGGCTCCAGGTGAGATCACAGGACTGGTGTCTGGTCGGGCTGTCTGCAGTGGTCGCAGGCGATCGATCGCCTGCGTGATGTCTTCGGGGGTCAGGTTGCTGACCGGGTTGGCGGCATTCTGGAAGAGTTGCAGCGGGGCATCGGCGGCGAGTCTTGTAAGTTGGTCTGCCAGAGCAGGTAATTCGGTGTCCTCGGGGAAGCGTTTGGCGGCCAGTCGGGCCCAGCCTGCGGCTTCGATGAGTCGGCCGCAGTTCAGGGAGGCGTGAACAAGTTCGATTGCGTCGGCGGGTTGAGATTCTTCAGAGAAGAGCACTCGATCCTGGGCTTCCTGCAGCCGTCGATCCTTTTCGAGGAATTGGTGGCAGCGTGTGGCGGCGTCCTGCAGAGTGGCCTGTTCGAGCAGTCGGGAGAGTTTCCAGAGGGTGTCCCTGTGTTCGGGCTGGGCGCGGGCTGCGTCAACGAGCAGTGGCAGGGCGTCTGCCGGTCGATTCTCGCGGAGGCGGAGGAGGCCGGTGATCCGGACGAGATCCGGGGATCCAGCAAGTGTTTTGGGCAGGCTTTGCTGCCAGCGGCGGAGTTGTTCGATGTCATCCAGCAGCAGCAGACAGCGTCCGAGTTCTGCATGGATGGGTGGGAGCAGGAATTCAGGTGCGTAGGTCAGTGCTTTGCGGCACAGTTCAGCGGCGCGGGCGACATTTCCTGACTGTTCGGCGGCTCGCGCCTGTGCCAGCAGCAGCAGTGGGTCATTCGGGTTGGCAATGGCCGCCTGCTGAAGCAGCGTTGGGTCCTGAAGAGTTCCTGAGGGGCGTGCGAGGGCGATGAGCAGTTCGGAGGGGTGCTGGAGCTGGACGAGTCGCAGGATGAGTGGTGTGGCTTCGCTGCGACGTCCGGCGAGTGCGAGGAGTCGGGCGAGGCCGGTGAGAGCGGTGGTGTCATCGGGGGCGGAGTCGAGGGCTTTTCGCCATGCGATTTCGGCATCTGTGAGGCGTGCGAGCCGCTGCTGGAGAATTTCGGCAGCTTCGAGGGCTGCTGTCGGGGATCTCGGGGAGTTTAAGGGGATGGCGAGGAAGTGTTCGGCGGCGGCCCGGGGATTTTTGAGTCCCAGTTCGGAGCGACCGGCGATCCAGAGGGCTTCGGGGCTTGTGGTCTGTCGGTTGAGAATTTGTTGGGCGGTTTCGAGTGCTGCGGCATATTCGCGGCGGCGCAGCTGTTGGTTGGCTGTGCGGAGCAGTTCTTCTGTGGCGGGGGAGCGGAGCCGGAGAACGGCTGTGATCAGTGAGGCGCCGACTGCGACTGCGGCGACCACGGCGACTGCGAGGAGGATTCGCGATCGGCGGCGGGGTCTGGTGGGAGTGAATGAGCTGCTGCCTGACATGCGGCGGCCGGAGAAAGGAAGGCAGTGTTAATCGGGCGCGGGATACGCTGCCGCGCGATTTTCGACGAGATTCAGTCGACTGTTGATGGGAACGTTGTTCAGGGTGAGGGTGCTGCCGCTCGGCCATGTGACAGTGAGTGTGAGGCCGGCTGTATTGAAATCCGCCTGGGGGCCTGGAGTGAGCAGGAGGATTCGTTGTGAGGCGGCATGATAGCCGCTGCCGGCCCGCAGTTGTTCGTGAATCGGGGTATGACCATTGTCGAGGACGACTGTGGTGAACCACGCGTCCCGGTCGCTGGAGACTGCGTGCAGATGCAGTTCAAGAAACGGCCCTGCCGGCGGTGACTGGTTTTCGACGAGTGCTGCAGGGGAGTTGATATTTCCGACGACGAAGTCCATGAGGCCGTCGTGGTTCCAGTCGAGTGTGGCGAGGGCGCGTCCGAGCGTTTTTCGGGACAGCCACGGCCCGGCCTCGTCGGCGGAGACTTCTTCAAATCGGAGCTGCCCCTGATTTCGGAAGAGCTGGGGGCGCATCTCGAATTCGCCACCGGAATCCCGGTAGTCTTCGATGTGGCCATTCACGGTGACGAGATCCAGATCTCCGTCGTTGTCGGCATCGAGGAACTGGGTTCCCCAGCCGACGTGCGGAAGACCTGGTGCATCGAGGCCTGAGGTACGGGAGACATCCTGAAAGAGTCCTGGAGTGAGCTGCAGGTAGAGGGTGTTGGGTTCATCGCGGAAGTTGGTGACGAAGAAGTCTGTGGTACCGCTGGAATCAAGGTCGGCGGCGGCAATTCCCATGGCGGCAGTGAGCACTCCATCTCCGTTGAAGGCAAGACCTGTTCGGGACGCGTGGTCGATCAGCTGCAGGCGGCCTTCAGAGAGCTCGGGTTTCAGCAGAAATTTCGGCGTCTGGTCATTGGCCACAAAGATGGAAGGGGTGGCATCGGTGGAATCGCGAAAGATGACCAGTCCCAGCCCTTTGGCGTCGGCCACGGGAACGCTGGCGGCGATGGTCTGAAACGTGCCATCGCCCTGGCTGAAGTGCACTTCAGGAAGCGTGCCTGTGAAGGTGGACGGGGAACAGGCGCGACCGCTGCAGATCAGGGAGTAGACGTTATCGCCGGAGACGTAATTGATATCCGTCAGATCCGGGAGGGCATCATTGTTGAGATCGGCGATAGCGCAGCTGGAGCACCAGCGGAGGGGGTTGCTGTGTATGGGGAGTGGATGAGGCGAGAACGTACCGTCTCCATTACTGAGCCAGAGGGAGTTGGGGCCGATGCCGGCGATATACAGATCGTCGAAGCCGTCCTGGTTGAGATCTCCGACGGCAGCTCCCTGGCTGAAGCCGAGATCACTGATGCCACAGTTGCCGGTGACATCGGCGAAACGGCTGCCACGAAGATTGCGAAAGGTGCGATCCGGGAACTGTGGATCGGGTACAGGTTCGGCAGCGCCGGAGGGCCACCGGGCGGTCTGTGTGCAGTGAAGATCGGGCCAGCCATCGTGATCAATGTCCAGCACGGCGATGCCACCGCCGGTTTGTTCCTGCATCCGCTGACCTGGAGTGGAGAGATCGGTGGGACTGATGCAGGTGAAGTCGAGTCCGCTGGAAGTGGTCTGATGGAATCTCAGAGGGTTGCGGGTGAAGGCTGGGGAAGCCGGGGAAATGTTTGTGTTTCGGGGTCGGTCTCCGGGGCGATACTCGGGAAAGTCTGTGGCGGCGAGCAGTCTGGCGGGGAGCCGTTCCGGGAGGGCCATGGGAAGTTCGCGGGAGAGTTGCGGTGCGAGCCGTTGCAGGTAAGGTTCGGGCCAGGCGGCAGTTGGCGAGGCCTGTCGGGCAAGTTGTGCCCATGCACAGGTCTCCCAGACGCGACCCTGTTGATCAAGAATGCGGACGATGGTTTGCAGGGAGGATTGATCGAGTGCATCTGAGTCAGCAGCGCGTTTGAGAGCACTGGAGAGCGTGAACAGATCAGAGGCGATTTGAGCAAATTCCATGGCAGCGGGGTGTTCAAGTGCTGTCAGCAGTCGACTGAGCTGATAGCAGGCGCGGCGGTGGAACGGAGCGATGTTGAGTGCTTCAAGGAAGCAGCGAACGGCCATCCGTGGCTGGTGTTCGCGAAGCCTGACACCGCGAGCGAACCAGAGATCGGGGTGTTGGGTGGCGTCGGCGTGCAGCTGACGATCGAGCTGCTCAAAGTCGTTGCCTGGTGATTCGGCGAGCAGTTCCAGCAGAAGTGCGGCGGCATCGTAATCTGCCGGGTTTTCACGAAGGAGTTCTTCGAGGGTTGTGCGGGCGGCGGTGATTTTGCCATCGAGAAAGTCGGAGGCGGCAAGTCCCAGCCGAGTATGGGGGTCGGACGAAACAAGCTGGCGGGATTTCCGGAGAAATTCACGTTCATCGACGGGCCGCTGCAGGTCGCTGAGGAGAGCGAGTTCCTGAGCGGTGGCGGAACCGCTTTTGAGGAGGATTTCAAGGTGTGGTCGGGCCTGCTGGCTGCGACTGGCGGCGGCGTAAAGGAAAGCGATGCGGGAATGGGAAGCGAGATCATCGGGACGATGCCGGAGGACGAGTTGGAAGTTTTCCACAGCTTCGGCAAGCTGCCCGATGTGAATGGCGACGTTGGCGAGTGCAGCAGCGGCGCGAAGGCCGTCGGGGGAGTCGTCGCGTTTGATTTGCCGGTAGTATTCGGCGGCTTTGAGGAGTTCTTTGCGGCGGGTGGCAGCTTCACCGGCAATGAGCATTGCCGGAATGAAGAGGGGGGAATCGGCGTCGATCAGGATGGCTTCTGATTCGGCTGCGGCATAGCGGCGGGCGCGAAGTTCGGCGCGGGCTTTCTCGATGATTTCGGGTTCAGTGCGAAGACTGGCGAACCACAAAAAAAGCCCTGAGAGCACCGGGAGTGCAATCAGGGCGACAAGAATTCCGGTAGCTTTGGGAATGGGCCGGAACATGGGAAACCAGTGGAAAGCGGGTTCAGTCGAGCTTGAGATCGATTGTGTTATCGCCGCTTGCCTTGACTTCGGCGTTGAGGCCGTTGCCTGGCTTGCTCCATTTGGGGTCAATTGTGGCGCCTGTATCGTCCGTCGCCTTTTTGGCATTGTGGGTTGGAGCTGACGGGGTTGTGGAGTTGGCGCCCGTAGGGTCATGGACGGGAGCATTGCTGGCAGCCGGTGCGGCCGTTTTGGTGACCATGACTTCGTACTGTCCGGCGGCGGCGCCGTCGTATGAGTCGTAAGTGGTGAGTTTGTAGACGCCCTGAGCATCGGTGATGGCGGTGGCGACGGCCTGGTCCTTGCCGAGTGGCTGGAAGATCACGGTGGCTTTTGCGATGGGAGCGCCGGCCATGGTGACCTTGCCGGAAACGGGATAGACGGGCTTTTGGCCTTCGGCACCGCCACAGCCCACGAGAGCCAGGAGGAGTGTGAAACTAAGGAAGGGAGTAAAGCGAGCCATGGCTGGAAATCCTGTGGGAACGCAGACAAAACGGAATCTGCCGATCCTATGGAAGTAATGAGGGAGGGGGGCATCAAGCGGCAGGCAGGGAAAACAGCAGAAGACCAGGCAAGCTGGTCTTCTGCAAGCTGGTTTTCTGGACAGGCAGTCGGATCAGAACCCGGTACCGGAGACCACTTCCTGGCCGCCGACTGAACCGAGTGCGCCCCAGATGCCGAACGGTGACCGTCCGAACTGGGTGAAGGGTGCACAGGCACCGGCACGTGCTGCTGGGCTGTCCGGACCTGGGCAGGACGTCAGACCGGTGTCGATATTTTCGCTGATAAACTGAACCCCACCGTCGCCCATCAGGCAGATCACGCCGCCGGTGTGCCGGCTGGAGGGTTCGTAAATGCCGTCTTCGCCGTCCCAGCCACCCTGAACGTAACAACCCTTATTGGGGCCGAGCTGAGTGGTGTGACCGGTGAAGGCGGGAGCACCGTCCGGCCAGCGAGTGCCGGTCCAAGTACGAAAGTCGCCCTGCAGCTGGCCCTGGACGAGTTTCGGCAGGACGCTGGCCGGGTTATCACGCATGGCTCCGCCATTATTCACAGACAGGGCACCAGCATTTGCAAAACGCTGGCCAGGCTGACCTTTGGAGCGTTCAGACATTGCGATGGTGTTGGAGAGTCCGTCAACCACGTCGCGGAAGTTGCGGTTACGGCCGTTTGAGCCGTCGTTGCCGTCACCGGCAGAGCTGAAGAAGCCGCGCTGACCGCGACCACCGTTACCCGACCACTGATTGTGGTCCCAGTTGCCATCGCCGCGGCTGAACATGTAGTTGGTCTTGCCGATGCTGCCGCCTTCGGTGGTGTCCGGGTCGGATGGACAAAGAATTGCGGGAAGGCGGGTGTTGAACGGAGCAAAGCCACCGTCCCAGGGGACCGGACCGCTGTCTCCGCGGGCGGCAACCGCTGCGGAGATTGAGTTGTACAGGTTGGCCTGCTCGATGTAGGGCAGCAGAGATACAAAGGCGCTGAGACGGCGAGGTCCACGAATTGCCCCATTGAGGTTGTAATCCGTGTGGGTCTCTGCGGGGGGAATGGCATTGAAGGTGTCGTGGTAGTTGTGGATGGCAATTCCCAGCTGCTTGAGATTATTGCGGCACTGGGTGCGACGGGCGGCTTCGCGGGCCTGCTGGACAGCGGGCAGCAGCAATGCCACGAGAATTGCGATGATGGCAATCACCACCAGCAATTCGATGAGGGTGAACCCTCGGGGGCGAGTGAACGATTTTTTCATGAAGGCCTCCGGAGAAACAAATAAGAAAACGATGGACGAAGAACGTCTCATTCTGAAGAGAGAATACTAGCGTCAGATTTCGTCTGTGACAGCAGAAGATTATCACTTTTGCGGCAGCCCTGACGCAGGAATTTGCTGATTCCGACCCAGTAGTGAATGAATGTTCAGTGATTTCGGAGTGATAATCCGCGGTTTTCCTGGAAAAAGTAATGTCCGGTGGGTGGTTGTGCCCTTGTAGTTGCTCCTGATGGCCAAGTGCCGTCCATCAGGGCTTTCCCGGATTTGGGACACAACAGAATCTCGCGACCGCAGGCGGATTGAAAACTCTCCCCAGAATGGAGTTTTGTGGGTGGGTTTTCTGGTCCGGATTCGAGCGTCAGGCCCCACGGGGTGCGTGTGCTGACGGTGCCGATGGGAATCAGTGAGAGAAATGACGGGTGATTTAGAGGTTCGGGGTCGCCGGTTTCGTTGATCAGAATGGCTGCGGGGGCCAGCTGGGAGGAGACGACGAGGTCCAGCCGTCCGTCCTGGTTGAAGTCGGCGGTGGCTGCGCCTCGTCCCAGCCAGCTCTGTCGGAACCAGTCGCCTGCGGATGCTGAAACGTCTGCAAAGCGTCCCTGCCGGTTATGGAACAGTTGTGGTTCCATGCGGAACGGTTGTCCTCCGGGCATCCAGGAGCGATCATCGACATGGCCGTTGGCGACGAAGATGTCGTCCCAGCCGTCGCCGTCGAAATCGGCTGCGATGGTACCGAAGCCAAGTTTGCTGCGGCTGGGGGGGCCGAGTGCTGAAGCGCGTGTGGCGTCGTGAAAATTGAGCTCGCCGGGATCGCTGTGGTTGAGATACAGAGTATTGGTGTCGCCGTAGAAGTGGGTGAGGAACAGGTCCGTCCGGGAATTGTGATCGAAGTCACCGACGGCAATTCCCATGGAAGCCTGGGCGTAGCCCAGTTCGTTGAGCGCGGCGTTGGCCTGCAGAGCGCGATCGGTGAGTCGAATTCCGGGTCTCCTGCCGTCTGCAGCCGGAATGACGTCGATTGTGAACAGGAAGTTGGCTTCGCCGTCGTTGGCCACGTAGATTTCGGGGAGGTGGTCACCGTCGAAGTCACAGATTACGACTCCCAGGCCTTTTCCGCGGAGTTCTGCGAGTCCGGATTCCGATGACGCATCGTGATAGCCGCCCGAGCCATCGCTCAGATAGATCCGATCGGGCACTCCATTAAAGAGTGCCGGAGAGCAGCCAGTGAAGCCGGTTGGACTGGCTGGTTCCGGGCAGAGCAGCGGGCTGCTGTCGGATTCGGCGAGATAGTTGACGACGTAGAGATCCTGACAGCCGTCACGATTGAGATCCGCAAATGCGGCGCTGGACCCCCAGTCTGTGCAGCGTGTGCCATTATCAGCGGCGATTTCGCTGAACGTGCCATCGCCGTTGTTATGCCAGAACTGATTTCCGCCATAGCGGGTGATGTAGAGGTCATCGAAGCCATCTTCGTCGGCATCCGCAACGGCGCAGCCGTATCCGAGGCCGAACTGTTCAAGTCCGGACTGGCGGCTGACATTGTCGAATTTCAGTTGGGAGCGATTGCGGAAGAGTTGGCCGGGGGTTTGACGATCGGCGGGGTCGATGGGAATGCGGCAGCCGTTGGGGAGGAACACATCGGGCCAGTAATCGAGATCGATATCAAGGACGGCAACGCCACCGCCATTGGTTTCCAGAATTCGCCATTGCCCGCGCTGGTCGTCGAAGCGTGTGAAGTTGAACCCGGATTCGGGGCCAAGAGTGCGGAAGCGGATGGGGGAGGAGGTGGTCGGAGTTGGCGTCGGGGCTGGAGCCGGGTCTGAGGACTGGGTGGCTGCCAGTGTTTCGGCTTTGTTCCGGACGGTGGCGGGCTCGGAGTTTTCCGGGCGGCAGCCACAGAGCACTGCGAGAGCGATGAGAGCGAGTTTTGGGTTGCTGAAGCTGCGGGACTCCGGATAGATCGCGGCGTTCATGGTGTTCATGGCATGGGCTCCGTGGCTGACATTTGATCCGCGAGTTGCGAGAATGTGTCGGCAGCGGCGGTGAGTTCGAGGCTGCTGGCTGCCTCGGCGAGTCTTCGAGCGGCTTCGGGGGCGTTGGGTCGAACTTCAGATAACTGCACGCGGATGCGCGAGAGGACCAGTGACCTTTTCAGGATGGCTTCTCGTTCGACCGCCCTGCCCTGTCCTGCGAGGCTGGCTGCCAGTCCCATATGACAGGCAGGGTTGGCGGGGTCATGCCTGAGCACGGCGCGGAAGAGAGTCTCTGCATCGGCCCAGTGTTGCTGATGGACGGCGGCCTCCGCTCGCATTTGTGTCAGCAGCCACGGTTCGGCGGGATGAAACGGGGGCGCTGCCGTACTGAGGGCGACCAGTTCATCCGGCCGGTGGAGTTCATGGAGTGCTTCGAGGAGTGCTGCAAGGGCCGGCAGATTATCGGGATGTTGTCGGTAAAGTTGTTTGAGCGTGTCGAGGGCGGCTTCCGGGCGTCCTTCGGCGGTTTCATACCGGGCGGCGGCGATGAGCAGAACAGGGTTGCGGGGATCTTCTGCGATAAATTCCTGCAGGCGGGTGCTGCCGAGGCTGGAAGTCTGGATCAGCAGGGTGGGGAAGTATCGCTGCTTGGCGTCGTAGACGTCGGCCTGGCCCGCGTTCAGCAGCTGGTCCAGCCATTCAACGCGGTCTTCAGGGCGCAGCTGAACAGCCATCAGCCAGGCGAGCCAGCGGCGTGCTGTGGCGAGCTGTTCGGGATCGGTGTCGGTGGTGCTGGCGGCGGCGAGGCTGAGAAATGTTTTGAAGCTCTGTTCGGCAGCAGCGGCCTGATTGAGCTGGAGGAACACCTGAGCTTCCTGGAGACGTGCACTCTTGCCGTAGCGCGGGTGGCTGGAGTCGATGGCGGAGAAGCAGGCGATGGCAGCAGGAAGCTGGCGGCGTTTGAGGGATGTTTCGGCAAGCAGCATGAGCGTGTCCGGATGGCTGGGCTCAGTACGAAAGAGTCCTTTCCAGTCGGTGGCAGCGCGATTGTACTGGTCTCGGGTAATTCCGGGCGGCAGGGCTGGCGGCCTGAGCAGTGGGAGGAGGCAAAGGGCAGTGACTATCGTGAGCAACGTGAGTGCGGCAGTGGCTTTGATGAGGCGTGTGCGGCTGAAGCTGACTGACGAGGGGCGAGTGCCAGTGATGGCCTGTGTTGCCGCCTGTGTACCCGCCTGTGTACCCGCCTGTGTCTCTGCCGGCGTTTCGGAAGTCTGCTGCGACACATGATCAACGCTCATTTCGGGGCCCTCGCGGACTGCATGCGTTCAACAAGTTTCTGCTGGGCCTCTGCATCGCTGAGGCGGTTGACCTCGCGGAGTTTCTGTGCGTACCAGCGGCGAACTTCCAGCTGTGAGGGGTCGTGGCTGAGCGATTCGGCGGCGGCGTTGACGGCTTCGTCGGGGCGCTTAAGATTCCAGAGGGCATCTGCGAGTACGGCACGGCAGCCGGGGTGACCGGGGTCGAGGCTGAGCAGTTTTTCGGCGAGTTGGCGAGTCTGTTCCCAGTCGCTGCTGCGGTATGCCAGATCGAGAAGTCCTGCGAGGGCAGCTTCGCGAGAAACCGGATCTGCGAGAGCCTGAGAGTAGTGCTGCCGGGCGGCTTCATTGCGGCCGTACCGGGATTCGAGGGCTGCGAGTGTTGCGAGGGTGAGTCCATCATCCGGTCGACCCTGCAGGGCTGTATCGAAGAAGCGTCCGAGTGCCGGTGGTGTCGGGAGTCCCTTGCGTGCGAGGACAGCCCAGAGTCCAGCGCCCATCGCCCGCTGCTGTTCCCATTCGGCGAGGTTCTGTCGTGAGTTACCGAAGAACAGCAGCTGCAGCGTGGCTGGGTTAGTGGAGCCCGGTGGTGTGGACGGTTCAGACTTCGCTTCTGATCTCCGCAGCACTCGATGATCAGTCTGAGCTACGTGGGTGATATTCCGGGAACCGCGCTGCGGCATATGACAGGCGACGCAGGAATCCTGTTGTGACTGGCGGAGGGATTGCTGTTCGCTGCAGTCTGCGGAGTTGTGGCAGGTGAGGCAGCGCTGGCGGTAGAAGTCTGCAGCGAGTGCGGGAGCGGGGGTTGTGTGCGGATCATGGCAGGAGATACAGCCGAGACGACCGTCACTGTTTTTGAAGCAGGCACTTTCCTGCATCTGCTGGACGTGATTAACGGCTTTGGTGGTGCCGTCTTCAGCGACTTCGGCGCCGGCGTGGAGTACGGTCCAGAATTCGTTGAGGTCGCGTCCGGGGCGGAAGTCAAACTCGCCGAGGCCGTGGCGAACGATGCGAGCTGAGCCGGCGAGGTGGCATTGATTGCAGACGCTTTCGCGCAGGTGCGGGGCGAGTCTGGCGGGGTTAATAATGGGATCGTGTGAGGCTGGTGCGGGGTTATTGCCGGGTTGTCCGAGGCTGCGATGCCATTCGATGTGTTCGCGGCCCGGTCCATGGCAGCGTTCGCAGCCGATGGCCAGTTCGTGGAAGGCGGGGTCTGCGTAACGGTTCGGGAGTTGTCCGGCAGGAGCCGGGCGACCGGCATGGCAGCTGATGCAGTCATCGGTGACTCGGCGTCGAAAGCGACGGGGATCATCGGGTTTGTAGCCCGGAGCGATATCCCAGCAGGCCTGTGCGGTGAACCAGTTCAGCGGTGACTGGAATAACAGTTCACCTTCGCGGCGGAGCCAGGCGTGCGCACGCTGGCCGGAACCAACGACGTAGTCCATGGCGAATTCCTGGGAATACACAGGGAGACCGTCAGCGGTCTGCATGGTATCACGATGCAGCATGTGGCCGTTTTCAAGTCTGGCATCATAGGTGCGCGTGATGCCATGGACGATCGGTATGGCTGACTCGGAGCCGGCGGGAAGTGCGTCAGCGTGGGCCATGGACCTGGCCATGGGATGTTGTTGCCACATGTCGGCGATGGCGGAGTGGCATGCGGTGCAGGCGGCGGTGCCGACGAAGCTGGCGGAGTCGTCCGGTGGTTGCGTTGCGGTGGCAGCTTTTGCTGTGGTTTCAAGGGCCTGGTTTGCGGAGACCGAGCGGGGCTGAGTTGCAGTGTTGCCGTCGGCAGTGTTGCGTTCGGCAGTGTTTCTGGAGCCTTCAAGGCATCCGCCGACGAGCAATACGAGAATGGCCGTCAGCAGCGGGGCTGCGATGGGTGGTCGGCGTCGGTGATTGTGAGTTCGGGGGTAATGGAGCACGGTGATCCAGTTTTGAAGCGCAGCGGTGACTGGCTTCGTGAAGTTGGGGGTGAAGCGTGGCTGGGATAGTGGAATTTGTGTATTCCGGGAGTAAAGAGTAGCATTCTCAGGAAAAAAATCCTGGTTGAGTCGTGTGCGATTTAACGGAGCGGGAAGGCGTTCATGCGAAGAGCCGGTGTGTTTTTGTGTCTGTGTTGCTGTGCGGTGACATGTTCGGGTGCCAGTGCGCTGACTCTGGAGATCCTTTGGCAGCGGCAGCTGCATTTGAGTTTTGGTGCGAGTGCTCCAGCGACGACAGCGGTGCTGACGACCATTTTTCTGGGGATTGCGTTTGGCAGTCTGCTGGCGGGAAGAGTGCTGCCTCGGGTCGCGCGTCCGCTGCGGGCGTTTGCGGCTGTTGAAGCGGGAATTGGTCTGTGCGGGGCGGCGGTGCCGCTGGTGGTTCCGGTCGCGGATAGTTGTTATCGCTGGGCAGCGGCGAGTTTCGGTGAGAGCAGCTGGCTGTTGGGGGGCATGCGTTTTGTGCTGTCCGCCGGATTGTTGCTTCCTGCAGCGCTGGGGATGGGTGCCACGCTCCCGCTGATCCTGGGCGGAGTGCCGGTGGGTGGGCGTTTGCGGCCGGCTGCGGTGTATGGCTGGAATACGGTGGGTGCGGTTTGTGGAGCGCTCGTGACGGGACTGCTGCTTGTTCGCTGGTTCGGGACGGGCCGCGCGTACGCGGGGGCATTGATTTTCAGTGGTGCCGGCAGTCTGCTGGGGCTGGCAGCTGACAGGTTGGTGAGTGCGGCCGCTGTGTCGGGTGTGTCGGGTGTCGGCGGTCTGGCGGGGCACTCTGCTCTGCCCTGCCCGCCTGTGAAGCTTGCCTGTCGCGGGCTTCGTGTGGCTTATTTTCTGGCGGGTGCAGTGGCGCTGGGTCTGGAGGTTGTCTGGCTGAGATTTCTGGGGATTGTCAGTTCCAGTTCCTCGATCACATTCAGTTTGTCGCTGGCGGCTTATCTGCTGGGAATGGGCATTGGAAGTTTGCTGTTGTATCCGCTGCTGCGTCGGTTTGTCGGGGAGCGTGCGTACAAGAATACGCCGGGTGGCGGAGCACTTTGGATCTTCTCGTGCGCCAATCTGGCGACCGGCCTGCTGACACTGGCGACATGGCCGGTGCTGAATCGGGCTGCTGCGCTGAACTACCACTGGATTACAGTTCCAGCCGCCAATGGAATGCTCACATTAAGCGACATCTTCATCACGGAGGCGGCACTTGTGTTCGGGCTGATGTTTTTGCCGGCCCTGAGTATGGGGCTTGTGTATCCGGCGGTGTGTGATGCAGCGGAGGGAAGCGAGCTGGCACGGAGTCGCTGGGCCGGGACGGCTGGTTTTCTGGGAACTCTGGGGGCTGCTGCCGGAGTGCTGCTGATGTCACTCCGGGTGATTCCTGCCGTCGGTTTGCATGGATCGCTGGCGCTGCTGCTTGTCGCCGCGGCCGGGCTGGGCATCTGGATTCGGCCGGGCTTCGAGCCGTCTTTCGGGCGGGGCCTGCGATTTGCGGCGGCTGGAGTGATCGTGGCAGGGGCCGGGTGGATTGCGTATGAGCGACGTCCGGCGTTGCGGGAGTTTGCAGTGGAGTGGCATGCGGGAGCGTGGCACGAGGTGTCGCTTGCGCAGCCGGGAGAGCGGGTTTCGCGGATCGAGCGATTTCGTGCGGGGCCGACCGGGACAGTGATCATCAAGCAGAAATCCGACAGCCCTGATCGACTGGTGTGCGTCGATGATCAGCTGGTGGCGTCAACAAATCTGGAAGCCCGGGTGGATGCGCTGATGCTGGCCCATCTGCCACTGCTTCTGCACCCGCACCCTGAGAGTCAACTGACGGTGGGATTTGGAAGTGGCGGGACCAGTTATGCGATTACGACGCATGGAATTGATGCGTGGTGTGTGGAGATTGAGCCCGAGGTCCCGCGGGCGGCAGAGTTGCTCACTCAGCAGAATCTCGATGTGCTGGGTCATCCTCGCTTTCGGCTGATCATCAATGATGCGCGGGATCATCTGCTTGCGGGTCAGCGATGGTATGACGTGATTGCGACGGATGTGACCAATCTGCAGTACCGTCAGAACAGCAGTTTGTATACGGTGGAATACTTTGAGCGGATGCGGGGGCGATTGAATCCGAGGGGGATCGCCTGTGCCTGGATTCCGCTTGCGGCGATCAGCACGGAGGAGCTGCAGATTCTGATGCGCGGCTTTCAGCAGGTGTTTCCCTATGCCACGTTGTGGTTCCTGAACCACACACATACGAACTTTGGAATTCTGCTCGGGACTCCTGAACCGCTGATGATTGACTATGGTCGGTTGTCATCCGGCATGGCGATTCCGGCGGTGCGCGAAAATCTGGCACGAATATCGATCACGGATCCGCTGCATGTGATTCACAGTCTGCATCTGGATGAGGCGGGCTACCGAAGATTCTGCGGCAGCGGGGTGCTGCATACGGACGATAATCCGGTGCTGGAATTCAGTTCTCCGCTGTCATTTCATCAGTACAATCTGACTTTCAGGCAGAATCTTGCAGCGACACTGCGATATCGTCCGACGGATCTGCGGCCGTTGGTTTCCGGGTTCCCGGAAATGCGTGTGGCCGAGTGGGGTGCGGAGGCCACGGCAGCCATCAGCTTCTGCAGGGTGCTTGTCTGTTTCTACGACGTCCTGCTGGCTCGGGGGCGTGGAGACACAGACGAAGTGCTGCAGTCATTAAGAAGGGCTGTGGTTGCTGCTGAAGCGGGCCTTGCGGCGCACCCGACCGACCGGACTCGCGAACGATTCTACACGGCATTTTTCGAACAGGCTCAGCAGTGGCTGCAGGCCGCAGGGGAGCAGGAGTAAGTGATGGGATTGCTGGCAGGAACCAGGTTTGACCGACCGCCTCATTGTGAACGGTGTGAAAAGCCTGAAACAGAATGCAAATGCCTCCCGATCGAGGCACCGGTCGTCAAACGCTCTGCGGGGGGACGATCGTTGCGGGTGGGAGTGGAGAAGCGGAAACATGGGCGGGTGATGACCGTGGTGCGGGATTTAAACCCGGATCGGGACGATCTTCCCGGTCTGCTGACAAAGCTGAAATCGTCCTGTGGTGCCGGAGGCACGATCTCTGAGGGGCTGCTGGAGATCCAGGGAGCTCATTTGGAGCGAGTGAGCGGGGAGTTATTGAAGCTGGGGTACAGGGTCCGCTGAGCGGGTGATGTCCGGTCAGATACCGGGATTGCTTTCCGGTTTCCGGTGGTGCTGGACCCATGCCGGCGGGAGATTGAGCCAGACGTTGTCCTGTTGAATGCGGGTTTCGCGGCACTGTGCAGCCAGTCGTTCGTCGATTTGTGTGATGCGCTGACGTTCGAGTCCGCGTGTGAGTCGTTTACGGACGGGTCGGACGTACATGTATTCGAAGTAGCTGAGTATTCCGCCGGGTTTGAGGAGTTGGAAGTATGTGGTGACGAGTTCGTCAACGAGTATGGCGGGGAAGTTGTTGAGTGGAAGTCCGGAGATGATGAAGTCAAAGGGCGCGGGGGAGTGAAACTGTTGCAGTGGCAGCTGGTGGATGGTGGTTTGGTGTCGCGTTTTGTTCCAGGAGGCTTCTGACAGGAAACGCTGATTGAGATGACTGACGAAGTCGGGGTTCAGTTCGACGAGGTGCAGCTGGTCAGCGGGCTGCAGGAGTTGGAGGATCTGATGGGTGACGGGTCCTGTTCCGGGGCCGATTTCAAGGATCCGCACTGGGTGTTGCGGGGGGCGTGCAGCGAGGAAGCGAGTCATGGCAGCAGCGAGGAAGCGGCTGCTGGGAGCGATGGCGCCCGTTGTTTCGAATCGTTTTCGGAACTGGGTGAAGAACGTCAGGTAATTTCGCAGTGTGCCGGGCATGTGATGTTTCACGAGGCAGCGGAGAGGAGTCTGCGTTCGAGTTCGTCGAGGAGATCGGTGAGGGAGCGGCAGGAAAGGGCAACGGGGAGTCCGACGGGGGCGCCGGCGGCGAGTTGTCCGGCAACTCGTTTTTCGGCGGCAACCACGGTGGAGTGATCGCGTCCGCCGAAATAGTTGCCGATTTCGCGGTAGGCTGACTGGGTCAGTTTGCGAGCGAGAAACATGGCGATAGAGCGAGGGACAGTGACAGCTTTTCGGCGGGATGGGGAACGCAGATCGGTCGCATTAACGCCGAAGATTTCGCAGACGAGTTTTTCGACGTCACTGATACGAACAAGTCTGCGGCATTCTTCTTCCATGCCTCCGAGGAGGTTGCGGACGACGGTGGCTGTGATGCGGCGGCCGTTGAGCAGGAACTGGCTTTCCAGTTGGTTGACGGCACCCTGAAGTTCGCGGATGTTGCGGGAGCAGCGACGGAGGAT
>CAZLOQ010000051.1:0-15247 GCA_964561125.1 uncultured Chitinophaga sp. | reverse complement strand
GTCGACGGCATCTTCGCTGAAGACGGCTTTGGAGGCGGCGCAGAGGGACATGAGCAGTTTGCGGCCGGTTTCGGGGTCTGGTGGTTCCATGCGGCAGACGAGACCGCTGAGAAATCGTGTGGTGAGTTCATCGCGGTGTTTGGAGAGCATTTTGGGGTGCCGGTCGGCGGAGATCACCACCTGCCCCCCATGATCGCTCACCTGGACAATCGTATGCAGAAATTCTTCCTGGGTGGCCCGTTTGTTATCGAGAAATTCGATATTGTCGATCAGGAGCACATCCACATTGCGGAAGCGTTGTCTGAATGAGGGAACGGTGCGGGCTGCGAGTGCAGCAGTGAAGCAGTTGGTGAAAGCTTCACTGGTGAGGTACATGACGTTGCGTCCGGGAAAGGCGCGACGTGTTTCAGAGCAGATGGCTTCGAGAAGATGAGTTTTTCCTGTGCCGGTGCTCCCGTAGATGAACAGCGGGTTATATCGCTCACCCGGGGAGGCGGCCACCTGGCGTGCAGCGAGTGCTGCGAGGTCGTTGCATTCACCGGTGACGAAGGAATCGAATGTCCGATACCTGCGGCGGGTGTTCCCAGCGAGATCATCGGGGCTGGCAGTGGCGGCCTGGTGAGTGGAGTTTCCGGGCGAAGTGCGACGCTGGAGTGACCGCACAGCCTGGGCAACCGGCAGTGTCCGCGCGTTTACCGCGGCATCTGCTGAGGTGCCGATGGACGCGACAATGTCGGAGGGGCTCTGAGCGCCCGCGTGGGCCGTCTGGTCAACGGGGGCGGGAGCTGATGCGGGGGAATCGGCGAGTGCCTTGAGCAGAGTCTCGTCGACCTCGAACTGGCAACCGGCGGACGCGCCGAGAAGTTTTCTGGCGGCGTGGACGAGCGGCGTGCGGAAGCGTTTGAGCATCCAGTTGAGGATGAACGGATTGGGTACGTGCACCACCAGCTGGTCTCCGGAGACGGAGAAGCGGCTGCGGCGGTGGAACCAGTGCTGGT
The DNA here is from genome assembly GCA_964561125.1 of uncultured Chitinophaga sp. Taxonomy (GTDB): domain Bacteria; phylum Planctomycetota; class Planctomycetia; order Planctomycetales; family Planctomycetaceae; genus SXXK01. Next base: position 14,249 of record CAZLOQ010000051.1, on the reverse strand, counting down.
AGTTCTGTTCGCCGACGCTGGCTTTGACAGCGTTTTCGAGGCTCTGTGAAGCCGGCACGTGGCCGTGCGGATGACCGGGGGTTGCGTGACCGCTGTGGACGCGCAGACTATTCGGCGGAATTTCGTCGTCATGACCACGGGGCTGCGTCATGCGCCCAATCTCCCTCTGCCTGACAGAAGCGCGCGACACGACACGGCCGGACAGCATGCGCACCACGATGCAGAAATTCGCAGTGGGCAGAACTATTCGACGAGGACCGGGATCGGCAGCGCCAACGGACAGGAATCTTGATGACAGGTTAGAGCGTGGACGGTGCAGAAATCCATCCACGACAGCTCACTCAACGGCCCCCGATATTACTGGCCACGGCCCAAGTGTCAAACGACCGCGGGACGATTTCCGGGGGCTTCGCCCGAACGATTTCTGATCGCTGTTTTCGCGAAGAGTTTCGCCTTGAAATGCACCTTTTTCCGGGATTTCTCAAGAGAGATCGGCAGCTGGGTTGACATGCACAAATGTATCGTAGAAGCCGCTGCCGCCGGCCCAGTCTGTTGGTTGCTCCGGAGTGAGTTGATTGACGTGTGCGGAGTGTCCGAGTGCGTCGACGAGTCCTCCGAACGGCAGCCTCGCGACACCGCGGGCGACTTTCAGAGAGATGCGGCACCAGGCAGTGAGTTCGCCCTGCGGATTGGAGACACGGACGAGTTGTCCATCATGGAGATTGCGGGCTGCGGCATCGTCGGGGTGCAGGTCGATTTCCAGCCTGCCTTCACGACGGGTGTGGAGGTCAATGTGGCTGTAGCTGGTATTGAGGAAGTGCAAAGTTTTGCCGGAGATCAGCTGGAGCATTCCGAGGGGTGGCAGTTCGAAGTCACCCGGCCCCGGCAGCGGATCCACGCCGAATGTTTCCTGCAGTCCGGGCGCGTACAGCTCTGCTTTCCCGGAGGGCGTGGGGAAGCCTCCTTCGGCAAAGGGTCTCCAGTCTTCGGGGTGATTGAGGTGCTGCCAGCCGCGAACCCTGAGCGACTCAAATGTGATGCCCTCCAGCATGGGGTGTGAGGATGACAGTGCGGTCCGAATGAGGGTTTCGTCGGAGTCCTGCAGCCAGGGTTCGGAGCGTCCGAGTGCCAGAGCGAGCCGGCGAAAGAGTTCTGTATTTGCTACGGATTCGCCCACGGGTGCGATGGCCGGCAGATTCAGCGTGAGATAGTGATGTCCCCATGCCGGGACGAGGTCGAGGTGTTCAAGCTGACTGGTTGCGGGGAGGACGATGTCGGCACAGCGAGCGGTGTCTGTGAGAAACAGGTCATGGACCACGGTGAACAGATCATCGCGGAGCAACCCGCGTCGTACGAGTGGCTGATTGGGCATGGAGGCGGCCGGGTTGGCATTCCAGACGAGCAGTGAGCGAACGGGCGGGCTGAGTTTTTCGTTGCAGAGGTCACGTCCGAGATCGCGCATGTTGAGCGTGCGGACGTTGTTTCTGTGGGTTTCGGGCATGAGCAGCCGATCGATGTTCAGCAGCGAGTACTGGAACGCTCCGGTGGATCGCGACAGACCGCCTCCCTGATGTTTCCAGGCACCCGTCAGCACCGGGAGGCAGGCGATGGTGCGAAACATCATGGCGCCGTTGCGGTGATGTTCGAGTCCGATGAGCGGGCGCAGCAGGGACGGCTGAATCGTGGCATATTCATGTGCGAACTGTTCGATGTCTGCGGTGGTGAGTTGAGTAATTTCCGCGGCGCGGCCGGGCGACCACTCCTGCACGCGTTCTGCCAGTTCGCTGCAGCCGACGGCATATCGGGACACATAGTCATGATCAATCTTTCCGTCACGAAAGAGCACGTGCATGACGGCGAGGGCAAGCACGGTGTCGGTACCGGGTCGAATCTGCAGATGCCAGTCGGACGCTTCGGCCGTGCGGGTCCGGATGGGATCGATGCAGATGATTTTTGCACCGCGTCGGCGGGCTTCCGTGATCACCGGCCAGAGATGCAGATTGGTGACGATGGTATTGGTGCCCCAGAGGACGATCAGTCGACTGTGAACAATGTCTTCCGGATTGATACCCACACCATTGCCCTGGGTCGCGCAAAGTCCGGCGTGGGCCACGGCGCCGCAGATGTTGCGGTCAAGGCGACTGGCGCCCAGCAGACCCAGCAGCCGCTGGTCGAGTGACGCATGCTGAATGAGTCCCTGGTTGCCGGCGGAGCTGAACGGGAGGATCGCTTCGGGCCCGGTTGCTTCGATGATGCGGCTCCAGCGTGTCGCGATTTCACCCAGTGCCTCAGACCACGAAATCCGCTCAAAGGTGCCCTGCCCTTTGGGACCCGTGCGGCGCAGCGGATGAAGGATGCGATCGGGGTGATAGACGCGTTCAAGGTAATGATTGACCTTGGCGCAGAGTGTGCCGCGGGTGAAGGGATGCTCCGGGTCACCGCGAAGCGAGAGCGCTTTGCCGTCAGAGACGTCGACGAACCAGGCACAGGTATCGGGACAGTCATGTCCGCAGGCGCCGCGAATGATTGAGAGTGGAGAAGACACAGCGGGTGCTCCGGGAAGACATCAGTTCAGCTGCCGGACATCAGTTCAGCTGCCAGAAAACTGTCAATAAACCTGCGACCAGGCACCAGCCGGCGAACCAGTGCAGGCGGTTGGCCTGCAGCTGCCTGATGAGCCAGCGAAGGCTGAGCGTTCCCACAAGAAAGCTCACACAGGCACCAACCGCCACGGGCAGCCATTCCGGGCGGGTGGCATCACCGCGCGTCAGTACCTTGAGTGTTTCGAGGAGTGTGGCACCACCGATGGCTGGAATGGCCAGAAAAAAGGAAAAACGCGCCGCCTCGCTGCTCTTCAGGCCGCACATCAGGCCCGCTCCGACGGTGCTGCCGGCGCGGGAGATTCCGGGGAGCACTGCGATGGCCTGGAAGATGCCGATGAAGAGAGCGGAGTGCATGGGCAGTGCGTTCAGGGGGACGTTGCCGGACTGCACTCGTCTGGCAGTGAGCAGAATACCGGCGGTCACGAGCAGGCAGCAGCCGGCAGCGAGGGGATTGCTGAACAGAGCTTCGAGAGCATCCTTGAATCCCACACCGACAATGGCGACGGGGATGGAGGCGATGAGAAGCTGGATCAGGAGTCGGGGCTGGCGGGCTGCGTCGAGGAGTTCGCGACGGTAGACGACGGTAATGGAGAGCAGCGTACCGAAGTGCAGGGCGACATTCATGGTCATTCCCTGCAGCCATTCCGGGAGCGGCTGGGAGGAGAATTGCAGCAGCAGTGCCTGTGCGATCACCAGATGGCCTGAGGAGCTGATGGGCAGGAATTCAGCGATGCCCTGAACGAGACCCAGCAGAACAGCGAAAAGCAGATTCATGGTGTGGATTTGGCCGAAGAAAAAAAACGTGCGAGCAGCAGATCGCTCCAGAGTCGGGCAGCATTGCGCTGACCGAGCGGGCTGAAGTGGCGACGTGAACCGGGACCACCCCGGTTCGGGCCGGTGAGTACATCCGTATCGGGCCCGCTGCCGAACCCGGGCAGGCGGCTGACGGTGGCGAGAGCAGTGCGAATGCGCGCTTCGCCTTCCGGGTTCTGATAGACGGTGGGATGATGGGTCGACTGAGCGCACAACCAGAGCGGCTGGAATTTCCATGCCTGAACGGCGGCGGCACGAATGGCCTGCAGGCGATTCACATATTCGTCTGCCGATGTCCCTTCAATGACGTCCGATTCCCCCTGCTGCCACAGAACCGCGCGAAAGACTCCGACGCTCTGCCCTGCCCTGTGCAGCCGCGCTGACAAAGGTCCATCCGGCGACCACTGACGCGTGGACGTCCCGCCGACGGCGACGTTGACAAAACCGATGGGCACATTCAGGACCTCTGCGAGGCGGTCGCCAACGGGAGGCCAGATGGATCCTCCGTCACTGCGATCCGGCGCTGGCTGCGGGTCATCGGCCGGCTGCCAGTGCCCCGTTTCCCAGTGATACGCGGAAACTCGACGACGACTGTCCAGCACCTGCAGGCGTTCGTCGCTGGTGTTGGTGGCATACGACTGACCGGCGATCAGGAATACTTCGCCGACACCGATGGGTTCGACAGACAGCACTCTGGAGGGGCCTCCGTTTGTGGTTTGCAGGCGGACTTCAAGCCGATACCAGCCACCGGCGGGCAGTGTGAGTTCAGCTGTGGCTGTGGCGGGGGGCGAGTCCGCAGGTGTGGGTGTCTGAGAGGGCGTGAGTGTCTGAAGCGGCAGGACCTGCCAGCCGTCAGAGGTGGTATTCGGGGCGACCGACAGAGCTGATTTTACAGACGCATCCGGTGGGTTTGCAGAAGCGGGCACGGCTGCCGGAACCAGGCGGAATTCTGTACGTGTGTCGCTGTCCGACCATTCATTTCCGCTGAGTTTGAGCTGCACAACTGCTTTGCCGGGAGCGGTGACTGCAGCGACGTCTGTCTCTGAGTTGTCAATGGTTCGCTGGAGCACCTGCCAGGGTCTGGGAGACAGGATCGCGGGGTCCATGAGGACGAGTGCAAGGATCATCATGCCGCAAAAACTCCGGATCCAGTCAGTGCGATGGAGGGCCTGCAGGTGTCTGGTACGTCTGGTGCTGCATGTTAGACTGCGGTGGTCAGGCATGCGAGTGCGATTTGGATGGTCGGGAATGGAGGAGAGATGGCAGCTGCAGTTTCCGGAGAGATTCTGGTTGAATTGTGTGTGGGCGGCATAGACGACGTGGAGCTGGCAGCGGAACAGGGAGTAGCACGGATCGAACTCAACAGCGGAATGGCTCTGGGTGGTCTGACACCCTCTGCAGGTCTGGTGCGCGAAGCCATTGGGTTGTTTTCAGGCCGGATCATCGGCATGGTACGACCGCGAGAGGGAGGATTCAGATACAGCGAGCGGGAGTTACGGCAGATATTTCGGGATGCGGAATGGATGCTGGGCGAGGGGGTTGCGGGCCTGGCAGTGGGATTTCTGGATTCTTCCGGTCAGGTGGATGAACGGCAGTGTCATCAGTTTCGAGCACTTTGCGGACGTGCCGAGTTTGTTTTCCACAAGGCGTTCGACTGCACGAGGAATCTGCAGGAGTCCTTCGAGCAGCTGGCGGCCTGTGGAGTGGATCGGGTGTTGACCAGCGGCGGAGCGTCAACGGCGCTTGCGGGGGCATTGACACTGCGGGCTTTATGCGCGCAGTCGAGGGGGCGTGTGCAGATTCTTGCGGGGGGCGGTATTCGAGGTTCGAACGCAGAGCAGGTGCTCCGGCTGAGCGGCTGTGTTGAACTGCATGCAGGTGTGCGTGAAATCGTGGATTCAGAAGCCGTTCCGGGGCTGCTGCATTTCGGTGTGCCCGGGCATGGACCGAGAAGTTATGGTCGTGCCTCGTCGGGGGCGCTCCGTGAATTGCTGGACGTCGTGCAGCAGCTGGCGACTGATTCCGGGAACCATCGCGGCCTGGGAAGCTGAACAAACGGGAGGCGTGTATGGCAGATGCTGAGTTACCGGAATTATGGCGGGAATTGCAGCGTGCTGCGCGGGCCGTGCGTTTGCGGGCATGGGCACCGTATTCTCGGTTTGCGGTGGGCGCGGCATTGCTGACGGCGTCCGGGGAGATTATTACGGGCTGCAACGTGGAGAATGCATCGTGGGGCCTGACGATTTGTGCGGAGCGGTCAGCGGTTTGCCATGCAGTGTCGATCGGGCATCGTGAGTTTCGGGCAATTTGTATTTCGCTGACGGGTCTGGCCGTGCCGTGCGGGGCGTGTCGACAGTTTCTGATGGAATTCGGCGGCGAGCTGCTGGTACTGATGGACGACGCTGCTTCTGCAGAAGGGACGCAGCCGGAGGTCGTTCGTCTGAATGAATTGCTCCCGCGAGCATTCCGGCTGTCTTCACGTCCGGCTGGAGAGACGGGGCTGGAGTGAGAGTTCGGGCATTACCTGGGAAATCGTCTGCGGCGTGGAGTGCGTTGCTGCCGGTGTGGCTGTTCGTATTCAAGTCGATCGAGTTCGAGGAGCCTGCGGTCTGCATTGAAGACGGGGAGTGGCAGGGCTTCGGCGAGCTGGACGGCTGCGGCGGGCTCGAGATTCGGACGTGGAGTGCCTTCACCGCGGAAGATCGGGAGTCCTCGCTGGCGGGCAATGATTTCGCGGCGTGTGATGCCCTTGGGGGCATGTGGCCAGGGTGTCCGGATTTCGGTCCAGTGAAAGAAAACGGGGAGGATGCTGAGCATGTATTTCCAGTAGCCGGGGTGGTCTGTCTGGAGCACGAGTTTTCCGCCTGGCTGGAGGGCCCGGTGTGCCAGCAGCAGAAACTCGGGAGTGATCAGTCTGAGGCCGATCTGGTCGCGTCTGTACCACGGCTGGGGGTGGTAGCAGTGAATTTCGGTGACGGAGTGTTCGGGGGTGTGCAGCGTCAGAAGTTCGCGACCTCCGATGACGGCCCAGCGGGTGTGGAGCAGTCCGCGTTGATTGGCGCGGCGGGTGGCATAGCGGATGACGACGGGCAGCACATCCACACCGAGGCCGTTGTATTCGGGGTGTTGGATGGCGAAATTCAGCAGTGAACGCCCGTTTCCGCAGCCGATGTCGAGGATGACGGGGGCGTCACGGCCGAAGAGTTCAGTCCAGTTGATCAGACCTTCGGGGACGCGTTTCAAAGCAGTGCGCGCCCATTGTTCCTGGGGCAGAATGACACCGGGAATGGGCACACTGAATTCAAACTCGATATCTCCGGGGCCGGGAAGCGACATGTGGGAGGAATTCCGAGGCACAGGGTTATTTTTTCGCCTGAAACTCATAGAGCGAGAAGGCGAAGTGGATCAGCAGCACGACGAGTGTGGACCAGAGAATGGAGCGGGTGATGGAGCGTGAAATGTCGGTGGAGGAGAGCTTGGGAGTGATGGCCTGTTGCCAGGAGATGGAGCCGATGGCGGCACCGCAGGCAAGAAGCTTAACGGCCAGCCAGGGGGTGCCGTTGTAGAGCAGACCGACCTGAGGACGCAGTTCACGGTGGAAGTGAGCATCCCAGAAGGGCAAACCGAGTTCGGGATGGGTGAGCAGAAAAGCGAAGGCGGCACTGAAGGCGGCGACGAAGTAACCGAGCAGGCAGAGTGCTGGTGTGCCAATCAGAAAGGCCCACATCAGAGGGGTGCGGAGCAGACGCTGTGGATTGGCGTTCAGGGTTTGCAGGGCATCGAGCTGGGACGTGTAGACTCGGCTGCCGATATCCGCGGTAGCCGCTGCGCCGGAGCGAGCGGCGACAAGCAGCGTGGAGAGAATGGGAACGAGGAAGCGAAAGAGGGAGAAGCCTGTTGCGTGCACGAGGTTTTCGGTGATCAGCGGTTCAGAGAACTGGCGGAAAGGGAGGTAGCGAAAGACAAAATCCTGGGCGACATATCCGAGGATGCAGCAGGCGGTGGCGACATAGAGGCAGGCTGACGGACCGGCGACCAGCAGCAGATAGAAGCGGGCATAACGGAGGCCCCAGGTGAAGTTGTTCCAGAGTGGCAGCAGGATCCAGGGGAGTAACAGCAGATTTTCGGCGAATTGCCCGGAGCTGCGCAGGCTGCGGCAAAGAAGTTCGAAGGCAGTCCGGAGCGGGGCTGTGCGCTGGTGGGGAATGGCGAGCGCCTGTGCTTCCGGCGGAGTGCCGATGCGTGTGCCGAGTGATTCCCATTCGCTGCGGGGCAGATCGTGCAGCTGCAGTGACTGATGATCGAAGAGGATGATACGGTCAGCGATAGTGGCGAGTGTATGGTAGTCGTGAGTGACGATGATTGACGTACGACGGTGGCGATCGTGGGTTTGGCGAATGAGTGTCGCGACCTGAGCAGCCGAGTGAACGTCGAGTCCTGAGGTGGGTTCGTCGTAGAGTATCAGGGGGCTGTCGGGGGCGATTGCGCGGGCGATTGCCAGTCGCTGCTGCTGGCCGCCGCTGAGCACACTCACGGGGCGATCGGTGGGAACGCGGAGTTCGTCGAGGAGCTCGAGTGCTGCGGTGTGGCGAGCTGCGGAAGAAGGCAACCGGTGCGGGCTGTGATCGATGGCGATGCGAACATTTTCAGCGGGGCTGAGTTCATCAAGGAGTGCGAAGTTCTGGAATACAACGGCGGGATTCGGGCGGCGGGATGGTGTGTCCGGGGTGGGAGCGGAAGTGTTGATGAACTGCAGGTCACCGGACCAGTGGATTGTTGAGTGGTCGGAGGGGATGAGACCGGCAAGGATGCGGAGGAACAGCGACTTCCCGATGCCGCTGCAGCCGAGGATGAGCGTGAGCTCGCCGGGGTGAAAGGTGGCAGAGGCATTTCGGAGGAGCGGGCGATTGCCAACGGAGAGCTGGAAAGCATCGATCTGCAATTTGATGCAGCGGGGATGCTCTTCCGTCGCGGCAGGGGTTGTCACGGCGAAGGATCCTGGAATGGGGGCACTTAAAGACCTGATCGCAGGTGTCCGTTCACGTGCGATTGGCGTAGTTCGCCGCGCCGGGCGGATTGTTTGAGGAATTCAGGGAATTATCTGGAGGGCGTGGCCGGTGCTGTGACGGGAGCCGGGGCAAAGAGTTTATCGTATTCCTTTTTCAGTTTGGGGGCTTCAGCAACGGTCGCGAGCACTCCGATGGTGAGAAAGAAGCCGGCACCCAGCACCAGCGCGATGCGCTGCCACAATGCGGGGCGAAGTTCGCGCGGCAGCAGTGTGATGTTGATTACGAGTGTGTGCAGGCAGCTGAAGCCCAGTGCGTAGTTGTACATCATTCCTGTGGCGGTTGTGAGCAGCACATCACCGCGGACAAGGAGCAGCATGGTGAGCCCGACGAGCATATAGGCACACAGAACGCCGAAATAGAGTTTGCCGATGTGTCTGGGATCCCATTTGCGGACAAAGGGGATCGCAGTCCAGAAGACGTCGACCCAGCGTCGGAGAACGCCGTCTGCGGTGGTGACCATGCTGCTGGCCAGAATCAGAAAACCGCAGAACAGGGTGAGATACCAGAAAGTCTGTCCCCAGTTGGCACCGACGACATCGCGGACACTGCCTGCGGTCATGCTGGCGACCAGCCATTTGTCGCTGAGATTGGTGCCGCGGGGAAGAAACTGCACGGAGAGCATACTGGGGAGTGCGAGTCCGATAAAGCAGGCCGGGAGCCAGACGAGGTATTGTTCGCGGCTGACGTGTGCCATCCATCCGCGCCAGCTGTCACGGGATTCAGCGGAGGGGATAAAGACCTTGCCGGAGTGAGAAAGTTCGATGGCATGTCCGCCGACCATACTGGGGATTGCGCCGACGTGCCGTCCCATGCCCCAGCCCTGGTCGCGGGTGAAGGAACTGATGGGGGTGTTGGTGAGGCCGCCGTTGCCGGAGATGGCGACCATTGAGGCAAGAAATCCGATGAGTGACATATCGAACGCCAGACTGCGTCCGCCGAACCATGCGGAGAAGGCGTTATCGATATTCTGGTGCGGTGCTTCATCGGCGTCCCGGGTGCCGTTTTTGTTGACGTCTTCAGCGGGAACCACGGGGACGTTGCCGAACTTGAAGAATCCTGTGCCGATTTCCTTCCAGGTATCGGCGGTCGAGTACATGACGGCGAGATAAATCAGGAAGGTCAGCACAAAGACCAGCTTGAAGTACATGATGGCACGAATGGAGTTGTAGACTTTGCCCCCGATGCACAGTGGAATGAAAACGGAGACGAAGATCAGGCAGCCAAGGGTTTTGAGGAGTGTGTCGTCTGTGACGGGATCCGGGATCTTTCCGCGAATCAGGGCCCCCAGGGGAATGGCTGCGTTGGAGGCGAGGTAAGGGAGGATGGAACCGAAATCAAGGACGAGGTAGACAGCGACCCAGAGCAGCGGGTGCGGGGGGATGCGGAACTTGCCTGTGAAGATCGGTTCGCCGCTGTAGAGCGTGTAGCGGCTGATTTCGACGTTGTAAATCACCTGAAATATGACGCTGAGTGTGGCGAGCCAGAGCAGAGCGCCGCCGTAACGAGCGGTGACGGCAGGTCCGGTGAGCCATTCTCCGCCCCCGATTGCGGCACCGCCCATGACCAGGCCGGGACCGACCATCAGCAGCAATTTATTCCAGGCAAAGATCGGTGGCCGGGGAAGTTCGGCGACAGTCCACGGCGGCATGTGCCGCGTACCGGGCTGCGGCGACAGAACCAGTTCGCCGTCGCTGTTACGAACCGCAGAAGCCGTGTGGTCATTCTGACCGGAGCCTGCTGGCGTAGCGGATGGGTGCTGCGCGGTCATGAAGTGCATTCCTGAAAGGCGGGAGTCGGGGAAGTTCGGGTGTCACGGTCAGGGGGGCCGCTATTGTGCAGGCTGTGGCACAGGATGCAAGCGACAGCGACGGAACCGGGTGCAGTGCTGTTGCGAAAAAGTCAGCTGTCGTTGGATTTGAAGTATCCACAGCCCGCCCACGTGCGAACGCTCCTGCCTTTCACAAACCGGGCCTGGATTTGCAGCTCAGGGTTGCAAACCGGGTCTCTCGGAAGATAATCTCATTACGAGCGTGTGCGACCGCTTTGCGCTTGTGATGCAAAATCTTTGTCAGGACATTAATACGGTGATTCGCAGATCGGCCCGGCAATCGCGATTATTCCGCCGCATCTCAGTACTGCTCGTGCTGACGTTGTGCGTGGTCTTCGTGCTGCCGATTCCGATTGCCGAATTTTCCAGCCAGGCAAAGCCCGCGGGCGGGTCCGGGAAAGACACAACGGTGCCCTTTCCCTGCATGCAGAAATCCTGCGGCTGTCGAACCGCTGAAGACTGCTGGCGCGGTTGCTGCTGCTCCACAAACGCTCAAAAGCTGGCCTGGGCGAAAAAGCACAACGTCACAGTGCCGCAGCACGTGACAGAGGCTGCACAGAAAGAACGGCAGCGGGAAAACAGTCCGTCCGATGGCGGCACGCTGTTCACCCTCCTTGCGACGCTCTTCTCGTCTGTGGCGCCCGCTCAGAATTCGGCCTGCTGCACGAAGTCAGCAGCTCCGGCAACCGCAACCGCAACCGCAACCGCAACCGCAGCGGCAGCCTGCTGCAGCACTCCAACGGCCGCTCAGCCCCGTGAATTGTCACTGCGGCTGGTCTCAACCATCCGGGCACTGCAATGTCGCGGCCTCAGTCTGACACTTGCTGTGATGTCCACAATGATGGTCTCCACAGGCCCGCAGCTTGAACTGCAGGGCGAATTCCCGGAATTCCCGGTCGTCGTCACCTCAGAAACGCTCCCGGACGCCCCTGCGTGTCCTCCAGTGCCTCCGCCACGTCTGCGTGGTGTCTGACGGCTTTTGGCTCAGCGTGACGCGTCTTCCTGTCAGGTGCTTCTGCATCCTGTAAGCAGGCTGCGATTTCTTTGCAGACCTCTCAGGTTCGCCCCGATACCGCAGGCGTCGGCGAACGCTCACGTTCAGGCCACTCTGTTCCCCGTCTGTCGCGGTCGCACGCACTCTGCGTGGCCGTGGTTGTGACGAGGGTGTACGAATTCGTTCTCACAGCAGCAATTTCGTGGCGATCGCGCGGCGTCTGCCGGAATCGTTCCGTGGAATTGCTGATGGAATAAGGGTGTTGTGATGTCTCCCGTTCGACGAACGCGTGGGTTTACGTTGATTGAGTTATTGGTGGTGATCGCGATTATCGCAATTTTGGTGGCTTTGCTGTTGCCTGCCGTTCAGCAGGCGCGTGAGGCGGCGCGGCGGACATCGTGCCGCAATAATCTGAAGCAGTTCGGTCTGGCGCTGCACAATTACGAGGGCACATTTGGCATGTTTCCTCTCACGAATGCTCAGAACTATCTTCCGAACGTGCAGGGTTTTTCGCCACAGGCGAGGCTGCTGCCGTATATGGAGCAGGCCAACCTGCAGAACCTTCTCGATTTCACTCAGCCGGCCTTCACAGGCCCGTTTAACAATCTGGTCCCCAACCCTCAATTTGCGGCTGCATTTGCGACACCGCTGTCGGTGATGCTCTGCCCCAGCGATCCTGCTCCGACGATCAATCAGGGAGCGGGTGGGGCTTCATACGCGGGCGTGAACTACATGGTCAGCTATGGGAGCGGGAAGGACGCCAATTACGATCTTCGCTGGCCGACAGATGGACTGGTATTCGAGAATTCCAGTGTGCGTCTTCGGGATGTAACAGATGGCACATCGAATACGGTTTGCATGAGCGAGTCGATTCGGAGTGTGGGCCCTGACATGACGCTGCCGGCGGGTGTGCTGCCGAAGTTCAACTACCAGATGACGCTCAATGGGTCTTCCGGCGTGAGTGCGAATCTGCTGTCTGTTCAGGGGTTGGCCGGATCCGGCGGAGGCTGGGTGAATGGTCCGGGTGGTGTGATCTGGAATCCTGATCTTTCGGTGATCTGGCCGCAGAAAACGGCGTGGCGCGGTGCATCGAGTGCTGCGTTGCGGGGGCGCGGGGTTTCGTGGGCGCATTCGGGGGCGGTGAGCACGCTCACGAACGGCTACACAACTCCGAACAGCAAAATTCCGGATGTTGTGGTGCACTTTACCGGCTTTTTCGGACCGAGGAGCTGGCACACGGGTGGCGCGCTGGTGCTGCTGACGGACGGTTCCGTGAGGCTGCTCAGCGACAACATTGACACGTTTGTGCATCGGGGCCTGCACAGCCGCAACGGCGGCGAGGTGCCGGGCGAGTTTTAAGAGGCAAACACGGCCACTGCCGAGCGGATCGCGGGTTGCGCTCATGTCTGTCCGGGCGTTGTTCGCTGATTCGCCGGCAGTGGTCCGTGCTGTTGGTCACTTTTCAGGGGAAGTCGCACGTGTTTCGCAATTTCTGGCCGGACTATCGAGCTGTTTGGCGGTGGCATTTTTATGCGGGGCTGCTGAGTCTGCCGTTTGTGATCATCCTGTCACTCACAGGGTGCGTGTATTTGTTTCGACCACAGATTGACGCATGGACCGAGCGGCATTATGACAGGCTGGAGGTGCAGGGAAAGCCACAGCCGACTTCGCGTCAGATTGCTGCGGCGCTCGCTGCTTTTCCGGATGCCTCCTTTGTCAGTTGCGAACTCCCGAAGTCAGCGGACAGTGCGTCGCGAGTGACTGTGCGGGTGAAGGGGCAGTCGATTCGGACATTCGTGCATCCTGAAACGCTTGGGGTGCTGGGCTGGATTCCTGATGAAGACCGGGTGATGCGGTTTTTCTTCCGCCTGCATGGTGAACTGCTCATGGGGGACAGGGGATCGAATCTGGTGGAGACGGCAGCCTGCTGGACGATTGTGCTGTTATTGACGGGTTTATTTTTGTGGTGGCCGCGAAATCGGCGTGGAATGGCCGGTGTGTTGTACCCGAGGCTGCGATCCGGGCGGCGATTGTTCTGGCGGGATCTGCATGCTGTGACGGGGATGTGGATCACGGGTCTGGCGTTGTTTCTGCTGTTGACGGGTCTGCCGTGGGCGAAGTTCTGGGGCGACTATTTTCGGCAGGTGCGTCAGCTGACAGGGACAGCGGCGGTGCGTCAGGACTGGGCCAACAGCAGTACGGCGAAGGGTGGCGGGGCGTCCGGGGAAGATGGTGGCAGCCATGCCGGGCATGGTTCCGGTGGCGGCACTGCAGGGCGGGAAGTCACACAGCTGCCTCCTGCTGAGGTGCTTGATGCGATGGTGGAGTCGGTGCAGCGACTGGGGCTTGAGCCACCGGTACTGCTGGCAGCTCCCGGCGGTCGTTCGCGAACATGGACGGGCCGGTCAGAGACTCAGAATCGGCCCCTGCGAGTCACTGTCGAGCTGGATGCTGCGACGGGGGCGATTGTGAAGCGTGAAGATTTTGCTCAGCGGCACTGGATCGACCGTGCGGTGGGTTATGGGATTGCGGCGCATGAGGGTCAGTTGTTTGGCTGGCTGAATGTGGCTCTGGGGTTACTGACCACAGCCGGGCTGGTGCTGTTGTCGGTGAGTGCAGTGGTGATGTGGTGGCGTCGGCGTGAGCCCGGGGTGCTGGGTGCTCCGGCGGCAGGGCGTAGTCGCGCTTCCGGGGGCCTGTTGTTGTCGATTGTGGTGCTGAGTCTGTGTTTCCCTTTGTTTGCGGCGTCTCTGGCTGCGGTGTTGTTGCTGGAGTGGTCAGCGCTGCGGCGGGTACCGCGTGCACGGGTGTGGCTGGGACTGACGTGAGGGAGAGGGAGGTTGTCGACGGAGTGGAACTCCATCATACAGCGCGCGATTTTACCGGCTGATTGCATGCGAATTTCTCGTTTCGAGGTGGGGAGTCTGAGTCGGGATCAGTAG
>CAZLOQ010000050.1:0-34522 GCA_964561125.1 uncultured Chitinophaga sp. | reverse complement strand
GTCTTCAGAGAACCTTGCTATCACGCCGAAGACCTTGGAGAGCGAGGTTCCTCCCTTAAAGACGAGATGCTCCGCAAATTCAGAACGGAAGAGTATCCCAAGGAGCCAGCACACCCAGAAATCCTTCTCGAACACAATGGGAGAGACGTTTCGCTGGATCGCGGCCTGTTCGATGTAAAGCTTGCGTTCGTCCTCAGAAAGCGTGAGGAACTTCAGATTCATATTTGCTCCTCTGCCAATTCATGGAATAGAGGCCGCATCCATGCTGGAGCAAGCTTGATGTCCCTGGTGATCAGCCGACGCTTGTCGAGCGGCAAGGTTTTTTTCAAATGAGCGATACGCTCAGGCGTGATGTGATCCTTTCCAAGCTCTCGAAACGCTTGGATCAGAAGGCCACTCAATTTGCCTGCGGCGGCCATGTTCCTCGCGGTAGTCTGGCGAAGTTGGATGGTCATTGGGCCGATCTTCACGATTCGGCTGGGGCCATCGGCCAGGAAGACTGCTTTAGCGGGCACCTGTTCGGATAGGCCAAGAGCATTTGCGGCGTAGGCACCCGCAGGCTGAAGCTTGATTTGATCGCGGCCCGCAAGGGCCCTGGCAATGGTCTCAGCCGCTGGCATCAGCTTGCCGAGAACCGGATGCTCGGTGGGGTAATCGTAAACCCCACGGGCGAGCCGCCTGATCGTGCCTTCACGGGTGAGCTTGTGGAGTGCCACGTCAATGGATGCGCGGCTTCCCAGCTCCAGGAAATCGGCCGGAACGAAGACGCACCCTCTCCCACGGCCACGAATGGACGCAAGTATCGCTCTTTCAACGGCTTGTGGCTCTCTTTTCTGGCTCTTCATTTAAGAAAAAATACCCCGTTTTTCTTAACACGTCAAGGATTGTCTGCTGCTGAAGGCCCGGAAAAAGCAAGGCGCTTGTCAAAAAGCCACTTCGGGAGGCCTTTCAAGAATGGCATACGCCAGATCCGCAGGCAGGGGAAGTCAGCCGAACAGGCAAAGGAGGGGGCGAGTCAGGAAGGGGCGAAGGGAGAAAGAATGTTCAAGGGCGCGTGAAACGCACCGCTTCCGCTTGAAGATCGCCTACTGATTTGTGCCGCTAGCGCCGCTTCGGCGCAGCAAAGCGCATACCACGGAGAACGGCTCTGGCTCTCACTTTCCGCGAGACAATCCATCATTTCCGTGATAACATCGAAAGCGTTATGGAGTGCGCTATGCGTGATCTTCCAGAAACTGGCTTTGTTCAATTACCTCAGTCGCTTCCGACGCTGTCTTGCAGCGGCAAGTGCCACACCGGCAAGGAGCATCGAGAGCTGCGTTGCATCGAGGGTCACATGCGATGATGCGTTGCTGCCTGATGATGCATCACAGACACGGGGAACTTTGAAAGTGCCCTGTTCCAATCGCTTGCAGGCAATCACCATACCATCTCGATCCCACCACATGGCCTTGATGCGATCGCAGCGTTGATTGATGAACAGAAACAAGTGACTGTCGAGCACGCTGCTTCCGAACACTGCGGTGATCACACCGATCAGCCCATCAAAGCTCTTGCGAAAATCCACTGGCGTCGTGCAGAAGGAAATCGGCAGATGAGTCGGACATGTCAGCATGACACACCCTCCACAGAATTCGGTTGAAGACAAACACAAAGCGAATCAGTGTGAGGCTCATGGCTACAATGGCTGTGGGGTACGGTTACGCTGCAGACGACATCGTTTATTCAGTCGCCGACATCGAAGACGGCGTCAAGAAGGGCGTTCTCCGATGGAGCAATGTCGAAGATGACCTGGTGAACCTGGATGATGAATCCGCCCGAAAGGCAATCGCAGGGATGCACCGAATACTGAAGGCCGGACGAAGCCAACTTCCGGAGGGGCTTGCGGATGATGTGAAGGCTTCGGCGAGTGACACTGACAATGAATTGCCCATCGTCTATCATCGATATCAATTCCTCACAGACTACGTCTGTGGCATGACGGATACTTTTGCGAAACGCCTCCATTCTGAACTGAAAAATGCATAGCCTGCGTACCAACGATGATTTGAAGTCAATCCTTCGCACGGAATTGCGGGCATTCTGCGCATCGCGGAAGGATAGCTGGACTGATGGTGTCTATCAGACGGTGAAGGATCTGCTTGAGCTCCGGACTCGTGCCGTCTTCTTCGGCGGGGCTCTACGTTCGTTGCTTCTGGGGCGCCTGTATTTCAACAGGCCGGGCCGGCCTCGGGACCTCGACATCGTCGTTGAAGGCCTGGAGACAGACGAACTGCAGCGAAAGTTTTCCAAGTTCATGGTCCGACGAACGCGGTTTGGTGGGTTGCAGCTTCGCCGAATGAACTGGGCAATCGATATCTGGCCATTGCACACGACATGGGCGTTTACTGCGTTGAACATGCCTGCAAGGACCTTCGCGGATCTTCCTCGCACGACAACATTTAATGTCGAATCCATAGCGGCCAGCGTTTCCAGTGAAGGTGAATCGGAGCGGACAGTTTTTTCGGGCGATGACCAGTTCTTTGACGCAATACGAACGAGAACACTGGACCTCAATCAGCCAGAGAATCCATATCCCGATTTGTGTGTCGTTCGCGCACTCTCGTTTGCCGCCAAATATGACTTCAAGGTCGCTCGGCGACTGGCGGAATTCCTGTTTCGCTACGGCAGATCGATGAACGCAGATCAGTATGAGTTCGTCCAGTGCAGGCACTATGGTCGTACGTTGCGTTCCGGGGAAACGATGCTCGACTGGGTGCGGTATCTGGATGACGCTCTGGAATCATCCGACGATGCAAGCTTCAAACTGCCGATGACTCGCCAAATGAAGTTGTGGCCGGATTTGCCTGAGCATTGGGATTGAATTCGCCAACGGAAGCAGGCGGCCAGGAAGTCCTTCCGCGATTCACGCGACGAATATCGTAGATGTCGCGCGAGTGACCTTCTTATGGATCTGGCTTTGAATCTCGCGCAATCTATTGCACATGCAAAGCCGTCTCCATGGATCAACCAGAAGGATGCACGGGATTGTTTTCGTGCAAAATCCCTACGGCCCTGGAGAACCATGAGCGCAAAAAAAAGGAGGCAAAATCCTTTCCGGCGGCCACAAGGGCTCCCGGGCAGGCCGAGCCTCCGCGGTGAGGATCGACGCCGGGACGGGGCAGGTGAAGCCACTTTTGCCCAGTTACGCCGGGACGCGGTGTTTGGGCGAAAGAAATGCCCTCTGCAGGGCACAGGCACCCCTGCGCGGAACCGGGCTGAGCACTTGTGGCGGACTTGAGGGGGCGTAACGCATCAGGGAGCCGGGCGGAACCCTGCGTCACAAAGTTCATTGAGGATGCAATTGGTGTCCTGACGCCTGCGGCGACGGAGTTCACGCCCCGCTCCGCGCTCCTCGTGACACACATCCCCGCCCATGCTAAACTCACCGGTGCCTCACCCCGCTGCGTGACACGCTGCTGCCGAAGCTGCCGAGCGAGGGGCTGTGTGCAGCGAAGGTGCCAAACCGACTTTTTCAGGTCCTTTGGACTTGAGCTTTTCACAGGAAACAAGGTCACGCGAATTGTTCAGTGAACTCACTCCTTGCTGCGCCGTGCCATCAGAACGGAGGGCAGTGAAATCCATTCTTTCAAGCGTCAAGCATGATCACAACAATTTCCATCGCGGCATTCAAGTCCATAGAGAACCTTGAAATTGAACTGGGGCAACTCAATGTCTTTGTCGGCGCAAACGGTTCCGGCAAGAGTAATCTCCTCGAAGCGATCGGCGTATTGTCGGCCGCTGCCGATGGCAGGGTGAATGATCAGTCGTTGATGCAGCGTGGCGTCCGCCCGGGAGTTCCCAGGCTTTATAAATCGGCATTTCCTTCCAGCGTCAGGCAGAAGCAATTGTCGCACATTTATTTCAGTGCATCATCAGCGGATGCCCATTATGACATCTCACTGAACAACCCGCTGAATGATCCCAGCCCTGCCTGGCGATTCAAGACAGAACTGTTCGAACGTGGAAACGTCAGACTCGTCAGCAGAGGACCGGCCATGCGTGACAATCCGAACACAGAAATCGGACTCGCTGCGCTGAGGGCTGTGGAAATGACAGAGGATGATGGCGCACTGGATTTGCTGAGGCGTTTACAGGGCTACGTAATTTACTCTCCGACAACCCCTGTTCTCAGAGGAGTTGCCCCCGAAACGCAGCCGCGTCAGCCCATGGGCCTTTCCGGAGGGCGACTACCCGATGCCGTCCATGAATTGCTGGCTGGACGCAGAAGCAGTGAATCTGCAAAAAAGATCACAACGGACGCCCTCCGACTCATTGGCTGGGCGAAACAATTCGGATCTGCGGCAAGCGCCGACCTTCCGCTCTCTCCGGCGGCCAGTTCTTCAGCAAAGGTGATCAGGTTTGTTGATCGATTCATGAAAGAGGGACGAAACGTGCTCTCGGGCTATGACGCCAGTGAAGGCGCCTTGTTTATTTTGTTTCTTGCTGTCATCGCCGGCCATCCGCTGACTCCATTAATCTGCGCCGTGGATAATGCTGATCACGGACTGAATCCCGGTCTTGCCAGAATGTTGATGGAATGCTTTTCTGAGTGGATACTGAGCAGCGATGTGAAGCGACAGATCCTGATTACTGCGCACAATCCCGCAGTACTCGATGGGCTGCCGCTGCAGGACGATCGGGTTCGGCTTTTCACAGTGGACCGCGACAATCAGGGAAAAACCATCGTTAAGCGAATTGTTGTGGATCGGAAGATTTCTGACCTTGCTGAGAAGGGATGGACGCTTTCTCGTCTGTGGATGAATGAGCTGATAGGGGGGATGCCTGATGTCTGATACGATAAGCATTGCCCTTGTGGCTGAGGGAGTCACTGACTTCGAGGTGCTGAGGGCGGCTGTCGAGTCGATGCTGGATGGTCAGTCATTTGATATGAAGCTGCTGCAACCGGAGGGAAGTCTGGCCTTTACGGGCGCTGGCCATGCGGGAGTCCTGGGCGGCGGCTGGCGGGGTGTTTACAAATGGCTTCTGCAGGCTGTGGAACGCAGCGGCGGTCAATTGCGGAATGATCCATTATTTAATTTTTATGACATTCTTGTGATTCATCTGGACGCTGATGTTGCCAGGGAAGACCCGGCAAACTCTCGGTACAGTCCGATTCCTGAACTTGCCGGGGTTTTGCCATGCGAGGTGGCCTGCTTTGCCGGTGACCCACGCCCACACGAAACGACCAACAGACTGCGTCAGGTCCTGCTCTCCTGGATGGGTGAAAAAGAGGTACCGCCACGAACAGCCATGTGCACACCTTCGAAATCGACGGAGGCATGGGTGATTGCAATATTCTTTCCACGTGATGGTCAGATGATCAAGCTTGGCTGGGAATGTCACCCCGATCCGGAAAGTCGCCTCGCACAACAGCCTAAGAAGGTACGATTTGCAAAGAAACAGTCGGATTATGCTTCACGTGGCATCGAAATGAAGGAGGGATGGAAACGAATTGTCAAACGCATCACCGAGGCGAAAAGATTTGAAGATGAGTTTCTCGCTGCAGTTGCCGAGGTGACGGAATGAGTGCGAGCCCAATCTTCATCTTCCAGAGCAGCAGTTCCACCTGCCTCGACTCCGTGGAGAAGAACCTCTTCGGATCCAACATGCCCTGGCCGCTGCAGAGCAAAACCGGTGACTACAGCCTGCGGCAGCATTACAAAATCGATCCCGCTGCAGGTCGGTTCGACAATTGGCCGGACGAAGACACGGCGGACGATCCGGTGCAGTCGCTTCACGGACAAGTCAAATAGGGAATTCCCATGTCACTCAACGAAGCCATCGTCGAAGAAGCCGCTCTGTCGTGGCTCGCCGAACTGGGATACGCCATCGGAACGGGACCCGACATTGCACCGGGCGAAGCGGCTGCGGAGCGAACTTCCTTTGCGGACGTGATTCTGATCGGGCGGCTGCAGGATGCAATTCAGCGACTCAATCCACAGATTCCCGCGGAAGCTCAGGAAGAAGCCCTGCGAAAAGTCGTGCGACTGGATACGGCTTCGCTGATTGGCAACAACCGTGCGTTTCACAGGATGCTGCGGGACGGAGTGGAAGTCGAATACCGTCGGCCGGATGGCTCGATCGCCGGTGATCGTGTTCGCCTCGTCGACTTTGCTCGCCCCGCCGCGAACGACTGGTTCGCGGTCAACCAGTTCACCGTGATCGAATCTCAGCACAATCGACGGCCGGATGTGGTGATTTTTGTGAACGGGCTGCCTCTGGCGATCATTGAACTGAAAAATGCCGCTGATGCCGACGCAACCATCTGGTCGGCGTACTCGCAGCTGCAGACTTACAAGGCCGAGATTCCGTCGCTGCTGCAGTACAGTGAATTGCTCATCGTTTCCGATGGCTTGCAGGCCCGCATCGGCTCGCTGACAGCCAATCAGGAGTGGTTCAAGGTCTGGCGAACGGTCGACGGTGAAGGCGATGCTCCGAAGTCGGTACTGGAACTGGAGATATTGATTCGAGGGGTGTTTGAGCAGCGCCGCTTCCTCGACATGCTGCAGCACTTTATCGTGTTTGAGCAGGACACGGAGAGCGACCGAGTGCATAAGATCATCGCGGGTTATCACCAGTTCCATGCCGTGAACGCTGCGATGCAGGAAACTGTGCGGGCCAGCGGGATGGCACAGTCTGCGATGATGACCGCGGAGGACGAAGTCCGGGAAGGCCTGTACTGGTCCGGTCGGATGCATGGCGGCAAATCCGGGGACCGCCGAGCGGGCGTGGTGTGGCACACGCAGGGCTCGGGCAAGAGCTTTTCCATGCTGTTTTATGCCGGTCGCATGATCCGCAATCCGGCGATGCAGAATCCGACGATTGTGGTGCTCACGGACCGCAACGATCTGGATGATCAGTTGTTCGGTCAGTTCCAGCGGTGTTCTGACTTACTCAATCAGACTCCTGTTCAGGCCAGGGACCGCGAGCATCTGCGGGAGCTGCTGAAGGTGGCCAGCGGTGGAGTCATCTTCACGACGATCCAGAAGTTCATGCCGGAGAAGGGTGAGAAGATGCCTTCTCTGTCCGATCGCCGCAACATCGTGGTCATCGCGGACGAAGCGCATCGCAGTCAGTATGACCTGATCGACGGGCTGGCTCGCAATCTGAGGGACGCTCTGCCGAATGCGTCGTTCATTGGTTTCACGGGAACACCGATCGAACAAACCGACGCGAATACGCGAGCGATCTTCGGCGATTACATTTCCATCTATGATATCCAGCGGGCCGTGGCCGACGGTGCCACGGTGCCGATCTACTATGAAAGCCGGATCGCGAAACTGGGGCTGAACATTGCGGCTTTGCCACGGCTGGATCAGGAATTCGATGAGATCACAGAAGGTGAGGAGCAAACCAGCCGAGAGAAGCTGAAATCCAGATGGGCAGCTCTGGAAGCTCTGGTCGGCGATCCAAAACGCATCCGGCTGATCGCGGCCGATCTGGTTGAACACTTCGAGAAGCGGCTGGAGTCCATGGACGGGAAAGCGATTGTGGTCTGCATGAGCCGCCGGATCTGTGTGGATCTGCATCACGCCATCATTGAGCTGCGACCGGACTGGGCGAGTGCTGAAAACGATGATGCGGAGACCGAGAAGTCGAGGGACACGGTTGTGAAAATCATCATGACGGGCAGTGCCGACGACGGGCCGGAATGGCAGGCCCACATCCGCAGCAAGGAAAAACGCCGAACGCTGGCGAATCGCTTCAAGGACAGCAAGGATCCGTTTCGCATCGTGATCGTGCGGGACATGTGGCTGACGGGCTTTGATGCTCCGTGTCTGCATACGATGTATGCTGACAAGCCCATGCGGGGCCACGGGTTGATGCAGGCGATTGCGCGCGTGAACCGCGTGTTCCGCGAGAAGCCGGGTGGCCTGATTGTCGATTATCTCGGCCTTGCTGATCAGCTGCGTGACGCGGTGGGAACTTACACGGCCAGCGGCGGCACCGGATCGCCCAGCTATGATGTGGCGCAGGCGATTGCGATCATGCTGGAGAAGTATGAAGTCGCCTGCGATATTCTCCATGGGTTCGACTGGAACCTCTGGAAGACGGGGAGCGGAACTCAGAAGCTGTCTTTAATTCCAGCGGCTCAGGAGCATGTGCTGGAACAGGAGGACGGTAAGAAACGCTTCATTCAGGTCGTGATGGAGCTGTCTCGCGCCTTCGCTTTGTGTGCCGCCAGCGACGAGGCCACGGCAATTCGGGACGATGTCTCGTTTCTGCAGACCGTACAGGCCGCATTGAACAAGCAGACGACAGGCGGCCGAAAGTCGCCGGAGGATCTGGATGCAGCGATTCGCCAGCTGGTGTCGAAGGCGATTGTGTCGGAAGGTCAGATTATCGATGTGTTCACGGCTGCCGGGTTGAAGAAGCCGGATCTTGGTATTCTGTCCGATCAGTTCCTCGCGGAA
Source organism: uncultured Chitinophaga sp. (assembly GCA_964561125.1). Classification (GTDB taxonomy): domain Bacteria; phylum Planctomycetota; class Planctomycetia; order Planctomycetales; family Planctomycetaceae; genus SXXK01. The sequence continues at coordinate 26,066 of CAZLOQ010000050.1, read as the reverse complement.
GTTCGCGGCCTGAAGCATCGGAACGTGGCGGCAGAGTTGCTTGAGAAACTGCTGCATGACGAAATCAAAGTCCGCTCAAAGCGAAACCTTGTGCAGTCGCAGTTGTTTTCTGACAGGCTGAAGAAGACGCTGAATGCATATCACAACCGAGCCATCGCGACGCATGAAGTGATCGAAGAGCTGATCCGACTGGCAAAAGAAATGGAGGCCGCTCAGAAACGCGGCGAAGAGCTCGGGCTGACCGACGATGAAATCGCCTTCTACGATGCTCTGGCCACAAACGAATCTGCTTTGACTGCCATTGGCGACGACAAGCTGAAAGTGATCGCGACTGAACTGATTAAGATGGTTCGCAGGAGCGTCACCATCGACTGGACGCTGCGGGAAACGGCTCGAGCGAAGATCCGGGTGATCGTCAAACGCATTCTGAACAAATGGGGTTACCCGCCGGACCTGCAGGAAGAGGCTGTGAAGACAGTGCTGCAGCAGGCAGAACTGCTGTGTGCCGACTGGTCGGACGCTATGTTTTGAATCCCGGCTGCCGGGGTAGCCGGGGAACCTTGGCTTCAGACGGGGCGAGCCCGTCCGGGAGCCCCGGGTTTCACGTTGCCGCGGGGTAGCGAGGGCTTTTGCCGGTTCAAAAAAAATTTCAAAAGATTTCCGGGCTTTTTTTTGACCCTGCCCGTTGTTCTTTCAGAGGTGGCCATCGGGCTTCCGGATTGATGACTTTTTTGGAGAAACCTGCGATGTTTGAGAAGTTGCGTGCTCTGCGGGGTTGTGTCGTGCCTGCTGCTCTGGCGGTCGTGCTGTCGGTGGGCGGTGCGTCTGTGGCTGTCGGCGGGGATCACCGCGTTTGTGGTTATCGTACGGCTACGGTTTGCGAATATGTTCGCAAGCCTGTGTGCGTCACGGTTATTCGCCACGACCACTGCGGACGTCCGTACCGTGTGGAAGTCACGGAGTACCGCACCGTCAAGGTGTACGTGAAGAAGCGTGTGCCCGTTTACCACTAAGCCAGGTGCTCAGTCTGCACCTGTACACCTTCCATCAGCCTTCGCCGGCTGGAGATTCTTCTGTCTCCAGTCGGCTGTCTGTTGTTAGCCAGCCCGGGGGGGCCTTGCTGTGTACCGCGCGGCACTGGCACTCGCGTTTGCTGCTGATCGGGGTTAGACAGTTCCCCGAAGTGCAGTCGAATGCAGGCAAAATGAATGATGCGGAAGCCGCCGCCGCTGCCGCGTTCAGACTGCGTCGACCTTGCCTGTGCTGTCAGCAAATGTTTCGGCGGGGGTGCCCAGTTTCTGCAGGATGCTGACGAACAGGTTGGAGAGTGGTTTATCTTCGTGTGTGACGGCTTTCTGCCATGGTTCCTGTCCCCCTTCCCATGCTCCGCCTTCGGGGTTTTGGGGGCCGTAGTTGAGGTATTGGTTGTGTCGGAAGCCCATGCTGCGGCCTCCGGCGAGGATCAGCGGGTAGTTTCGGGACAGGTGGAAAGCGCTGGAAGCGGAGCCGAACAGGCAGAGGGTGTGGTCCAGCATGCTGCCTTCGCAGCCGGGTTCCGGAGTGGCTTCCAGTCGCTGCAGGAACCTTGCAAGTTCTTCGCTGAGAAAGCGGCAGTAGATTCCGAAGTTTTTCCAGCCACCCGGTTCTTTGGTGTTGTGTGAGAGCTGGTGTGTGAGATTGAAGCCGACGGCACGTGCGAGGTAGTCGCTGATGCCGACGCCGTTTTCGCGTCCGATCTGCCAGGTGGCAACGCGGGTTGAGTCGGTGCGGAAGGCGAGGTAGATCAGTTCGAACATGGTCTGCAGAAATTCGCGGGGCTGTTCCGGGGTGAGTTCCAGATTCAGGCTGCCGGCATCGACTCGGGGCAGCGGCGTGTGAATCCATCTGGCTGCCTTCTGCACGCGGAGTTCGGTTTCACGGACGGCGTGCAGATAGTCTTCCAGGCGTTGCTGATCTTCGGTGGAGAGTGACCGCTGGAGGGAGCGTGCATCTTCGAGCAGATCATCGAGGGCGCTGCGGCTGAGTGCCAGTCGTCGGGCAGCGTCAGGATCGCTGGAGACAAACAGCATGTCGAACAGCCGTTTCGGGCGATGCTCAGCCGGAATCGGGCGCCCGTGCCGGTTGAAGGACATGGTATGGGCTCCGCGCGGGGTGCCAGTGCCACCGTCTGTGGACATGACGATGGAGGCAATGCGGGTCTGGTCACCGACGTGCGCGGCGAATTCCTGGTCGAGTGAGATACCGTTGCGGTATTCGCCTGAGGGCCCTGTCGGGGCTCCGGTGAGAAACTGGTCCGCATTGGAATGCCCGTGGATGCTTCGCGCGGAGGGATGTGAGAAGCCCGAGAGCACGGTGAGGTGTCTGCGGAGCGGTTCGAGCGGTTCAAGGCACCGCGTGAGGCGGAATTCGCTGCCGTTGCCGTGCGGAAACCACGCCCACTCATCGAAGGCCGGATCATTGGCCAGCGGCATGGGCACTCCATCGGGCTGGTAGAAACACGCGAGCCGCCGCGGCGGCGAGCGATCGGCAGACTGGTCCGCTCGCGCGACCGTGGAAGTAAACAGCGGCAGGGCGAGGGCAATGCCGGTACCGCGAAGAAAACGGCGACGGTCCAGTGCAGCGGGATCAGCAGACATGGTTGGTTTTCCGTTTGAAGAAGAGACGGGCAGCGGTGCTTATCGGCTTCGGAACAGGTCACTGGACGCCAGAAGTTCAATCAGAGTTGCCAAACCATCACCTTCAGAGCGCAGCTGACTGGCAATCTGTTCAATTTGTGCTGAATCGCTGAACCGCAGCGGTCGCCCGAGTCCATAGGCTGCGAGCCGGCTGGTGAGTGCGGTGATGAACTGATCCTGACGCTGTTCGAGCAGATACATCTTGAGACCTTCAACGCCGTCGAGGGTGGTTTTGTTCCAGAGTTCGGCGGTGGCGTCGACGGGTTTGCCGCGTACGGCGGTGCGCCAGCGGCCGACGGCATCAAACTGTTCGAAGGCCAGCCCCCAGGGATCAATGCGGGCATGACAGGAGAAGCAGGCGGGCTGGTTGCGATGATTTTCCAGCCGCTGTTTGAGGCTGAGTTTGAGGATCTCGGGGTCGGCAAGGTCAATTCGCGGCACGGCTGGCGGTGGCGGTGGCGGGGGATCGTTGAGGATGCGTTCGAGCAGCCAGATGCCGCGTTTGAGCGGATGCGAATCGAGGCCGTCGGAATTCATGGCGAGCAGCCCGGCCTGGGTGAGCAGTCCGCCGCGGTGCAGCTCCGGTGGGAGCGACACCCGGCGAAATTGGCTGCCTGAGACGTCCGGCAGACCATAGTGCCGGGCGAGCCGCTGGTTGACCATGGCATAGTCGGCGTGGAGCAGATCAAGCACCGCGGCGTTGGTGCGGAGCACTTCCTGAAAGAATTCTGCCGGCTCGGCCTGCATCGCTTCGTGGAGACTGTCATCGAAGGTGGAATGAACGCGGCGATCGACTTTGAGGAAGCCCAGCAGCTGCAGTCCCAGCCACTGCCGCACAAACTCGCGGGGCAGACGTGCTGAACGCGGATCGGCCAGCATGCGGCGGACGGTGTGTCGCAGCACTTCAGGCTGCAGGAGTTGGCCGCTGTCGGCAAGTTCCAGCAGCGATTCGTCGGGGATACTGCACCACAGAAACAGCGACAGGCGAGTGGCCAGCTGATGAGCATCCAGACGCCCGTCGGGGCTGTTTTCGGGAACCTGTCCAAGATACAGAAAGCGGGGCGACGCGAGCACTGTGGAGAGCACATCAAGGATGGCTTCCTGAAAGTCGCGGGCCTCCGGGCGGATGGTGTTGAAGAGTTTCAGTTTGCGTTCGAGTTCGTGCGGCTCGACGCGGCAGCGCCAGGCGCGGCGGAGGAAGCGTTCGAGGATTTCCCGGGCCGCAGTTTGTTCGTCAGCGCCCTCGGTTGTGTGCAGAAGCGTTGTGTGGGATACCGGGGGCCAGGTTTCAAAGGCTGGCGCAGTGACTTCGACGTAGTCAATCCGGACAGCATTCCCGGAGTCACCGGAATTGATGATCCGAATCAGTTCGGACGGGCTGGGCGTTTCGCCCATGCGGCTGATGCCGCGAACCAGATTGCGTGGTTCGATCTCATCCAGCGGCACGCGCCATTCCAGCCAGACGGGTTGAGCAGGATCAGCGGTGACCGGGTGACTGATGTCGCTGATCCGCATTGACGCCTGAGAATCGTTGCTGGCCTGCCAGCCGAATTCGAGCTGCAGTTCGGGCGGCGGGCTGTTTGTGGCGGCGGCTGCAGCGGTACCGGTACCGGGGCCGGGCATGCGAGCGGCGCGGACGCGAATCAGCAGGGGACCGGCATCCGGCAGCTGGTCACCGAGTTCGACGGTGAGCTTGCGGCCGGGCGGAACAACGGCCGTGCGACCTCCGAGTGGCGGCGGGGAGGGCAGCGCTGACTGTGGCGGCCAGGCATATTTCGCGCCGCCGTAGCCCCACTGAATGCCTGCGGTCAGCCCGCTGGCAGGATCCAGATAATATGCCCCGCCATGCCGACGACTGTGCTGCTGTTGAAATTCGGCGAGGGCCTTTTCGAGGGCGGCTGGATCGGAGGCATGCTGTTCCCGCAGCTGCTGTTGCTGCCTGTCGAGCTGTTCCCATTCGTCGGCGGATGCGGCGTGCATGGAACAGCCCCAGAAGAGCAGTGGAGGACGGTCGCCGCGAACCGTCGTCCGCTGCAGTGCCTTGAGGAAAGATTCGCGACAGACTTCCAGCTGACTGGCGGACATCTGCAGGAGTTCGGCACTGTTTTGAAATCCCTCTTTGGAAAAGGGTTCCGGGGGCAGATCGCGCGCGAAACTGAAGGGCTGCCCCAGCAGATCCTGGAGGGCGTAGTTCAATTCGTAACGGGTCAGGCGGCGGAAGGCGGAGCTGCTGTGGGAGGCACGCTGCACTTCGGCGGCCAGGCGGAGCTGTTCGGACAGCCATTCAACGATGGCGGCGCGGTCAGCATCAGCGAGTGCATCAGCGTCGGCAGGAGGCATTTCGCTGCGAGCGACGACGGATGAGATTTCCAGCCACCAGGCGGTGTCGGGCCCGTGGAGCAGATCCGGATTGAGTGTATCGATGCGGATATTGCCTTCGACCTGATCCGGTCCGTGACAGGGGACACAGGAACGCTGGAGCAGCGGAGCGATTCGCTGTTGAAAACCAGCAATGTCGGCTTGCGGGGCCTGTTGAGCGGTTGCAGGGACGGACGTGGTTGCAGGAGTCCCTGATGTTTCCGGTGCCGGATTCTGCCGCTGGGGATGGGCGAGGAGTGATCTTGCACGGCCGGCTGTGCGCGCGGCTGCCAGGTCGGAGGGGGTGGGTTCGGAGCGGGAGGGTGTGGGTGTGGGGTCGGAGGCGAACGCGAGGGCGAGCCCGCCCGGCAGTGCCGACATGGCACAGAACAGCAGTACGAACCGAATTGCGGCGGTGATCGCTGAAGGCCGGGTTGAATGACAGTCGAGCAACATGAAACCGGGGCCTGGAGGGAAGAGGGAAGTGTGCCGGGAAGGAGCGGGCGAGGGGGGGGAGAGGCGGGAGTTTGAGGATAGCGACAGGCAGTGGCGGGGGCAATCAGAAGTTCGCAGAAGCTGGCTGGATGCCGAAGAAAATCAGAAAACACCTCGAGCTTTCAGCCATTCGAGGGACTGTGTTTGCCACGCCTCCCACATTGGCCCCTGATAGCCATTCAATCCATGTCCGCCGGAAGGCAGTTCCAGATACTTTGAGGGGACTCCGGCAGCTTCGAGGGCGCGGTGCAGACTCCGGCTGTTTTCCGGCGGGACCGGTTGATCATCGACCGCATGTGTGAGGAACATTGGCGGGGTGTCTGCGGTCACCTGCTTTTCGTTCGAGAACAGATCCACAAGTTCCTGCGACGGGTTCTCGCCCAGCAGGTTTTTTCGTGAGCCGCTGTGGGTGCCTGGGCCCATGCTGACAACGGGGTACACGAGGATTGCAAAGTCGGGCCGTGTGGACGGGCGGTCGAGCGGGTCCGGGGCTGAGGCATTGGCCGGTGAGAAGTGGGTGGCTGCGGTGGAAGCCAGATGTCCGCCCGCAGAAAAGCCCATGATCCCCAGTCGATCCGGATCAATCCCCCACTCCGCCGCTCGTGCCCGTGTGATCCGCAAGGCGCGCTGGGCGTCCAGCAGCGGGACGAAGGAGCGTCCGCGCGGCAGGCGATATTCGAGCACGATCCCGGTGAGTCCGTGCTGATTGAGCCATTTGGCGATGCCGTGTCCTTCAGGTCCGGTCACGAGTCCGCCGTAACCGCCACCGGGACAAATGACCACTGCGGCGCCATTCGGATTCGGGGCCGGGTGTACGGTCATCTTTGCATCACTCTGCTCGAAGGTCTGGTCTCCATTTGGCGCTTTGTCAGGCCAGAGCTGCACTTCGATGGGATCGGCAGGTTTGGCGGGGAGCGTTTGCGGGGGCAGCAGGAGTGTTGTGAGCACCTGCGCGTAAATGCGATGACCGAAGTCGTTCGGATGGTTGACACCGTTGCCCGTGAGGTCGCAGTCGCGTTTGCGTTTGAGCATTTCTGTCCAGATCGAGGTGAGATCGGCGAGCGCGATGCCGGGGCCGGTGAGTTCCTGCAGGGCCTGTCGATAGGCCGGAAAGAGTTCCTGTTTGAGCGTGATCCAGTCGGCGTTTCCGAGCATGCCGGCCACGAGAATGAATTCGGTGTCCGGTGCCGCTTTGCGAATGTTCTCAATCATGGCGGAAATATTGGCTTTGTACTCAGCCGCAGGCCTGCCGGACGAATCATTCATCCCGAATGCCAGCAGTACCAGGTCGGGTTTGGCTGCCAGAACATCCGGGACTCTGGTGATGCCCCATGGCGTGGATGTGCCGCCAACGGCGAGGTTGGTGAGTGAAACGGCGGGGGACGAAACAGTCTGCAGATGCTGCAGCAGCAGATCCTGCCAGGGGGGCTGAAACGGCGCGGCGTTCGCCCAGCCCGACGCGTTACAACCCGTGGAAATGCTGTCGCCCAGCAGAACGACGGAGAGTGGCTGGCGATTCCGGAGTCTTGCGGTGCTGCGGGGGAGCGTGTGTGCGGCAAATTCAGGGAGCCCGGCGGACCATGCCTGAGCGGCGGGTTCGTAGGTCACCGCGATCTGCATCTGATGGTATTCGTCCATCGCGCCAAACAGAATTTCGCCGTTGCCATCGCGATGGGTCAGACGGTATTTCTGCGAGCCGGCCGGGCGCCGCAGCTGGTCCGGAGTGAATGACGGGATGCGGGACCCGGCCGGTAACACGATTTCACGGGTGCCCGGAGTAAAGCTGAAATCCCGACCTTCTGCGAACGTGGTTGTCAGAGTGCCGCGCCATTCCGTGGCACGAGTCACGCGGATAATCTTCCGGATGGGGAAGAGCAGTTGTCCGCGGGCGATTCCGGATTCCGGATCGCGGATGAAGAGGACGGATTCGCCGTCGACCAGATTGCCCTGCCAGAACGGCTGCAGGACGTCCGCTGAATACTTCCACGCAGCCTGCGGCGGATCAGCGGCCGAACAAGCGAAACCAGCCGAGCCAGCAGAACAAGCAGAACTGAGGGCGAGGAAAAAGATGGTTGGCAGCAGGGGCAGCAGCAGTCTGGGAAGAATACCGCGGGACATATTCGAGCCTTTGGCTGTGGGTGGGGAGCAGGAGGCAGGGGAACGTCGCTGGATTCGTGTCAGTTGTAGCTGAAGAACCCTGCGGAGTTCCGGGGGATTGGGTACAGAGGTTAGTCGGGCGGGGGGAAAAGTGAAAGCTGACCGGCCGGCAATCTGCGGGGTGTTGAGCAGAGATTCGGGGATGCTGATTTCACCTTCTGAGGCGTTTCGGTTAGAGTCTGACCACGGGTTGCAATGGTGCACAAATGCGTAAACGCGAGAAAAAAAATGGTTTGGCGGATCTTTCCTGCCGCAGCCTGCTGCATAGTTGGGTGTCTGTGGTCTGTGCTGGCGATTGCCGAAGAACCGCTGAAAATCAGCGGTAAGACGATGGGGTCGTACTACGCGATCACGATCGACGAACCCGGCGGTGCGGATGCCGTGCGGCTGCAGCGGGACATCGAACAGCTGCTCACAGAACTCAACCGCCAGATGTCCACATGGGACGACTCCTCTCAGATTTCTCAGTTCAATCGGCTCCGCAGCACCGACTGGTTTCCGGTTGACAGGGAGTTCGCCACGGTCACTGCTGAGGCTTTGCGGCTGCATCAGCTCACCGACGGAGCGCTGGACATTACTCTGGCCCCCCTGATCGAAGCGTGGGGTTTTGGCAGGAATCGTCGGCCGCGAGTGCCGGCGGAGTCAGAAATAACGGCGGCGCTTGCGGAAATGGGGCCGCAGCATCTGGAGATCCGACCGGACCCGCCCGCCATTCGGAAGCACCTGCCGGCTCTGCAGATCAGTCTCAACGCGCTGGCGCCCGGATTTGCGGCCGACAGCATCTCGCGTCTGCTCGATGCCCGAGGCCTGAAAAGTCATGTGGTCGACGTCGGGGGCGAAAACCTGGCCGGAGCGGCGAAGCGTTCGGGAGATCCCTGGCGAATCGGCGTGGAATCGCCGCTCGGGGGACTGCAGCGGGTGCTCCCACTCACCCACATGGCAGCTGCCACCTCCGGTGACTACCGCAACTTCCGCGAAATCAACGGCCGACGCTATTCCCATGTGCTCAATCCTCGAACCGGCCGACCGGTTGAGAATCCGCCAGCCACCGTCAGCGTCGTGCATCCGTCCTGCATGACCGCCGATGGTCTGTGCACCGCCCTGATGGTGCTCGGCCCGGAAGCCGGGCTCAGACTGGCAAAGCAGGTTGGCTTTGACGTGATGTTTCTTGATCTGGGTGCGGATGGAAAATTGATTGAGCAGAGCACCGGACGGTTTCTGGAAGCCGCAAAATAGTGCGATCGTCGCGAGGAGTCGGGCATGAGCTGGATCACGGAAACTCCCTGGCCTGGGATTGTGCTGCTGGCGGGTGCCGCTGCTGTCAGTCTGCTTGCGGGTTTCCAAAATCGGGGGCGTATCGCTGCGGTTTGCCTGCTTCTGGCCGGTCTGCTCTATGTCATCGAGGGAGCGATCGTCACACCTGCAGAAATGCTGGACGAGCAGCTTGAAGCTCTGCGACAGGGTTTTGTGGCGGATTCTGAGGCGCAGGTGTTTGCTCAGATTTCCCCGAACGCTCCGGAACTCCGTGAGCTGGCGAAAAAAGGACTCCAGATGGTCCGTGTGTCGCCACTGCTGCACATTCAGGATGTGGAAGTCAACCCTTCCGCGGATGGTGAGTCAGCGGAGGTTTCGCTGCGGGCGAACGGGCCGCTCACCATTCGTCAGAACGACATGCTGACTCGCGTCTCCACTCGCTGGAAAACTACCTGGCGAAAGGAAGACGGCAGCTGGAAGCTTTTCAGAGTGCAGCGGCTCAATCCGGTCACCGGGGAAGAAATGGGCGCTTTGAGTGCTCAGTAACGATCGATACAACCGCCCCAAATCGTCAATCGGCCACTACAAACTGCTTGCTTCGCGATCCTGAGCGGTTTAAATTTGACCATCAGGGAAATCTGCGCAGGATAATAAAAGCACGGGTAGTTTTCGTTCTATGCCGCCTTGCGCGAATCCCCGCCGCATCGCCCTCCCCGGTCTTCTCCGCTCGAAAGCCGCAGACGTCATGGCCAAAAAATATCTCAGCATCGACGAAGCCGCCTCCATCCTCGGTCTTACGGCCGCTCAGGTTCGCCGTGCCATCGACCGTCGCGAACTTCACGCCTACAAAGATGGCGCCTCATTCAAACTCAGCGAACAGCAGGTGGAAGAATACCGCCGCTCGCAGCAGACCGATTCCTCGCCCGAATTTCCGCTCCTGTCCGGCGATCAGGACCGCGATGAGACGGGTCAGATCGATCTGTCCTCCTCCGACAGCGACGTCCGCCTGATGGCCGACGAACCGGCCCCCAAACGTGGCAAACTTGAAGACCTCGTCAACTCCGGCAGCGATGTCCGACTCTCCGGAGATTCCGGCCCCCGCCTTGGCGTCGGCAGGGACGATCTGATCTCTCTGTCCGATTCCGACAGCGATGTCCGCCTCGCCCAGGGCTCAGATTCCGACAGCGATGTCCGTCTGTCAGATGCACTTGATGCCACAGGCGAAATGCCCGCCGGTGCGCTCGATTCCGACAGCGATGTGAAACTCTTCGGATCCGATAACCTCCTGGGAGATGACAGCGACAGCGATGTCAAGCTGTCAGGCGGCCGCACCGACAGCGACATTCGCCTCGCCGACGAACCCTCGCGTCCCTCTCCGGCGCTGCTCCCTGACGACAGCGACCTCAAACTCATCAACCGCCCCTCCTCCGTTCGCGCCAGCGAACCGGACAGCGGAATCTCACTCGACGTTCGTGGCTCGGGACTCGGACTCGGCGGGGCCGACAGCGGGATCTCACTCGAACTCGACAGTGGCATCAGCCTCGAAGCCAACGACAGCGGCATCTCCCTTGAAAGCTTCGACAGTCGCACCAAAGCCGGCGGTGACGACAGTGGCATCTCACTCGATTCCGGCGACAGCGGCATTTCGCTCGATCTCGATGACGATACCGGTCCTGCACCCGTCGACACCAGCCGCACGCAGCCCATGCAGGTCGTCCCCGGAGCCCGCAGATCCCTCGCCGATTCCTCAAAAACCACACAACTTGAAATCCCGCAGGCCGGCGTCGGCAAAGACAGCGAATTCGAACTCGCCGGTCTCGACGATGACGACGCACTCGGCACCAGCACCAGTGTGCTCACCTTCGACGACGATGACCTCGGTGATTCAAGAACTCTCACCGATTCGTCGCTGGGCGATTCGTCCGGCCTGATTGACGAAGCAGCGGCAACCGAGGAAGGGTACACCGACGAATACACCGGTGACGAATACGACGACGAATCGGCCGGCGGCGACGAATACGAAGATTTCGATGATGCGATGGATGGTGAAGAGGGCGAATCTGATGGCTTCGCAAGCGGAACCGGCACCACTGCAGCTCCCACCGCCTTTCGGCGCGCTGAAGTCGACTGGGGCATGGGTATCAAAACCATGATCGGCTTCTCCGCAGTGCTCGGGATCGTCTGCTGCGTTGTCGGCGTGGAACTCATCCGCACCATGTGGATCTGGACTCAGCCCGGCAACAGCGCCGAAGCCTCACCAGTGCTCAGCCTGATCAGCGGCATGTTCTGACACTGCAACGCCTGATGAACGGTCCGTGCACTCCCCGCCTCCAGCCGCGCCCGTCAGGAAGCGGGCCGTCGTTGCTCTTCCGACGCTGACGCGTCATGGCAACGTGCCCGCAGGCCTGTCCGGTGATCGGCTCTGATAGCTCGTACTGACCGGACGGCTTGCGACCAATGCCACCTACTTTCGGCTCAAAATAGAAGCGGTACGGCGCGAGCCGTCCGGTAATGACAGGAAATTTCAGCATCCATCACCGGACGGCTCGCGCCGTTCCGCTCCAAATGAAAACTGAAGGCAGGTGGCACTGGGGCGGAGATGAGGGCCGGCGGGCAATCTTTCGGCTGGGCCTTGAGCATCCGCACTGCGACTTCGGCCTGTCAGGCCCGTTCCATCAGCCCGGGGTGCAACCCCGGGCAGGCCGGCGCAGGAGCAATTCGCCCTGTCAGGGCAGTTCTCAGCCGCGGCCCTGCAACGCGCAGCTAACACCCACGTGCAGGCGCGGAACGCAAATGTGTCGAAGGTCACACCAGACGAGACGCTCGCAACTCAGCCACAAATTCCACGCCAACACCGGCCCACGGATTCACCCCGAGATCACGCCGAACACGCAGCGTTCGGCGAAGAACTGCCCCTGCAGGGCGATCCCTACATAATCTGGCCGGCGAGCGAACTGAAGACGGTGTCCAGCACTCTGACCTGAGACACGTTCCGCTGGACAGTCTGGCCCACGGGCAGCAAAAAAGATGCTGCAGGTGGCTGAAAGAGCAGGCTTAAATTCATGTAGAAAGCCCCGGAAAGCTGGCCGATAAACTGGCCGGTCACCAGTCCATTCCGTCCACCACTTCTGCGGTCCCACTGGTGCACTGCACCGGAGGGCAGGATGTAGAACCATTCCTGAGACCGACTGCGGAACCAGCGTTCGTTGCGGCCGCCGAAGTTGAAGTGATCGCTGGGAGCGATTTCGAAGCGCCAGGTATCGGCGAGAGATTGTGCGGTTCGAAGCACTGCAGAAGGCGCTTCTGTGACTGCGATGCTGCCGGTTGTGAGCACCTGTCGGAGCGAATACTGGCCGGGAGGCAGCCCGGTGAATCGATACCAGCCCTGTTCCGTATCTGCGTTGATTGTTCCATCTGCGTTGCGATCGGAATCTGCGGTCACCGCTTCAGCAACCACGTAGCCGGAGGCATTGATCAGCTGAACGGTGACTCCGTTCTGCCAGGGCTCTGCTGCGAACGCTGCGCGGGAAATGGCAGCGGCCGCAGAACCGGCAGCCGTGGAAATCTGAGTGAACAGGCGTGGGGGGGCACCGCTGGTCCATTCGAACACCTGACCTGTGGACGTCAGATAGAAGACGCGACGGACAATTGTATCGGATTCTGTACCGAGCAGTGGATCTGTTGTCGGGGCGTAGGCTTCGTACCAGGCAATGGCCGAGATGCTGAGAGCCGCTTCAGGCGGGCGGGGAATGGGCACGGCAGTGGGCAGACGTGAGGGATTGCGGGAGCCGTTGGGATCGGTGTCAATCCACGCACGGCCTTCGATGACGGAGGGCTGATAGTTTCCGAAGTCGATGCGAGTTGTGACGGAGCCGGGCGTGACCGTGAGCACCGGATCTTCAGCGGAGTGCAGCAGGCTGACATCCCGGTAGTACGCACTGCCCGGAGCAGCAATCTGAGTTCCGGTGAGTGGTGCGGTGGCCGTGAATGCTCTGTTGTTCCAGCGAAAGAGGTTGCCGGCGGGCGTGATGTAATACCAGCTGCTGCCGCCTTTGAGCCAGCGTTCGCCCTGACCGCCAGCGTTCTCGTACAGATTGCCGCTGAAGGACAACCCAAGGGACTGATCGAGACTGCGGGCCGTGGCAGCTCCGGCGGATGTGCGACCGGCACTTTGCACCCAGCCATTCTGAAGGACTTCCCGCACTGTGTATCTGCCTGGAGCGAGATTCTCGAAGCGGTACCAGCCCTGTTCCTGTTCGGGATCAATCCGACCGTCGTTGTTGCGGTCGATGTCGCGAGTGGACGTTGTGGCCACGACACTTCCGTTCTGATCCACCAGTTCGACGACGAACCCGTTGAGCCACGGTTCGCTGGCAAGGGAGCTGACATCGGTGATCAGCGTGCGATTATGCCATGCACGGGTTCCCACAAGCTCAACAGTTGTGCCGGTGAGCTTTCCAGCCATCCCGCTCCACTGTTTGAGTTCACCTTCGGGCGTGAGGAAATACCAGTTGGAATTGATGGGCGAGCGGAACCAGTATTCATTGCCTCCGAGGGAGTTGTGGAAGGAGTTGCCGTTGGGATGAAACAGCCGCAGCTGTGTGAGCAGTGCAGACTGACGGAGTCCGTCCGCGTTGCGGTCGTGCCACTTGCGGCCTTCGACAACTGACGGGATAAAGGGTTCCTGGTAGGTGATTTCAAGGAGCGGCTGCAGAGCGGGATTGGTTGAGTTGCGACTGTGGAAGGTTTTGATGTCTCCGGCACTTTCAGATGATCGCAGCATCCAGCCGTGATTTGTCTGCGGCTGATCCAGCCATGCCTGCACATCGGCCACCAGGCCGCCACCCGACCACTGCCAGGCACCCGGGCCGTCCACCTGAGCGATTGCGGAGGCACCGCTGATGTCTCCGCCGGGCAGTGTCCAGGCGGTTGAATCGAACAGACTAAAGAGCCATGTGGCGTCTCCGGCCGCGGCCAGCGTGCCATCCAGTTCATTTCCCGGAGCATCGCTGGCGGATTCACCCCAGCTTTTCGATACGGGGTGAAGCCCGATCGACAGCGTGTTGCCAAAGGATTCAGCGACGTTCAGGGTGAGCACTGCATCGAGGATGGTGGCGCCTTCCGGGATACCGGCTGACGGCAGATCAAACGCCAGCAGTCCGCGTCTGGCGGCCACCGCGCCCGAAGGTCCTCCGGAGACCAGATACTGCCCCGCGCCGTTGGACAACGCCTGAACACCGGAATCATAGATCGTAGTGTCGCGGACTGCCGACAACTGGACGGTGACCGCGTTGAGCACCTGGCGGATCTCAAGAGGCTGCACATTCGGCGTGATCGATCTGATCAGGGCCTGTTGGCGACGCCGAGGGCGGAAAAATGGCCGAGTCCACGCCAGCATGGTTTGAACTCTCTTTGCGGAGGGATGTCAGGAAAGTGGAATGCAGCACACGACGTATCAACCGTTGAGTTCCAACACTTCTCCGGCCATCTTCGCCTGAAATCGGTAAAAAATGCCGAAGAAAATGGAAAAAATGGAAAAATGTGAGAGATTCCACGGGCGAACCGAGCTTCTCGATGCCCCGGAACTCACTCGATGCCCGTTCAACTGCCAGCCCGCCAACACGCCGAAAACCCAGCCGGCATCCCCGCCGGTCCACCCCTGCGGCTGTGGGCCACAACAGTGCTCCTCAGCGCCTTCCTGCTGTTCCTCATTCAGCCCGCCACCGGACGTCTCATCCTGCCCTGGTTCGGTGGAGCACCTGCTGTCTGGACGACCTGCATGCTCTTTTTCCAGACGCTGCTGTTCGCCGGCTACCTCTACTCCCATCTGCTCGCCACACGCCTCCCGGTCCGGGCCCAACTCACTCTGCATGGCCTGCTGCTGGTCACCGCCGCAGTCCTCGTCCAGCTCCAGCCCGATCCCTCGTGGAAGCCTGTCGACAGCAGTGTCCCGATCCCCCGCATTCTGCTGCTGCTGTCCCTCACCGCCGGGCTCCCCTACTTTGTCCTCTCCGCCACCAGCCCGCTGCTCCTCAAATGGCTGGCGATGACAGCCCCCGCCGCAAGTCCCCACCGACTCTATGCACTCTCCAATGCGGGGTCACTTGCCGCCCTCCTTGCCTACCCCGCAGTTCTCGAACCACTGCTGCCGCTCAGCATTCAGACGGCCGCATTTAACTGGACCTTTCGCATGTTCACAATCAGCTGCGGAAGCTGTTTGTTCTGGCTGTACCGAAAAACGTCCCGCCACGAACTGCCCGCCGCCCCGCTGTCTGAGACTCCTGCATTCTCGCCTGACAACGGTCATTCGCCGTCCGGCGC
The DNA here is from genome assembly GCA_964561125.1 of uncultured Chitinophaga sp. Classification (GTDB taxonomy): domain Bacteria; phylum Planctomycetota; class Planctomycetia; order Planctomycetales; family Planctomycetaceae; genus SXXK01. The sequence goes on along the minus strand of CAZLOQ010000050.1, from coordinate 10,806 downwards.
CGCTCCTGCGTCCGTGTCCCGCTGGCTGATGCTTTCCTGTCTCGCTTCCGTCATGCTGCTCGCCGGAACCAGCGAAATCTGTCAGGACGTCGCCGTCATCCCGTTCCTCTGGATTGCACCGCTCACTCTCTACCTGCTTTCGTTCGTGCTGTGTTTTGAGAGCGATCGCTGGTATCGACGGGGGCTCTTTGCACCGCTTACGGCGACCATCATTCCGCTCCTTGGCTGGCTGCATCTGTTCGGCACCCGACTGCACTTTCTTGCTCAGCTGGGACCGTGGCTGATCGGACTGTTCTGCATTTTCATGCTCTGCCACGGTGAACTCGCCCGGCTGCGTCCGGGCGGACATCGGCTGACGCTGTTCTACCTCACGCTTGCCGCCGGCGGGGCTGCCGGCGGACTGCTGTGTGCCGTGGTGGCTCCATTGCTGCTGCCGGCCCTCTGGGAACACCATCTGGGACTCCTCGCCTCCGCGCTGCTGGCCACCTTTGTCTGGTTCGATCAGCGCGGCTGGCTGCGTCAGAACACCCGGCCACCGCTCACAGCAGCGACCGCCGGGATTGTTGTCGTTGCCATCGTGCTGCTGGACATTGCCTCCTCCATCACCGAATACACAGAATCCATCGCCAGCAGTCGCAGTTTTTACGGCGTGCTGCGTGTCGAGCACTATCCTGACGAAGACGCAGTGCTCATGAAACACGGCCGGATCATTCATGGGCTTCAGTTTCGCAGTCTTCCTGCAGTTCCCACCATGTATTACGGCTATCAGTCCGGAGTCGGGCGGGCGATCACGGCACTCCGCGAACGCATCGAGTCGCCCGGCACCGGCCTGCAGATCGGGCTGGTCGGCCTTGGCACCGGAACGCTGGCAGCGTGGGGGCGTCCGGAAGACTCCTTCGTCTTCTACGAAATCGACCCCGAAGTGGTGCGGCTCGCCAAAGAGCACTTCAGCTTCCTCAGGGATTCGCCGGCCAGCATCGAAATCATCGAAGGCGATGCGCGACTGTCGCTGGAATTCGAACCACCGCGGCAGTTCGATCTGCTCGTCCTCGATGCCTTCTCCGGTGATGCCATCCCCGTGCACCTGCTCACCCGTGAAGCCCTCGAAGTCTGTCGCCGACACCTCAAACCCGACGGCATCCTTGCCTGCCATATCTCCAATGTGCACTTTGATCTGGCGCGCGTCACTGCCGGACTGGCGGATGCTGCCGGGATGGCCTGCATTCAGTGGGACGACCCTCCTGTGGCAGATGCAGGTGATGGTCGCCCGAAAATTTCCGCCCCGGGCAGTCGCTGGACCCTGCTCGCCAATTCCCCGGCCACGCTGCAGTCAGATGTCCTGCGGTCACCAGCCGCACTGCCAGCCGCCCGATCACGCGTGATCTGGACCGATGATCACAGCAACCTGCTGCAGGTGCTGGGCTTCGCAGAAACCAGTCGCAGCAGCCGGTGAATCCGGTCTCGGCGATTGTTGAATACGGTCTCCGCGGCGCTCAGTCCTCCCGGAAAATCTCAGCCCCCCTCCGGTCCTGGTTGATTCCACGAGTGAAAGGCTGCAGAATACGAAACCTGCGTCTGTTGCTGCTCCGGCCCTTCCATGATCGCGGAACCCGCCCAAATGTCCGTGCCCCCAGCTTCAAAACTCACGCCTGTCCAATGGCTCATCTGCGTCATCGCCTCCATTGGCTTTGCGTTCGACATTTACGAACTGCTGATGCTGCCGCTGATCGTCAAAAGTGCGATTGCTGAACTTCGGCCACAGGACGTTGCCGACGCGGCCGCGTGGGCTCCGGGCGGCAAAGAGTTCGTGGCCTGGGCGCGAACGCTGTTTTTCGTTCCGGCACTCGCAGGCGGCGTCTTCGGACTGCTGGGCGGCTACCTCACCGACCGCCTCGGCCGTCGCACAGTGCTCACATGGAGCATCCTGCTGTACGCCTTCGGAGCCTGCGCTGCCGGCTTTTCCACCTCCCTCTACCTGCTGCTGTTCTTCCGCTGCTGCGTCTTCGTGGGTGTGTGCGTGGAATTTGTCGCTGCCGTCGCATGGCTCGCGGAACTCTTCCCCAACCCCACTCAGCGCGAAAAGGTTCTTGGCTACACCCAGGCATTCTCGTCGCTCGGCGGAGTGCTCGTTGCGTTCATGGCGGGAATCGCTGCCAAATACGCACTCGACCTCCCCGCGATCTACGGTGTGCATGCTTCCTGGCGATACACACTCATCTCCGGTCTGATCCCGGCCATCCCGCTGATTCTGATCCGCCCCTTTCTCCCGGAATCTCCGGCCTGGCAGCAAAAGCGACTCGCCGGCACGCTCAAACGTCCCAGCATCAAAGAACTCTTCAACCCCGAACTGCGGCGCACAACCATCGTCACCACGCTGGCCTTCGGCACCACCTTCGGACTCGCCTTCGGAGCAATCCAGCAAAATCCCCAGATCCTCCCCGGACACGCGCAGGTGAAACAGGCTGTTCAGGTCGCCCAGACGACCGCACAGGAACAAGCCACCGCGGCCGGAAAAATGCTCTCTCCAAAAGAACTGAACGGAATCAAAGGCAACGTCACAGACAAAATCGCCGCCAATGTCGCAACCTGGCAGGAAATCGGCGGGCTCTGCGGCCGTGTTCTGCTGGCAGTGCTGGCGGTACAAATCGCCAGCCGCCGCACGCTCTTCAGACTCTTCCAGATCCCCAGCCTCATCTTCCTCCCGCTGCTCTACTACTGGTTCTCCACTCGGCTCGATGACCCCGCCTCGCTTGATATCTTCCGCTATGCCATTTTCATAGCCGGGATCCTCGTCGTCGGCCAGATGAGCTTCTGGGGTAACTACATTCCGCTGGTGTTCCCGGTACATCTCCGCGGGACCGGTGAAAGCTTCGCTGCCAACATCGGCGGACGTGTCATCGGCACCGCCGCTGCCTTCATCACCATCACCCTCTCTGAAAGCGATAAACCCAACCCCGCCAAATTCGCTCTGATGGGTGCCGCAGTCGTAGCCGTCTATGCACTCGCCGGCTTTGTACTCACCTTCTTCCTGCCCGAACCAAAGCCGGAACACGCCGACTAAGCCGGAATCTCAGCTCATGCAAATCACAGCTGTCGAAGCCATTCCTGTCTGTGTCCCGCTCAAAGCAGGACTCACCGCAAAAACCGCACACGGCGAGCATGCCACGTCACCGTATGTGATCGTGCGCATGCATACCGATGCCGGTATCATCGGGCTTGGTGAAGCTACCGTCTCGGCCCTCTGGTCCGGTGAAACTCAGGGCACCGTGCTCACCCTGATTCGTGAATATCTCGCCCCGGCCCTCATCGGTCGTGACCCGCGCGATATCACCAGCGTGCGTCGCACCATGGATTTTCTCGTCAAACAAAATCCCTTCACCAAAGCCACTCTCGAAATGGCCTGCTGGGATATCGCGGGAAAGGCCGCCGGCGTTCCCGTCTGGCGACTGCTCGGCGGAAAAGTCCGCGACAAAGTCCGCATCAAACTCGTCGTCTGGGCACGCGATATCCCCGGTTCACGCCGCATGGCCGAACAGCACCTGGCCCTGGGAGTCACCTGCATCAAGGTCAAGACCGGACTGGATCCCGAATCCGACATCGCCCGCGTCCGCGCCGTGCGTGAAGTCTGCGGCCAGGATATCCCCGTCACCATCGATTCCAATTGCGGCTGGACCATCCAGCAGGCCCGGCACTGTCTCCGAGAACTCCGCGATTCCCACCTGCTGCTCGCCGAACAACCCATCCCCGCCCACGACTTCGCTGCCCTCGCCGAACTCCGCAAAGAATCCATCGTGCCCATCATGGCAGACGAAAGTGTTTTCACTCTGCAGGATGCCTGGCAGCTTTCGCTGCATCGCTCCGCAGATCTCTTCAGCATCTACCCCGGCAAACATGGCGGCATCTCCGCCACAGCGGATATCGTCGCCATCGCCCGCGCTGCCGGCCTTCGCTGTACCATCGGCAGTAACCTTGAACTGGGAATCGGGACGGCCGCCATGCTGCACGTAGCCGCCGCTTTCCCCGAAGTTGATACCGATGCCTTCCCCGCCGATACCATCGGCCCGTTCTACCACGATGCCGATCTGATCACCGCACCCCTGCAGCTCGGTCCCCCCGCTGCTCTTGTACCGGAAGGCCCGGGACTTGGTGTTGAGCTCGATGAAGCCCAGCTGCGGCGCTACCGCGTCGACTAAAGACTCAGCTGTCCTCGCGAATACTGAACTCCAGCTTCCATCGTCGCCCGCTTGCTGCATGCACACACCACAGCTCCAGCACCCCAAGCTCAGTAATCCGCGACTGAAACTGCACGGGCACCCAACCGTCTTCCGTTTCCTCGCCCGCCGCCAGCGACAGTTCAAGCGAGTCGGTCTCGGTGAGTTCGTCGGGTGACCAGCGTCGCAGCTCAGTCCCCGGCTGGTCGTCTCGCCGCACCGCCGAACTGAAGAACCGAAACCGCTCCACCCCGCCCACTGACAGTCCCACCGCCTCTCCCGGAATGTCCGCTGTCGTGCCCTCTTCCATCCCCTGTGGCACAACACACAGCGCCTTCAGCGGACGCCCCAGGCCGGGGACTGCAAGTCCCGCTGTTTCAATCCCCACATAATAGGATCTCGCGGCTCCACCGCGAATCCGCACACCGCCATGCTGACGAGTCCATCCATAGAAACAGGCGCCCCGCGCCACCGCGAAGTCCAGGTCTTCTCCACCCTCCACAGGCACTGGCGGCTTGTCCGGGTACCACTGCTGCAGCTGTTCCAGCAGCCGTGTTCGCAATGCGGCACTGCGAAAAACGCCGCCGTTGAAGAGCACATAAGTCGGTGCAGCGCCGTCGGGAGCCTGCTGCAGAAACGCGGCCAGATGACGAGTGATCGCGGTGTCGCTTTCCCACGGCAGGCCGGCTTCGCGAAAACCCGAGCTGCGGGATTTCTGTGGACGATCTGTGAGCATTGCCGGGGGAAAGAAGCCACTGATCAGCAGCTCCTGGGCCAGCGTCCGCGGGAGCGATACAGACACCAGCCCGCCAATCAGTCGACTGCCCCGCCCCGGCACTGAAATGGTCTCTGCGTCCCGACCGGATGAGGAGAGCAGGCTTTCCTTCGCCTGTCGACAGGCGTGCCACAGCGATACCGACTGCCACGGGTCAAGCGACAGCCCCTGTTCCTGAAACAGACCGGCTGCCGCGTGCGCGAGCGCCGCATCCATGTTGTCACCGCCGACCAGCAGATGCGGGCCTGTCGCGATTCGCTGCAGGACAAGGCCTCCGTGGTCTTCGGCAGCCTCCACGAGTGTCAGATCCGTGGTGCCTCCGCCGATGTCGCACACCAGCAGCCGCTCACCGACCTTGAGTATTTTTCGCCAGCGATCGCCGACGGTGTGCAGCCAGCTGTAGGTCGCCGCCTGCGGTTCTTCCAGCAGCACCAGCGATTCAGGGCAGCCGGCTGCCAGAGCGGCTTCACGGGTGAGCTCCCGGGCACTTGCGTCGAAGGAGGCCGGGACTGTCAGAACAATCTGCTGCTTCCCGAATGGATGCTGCGGATGAGCCTGATCCCACACCGCTGCCACATGCTCAAGCAGCCGGCGTGAGGCATCCACGGGAGACATCTTCGGAATATCGGCACCAGCCTGCCAGGGAAGAATCGGCTGACGACGGTCCACACGGTTGTGACAGAGCCACGATTTGGCCGCCGCAATGGTGCGTTCCGGTGCCTGAGCTGAAGGCCCCCGGGCCGCGGTGCCGACACAGAACAAACCGGAATCGTCCCACGGCAGACGCCAGGCCCCGGACTGCCGCTCTGCGTCCGTTGCCAGATACAGAAATGAAGGCAGCTGACTTCGCGATTCAAGGGTGTTCGCCGCCGTCAGCTGAGTGATCGGGAGCAGTTCAACTGCGGGCTGGTCGGCCTGCAGACGAGCAAAGGCGACAACCGTATTTGTGGTCCCCGGATCGATGCCAACTACATATTCGGGTGTCATGGAAGCAATCTCAATTGCAGCTCAGATGCGGATTTTCAGAGGGACTTTTCTGCAGGTCCGAGACGCTCGAGGCCCAGTTTGAGGATCACCCAGACCGCTCGCACACACTCGCGCAGATTGATCTTTGTAATACCATACCGACGATCCTCAAAACAAAACGGAATCTCCTGTAAACGCCCGCCGGCACGCAGGCAGCGAAAGAGGATTTCTTCCTGAATTGCATATCCGGTCGCCCGGGCCTTCGACCAGTCGACGCGTGCCAGCAGGGAGACATGATAACAGCGAAAGCTTCCGCTGTTGTCGCGGGTCTTTAACCCCAAAAGCAGCCTTGCCCACCAGTTGATCAGCAGACTCATCAGACGTCGGCGGAGTGTCCAGCCGGTCACTCCACCGCCAGGCGCGTAACGGGAGGCGATCGCGACGTCACAGTGCTGCATGGCTTCCAGCAGTTCCGGGATGTATCGGGGGTTGTGACTGAAATCAGCATCCAGATTGACCAGCAGTGTGAAGCCACGACGGACAGCAAAATCAAAGGCGGCGGTTGTCGCCGTGCCCAGGCCAAGACGCGCCGGTCGATGGAGCACCTGAATTCGATTGTCGGATTCGGCGAGTTCATCAGCGAGCCGTCCGGTACCGTCCGGTGAATTGTCGTCGACCACGAGCACTGTGGCGGTCGGGACGGTCGACAGGAGCAGCGGAATGAGCTCTGCGATGTTGCCGCATTCGTTGTAGGTGCACAGCGATATCAGAGTGCTCATGGGGCCCCCCCGACGTCAGCGACGGAATCTGCAGTGGCGAAAGCCGGCAGCAGTTGAGCTGTACTGAGGATGCGTTCGAGCGTCAGTGGGGGGATTCGTAACAGCCGGCGAAACTCCGTTGCCTGCTCAAACATCTGCTGCTGGTGTGCACTGCGTTCCGTGCGCTGCGAACGCACACGGACCGCGCGCAGCAGAAGATTCTTGGGTGTGTGTTCCATGTCGATGAATTCAAGCAGCTGCGTGTGGTAGCCGGCAGCATCCAGCAGGGCGGCGCGGTGAGTGTCCGTGGCAAGGGCACAAAAACGCTCGCGGGCGATCCCCCAGCCGGTCAGAGGGGGCAGAGGATTTGCGGGGAGCAGCTTCTGAAGTTCCTGATGACAGCAGGGCGCCGCCAGAATTGCCGTGGCCGACCAGCGGACTGCCTGGGCCAGAGCGTCGTCGGTGGCGGTGTCACAGGCATGCAGCGAAATCACCAGATCCGGTGGCTGCACGGGGATGAAGCCGGCGATGTCGCCAACCTTGAATTCGAGATTCGTCAGCCCCAGACGTGCGGCCACCTGCTGACAGCCCGCCACGATGTCCTCGCGACGGTCCAGCCCCGTGATCTGACAGCGGCGACCCTGGACGACGGACAGCAGATGATGCACCGCAAATGTCAGATAGCTCTTGCCGCATCCAAAATCCACAACGTGAAGCAGTCGGTCGGTCGGGAGCGAATCCGTGATGTCCGCAACGAATTCAAGGAAACGATTGATCTGCCGAAATTTGCGGGAATGACTTGATCGGACATTTCCCGACTGATCCATCACGCCCGTCGCCTGCAGAAAGTCACAGGGGGTTCCCGGAGGAATGATGTAGCGTGGCTGACGGTCGTGGAGCAGGAGTGCCGGTATGTCTGCCGGGGTGTGGGATGAGCTGACCTGGACCTCCGGTGACAGCGGGTTCACGGAAGTTGATGACGCCGCCTGCTGCGGGCGACGGTGGAGCTTCCAGCGGGAGCTGCCGGGATTGAGCACTGCGTGGAGGTGTTCAGCAGGTGTTTCTAGGAGCAGATTGCAGAAGCGACCATCGAGGTACTGCCGGAGCTGCGGCAGGGCTTCAGTGGGAGAACAGTTGCGGTGAAATTCCTGAGTGGCCGTGCGGGAGGCGATCTGCAGGGCGGGATGCCCCCGGAGCAGCATCGGGCGGATCTGAATGCGCACGATTTCGCCGGCAGTCTCAGCCGGACCGCTGAAAACTGCTTTGCGCAGCATTCCGCTGCTGACTGCTGCTGCAAGAATACTGTATAATTCCTCACCGTCTGTCGCCATGCGTCGGACGCCACCGCCTTTCATTGGCCTATCATCACGGTTCAGTTCGGGAATGGCAACAACACCGGCTGATCAAGAGGGAATTCCAGGCAAATGGCTTTGAATAAGAAACAACAGAAGCAGATCGACGCAGCAAAAAACAAAATCCAGCGACTCCAGCAACTGCTCAATGCAGCTCGGAAACAACCTGATGACCCTCGCGAAATCCCTCAACTTGAAAAGGAAATCGCTCAACTGAACGCTGAAATCGACCGCATCCGCCGCGAAGGTTAAACCAAACCGATGTCCTCACTGCACACCCCCGCACATGCCCCCGCTCATGCCCCCGCTCCGGACTCAGCACTGCCGCAGACAGTGATCCTCGTACACCCCCGCGAACGACGCAGCAAATGCTCCGTGGAACCACTCCGCACATCCCCGGATTACCTGTTCGTCAGGTGGCCCGACCCCGTGCCCATCAGCCTCGCAGGCTATGTCCGCCTGGGAATCGGTGGCCCCATCCTCTCGGAAGCCGATCGCCACTGCGGTCTGCTGCTGCTGGATGGCACATGGCGACTGGCCGCAAATATGGTGCCCCACTACCTGCACCTCCCTGTCCGCTCTCTCCCGCCAATCCTTACCGCTTACCCGCGACGCTCAAGACTCTTCGATGATCCCGCCGAAGGACTCTCCACAATCGAAGCTCTCTACGCAGCCCTCAGAATCCTTGGCCGCAATACCACCGGACTCCTTGATCATTATCACTGGAAGGCCGAGTTTCTTCAGAAGAATGGCTGGTCAGAAGACCGCTGAATGTCGCCGGGACGGAATTACCCGGCTTCAGGTGTCCAGTTGTCTGCCTGCCAGATCCGCTGAGCCGCCGACCAGTCGTCCTCAAGCGGCGTACACTCAAGGCCCACAAAACCAGCGTACTTCAGACTCAGGATCTCCTGAAAAACCCTTGTGTAATTGACCTCGCCCGTGCCGGGCTCGTGCCGCCCCGGGTTATCTGCCAGCTGCAGATAACCAATGTAATCCCAGGCCTCCCGCATCTTCATGCACAAATCGCCGTCCACAATCTGCATGTGGTACAGGTCCCAGTTGATCTTCACCGACGAAGAACCAACGGCCCGGCAAATCGCCACCGCGTCCGCGCCGCCATACAGGCTGTGGCCTGGATGATTCCGGGGATTCATCGGCTCGATAATGATCGTCTTTTTGCGAGCCTCACAGATCGGGGCGACCAGCCGAAGCCCGCGAATCGCTGCCGCATGCATGTCTGATTTGCTGATGCCGTCGATGTTGTCGCCAATCACCACCGTGAACAGCGAACAATCCAGCTGGTCTGCCACATCACAGGCCTGCTCAATCTTCCTGCGGAAGTCAGCGTGGTCCGACGCTGGATTGTTGAGCACTTTCCCGAATGGCCAGGCCGTAAACTGAGAAACCGCGACGCCGCGCTGTTTCAACAACGCCGCCGCTTCCGCCAGTGGCTTGTTTTCCCACGGCCAGAACTCAATCGCCGGATACCCATACTTCGCCGCTGACTCAATCTTCTCTAAAAAACTCTGTCCCCGGAACCACATCTCCACATTCACCGCGAACCGCGTGTTTCGCGTCGCACCCGGACGATCCACGTCGGCGGCCACCGTACTGCCACAGGACGCAGCAACGCTGAATTCACCCGAGGCCACAGAAATACCACCAGTCGCCGCAGCCGAAATCAGCCAACTCCTGCGCGAAACGTCCGACCGCCCAACCGCTTTCCCGACCGACATAACCACTGCTTCCAAACAAAGGCATCAAGGAAGTCACCAACATCGGCACAGTAAACGCTGACCCCGAGACGGTCAACTGTGCATTCGGCAGGAACTGGCATCTGAATTCCGTCGTAACAGATCACAGCAGGACGACAGCAGATCCAGACTCCCAGACGGGCTCGCCCCGTCTGAAGCAGAGGTTCGAGGGCTACCCCGCGGCAGCGCGAAACCTCGGGGCTCCCAGACGGGCTTGCCCCGTCTGAAGCGGAGGTTCGCCGGCTAGCCTGCGGCAGCGCGAGCCCCGAGCTCCCAGACGGGCTCGCCCCGTCTGAAGCCAAGGTTCGCGGGCTACACCGCGGCAGCACGAACCCCGAGCTCCCAGACGGGCTTGCCCCGTCGGAAGCAGAGGTTCGCGGGCTACACCGCGGCAGCACGAACCCCGGGCTCCCAGACGGGCTCGTCCCGTCTGAAGCCAAGGTTCGCTGGCTAGCCCGCAACAGCACGAACCCCGGGGCTCCCAGACGGGCTTGCCCCGTCGGAAGCAGAGGTTCGCTGGCTGCCCCGCGCCGCCGCAAGCCCGTCGGGGTGTTAGTTCCAGTCAGAACTGAGCGAAATTTTCCAGCAGCAGGGATGCAGTTTTGGAATTTGTCGATTCCAGTCGTGCTGCCGTGACGCAGGTTGCTGACGGCGTAATCATTCTGAAGATGCCCCGGAGCATGGTCGCCGAAGCCTTCAGGGACAGACCCTCGGGACGATCGCAGTGGTTGAGCCGGTGCAAGCGAAGACAACGACTCAAGCAGTTGCGCCGGTCGCACCAATTCTGCCGCCCAGCCGTACGGTCGCCGAAGCCTTGAGGGACAGACCCTCGGGACGAGTGCAGCGGTTGAGTTGGTTCAAGCGAAGACAACGACTCAAGCAGTTGCGCCAGTCGCACCAATTCTGCCGCCCCGCCGGACGGTCGCCGAAGCTTTGAGGGACAGTCCCTCGGGACGATCGCAGTGGTTGAGTTGGTTCAAGCGAAGACAA
>CAZLOQ010000049.1:30911-34576 GCA_964561125.1 uncultured Chitinophaga sp. | reverse complement strand
TTGTGTGTCGGGTAGTGGTTGGTGGGGCCAGCCGACTGCCAATGACCAATGACCACTGACCACTGACCACTGACCACTGACCACTGACCACTGACCAATGACCAATGACTCAATAAAAAACCAGCGCCCCGACCGGGACGCTGGTTGTGCTTAATACAGTCGGTTCAGGGACTGGCTATTTCTTAGCCTTTTCCTCTTTGAGCTGCTGAAGGAAGTCAGCCATCGCCTGGGCGGATTCACCGGGCACATTAGCGGAGTTCTTCACGGCTTCGGTCTGCAGGGTGATGGCACGATCGAGGTCACCGCTGAGGTGAGCGAGGTGAGCGAGGGTGTCGACGATCGCCGCATTCTTGGGTTCCGCATCCACAGCTCGTTCCGCAGCTGCAAGTGCTGCGGCGATGAGCGGTTTGGAGAAGTCCTGGTTATCCTTCGCCTGTTCGTAGATGAACCACGCAACATCGTTGAGCGAGTTGGGGTTGATTTTTTTCTGTTTGGCCATGGCAGAGAGTACTGCGGCGGCGTCATCGGACTTTTCGACCTGGAGCATCACTTTGACCTGAATTCCGCGAATCTGATCCTTCACATCAGCGGGGGCGGCTTCGGCGATTTTCGCAAGTGCTTCGAGTCCGGCTTCGGTTTCGCCCTGCTGCAGCTTCTGGATGGCGGGCATCAGGCGGACCTGCATGCCGATGTTGCTGAGCTGCATCTGCACGGAGGGATCATCGCCCACTTCCTTCTGGGCATCTTCGATGAGTTTCAGCGCTTCTTCCGTCTTGCCGGCCCGGACCAGACGCTGAAGTTTCGACATCACAACGCCGACAATGGCCTTCTTTTTGAAGCTGGCGAGTGCGGCATCACGGTCCCATTTGTCACCCACCACCTGAGCCAGGGGGGCGTCCATTTCCATCGGGTGGCCGATCCATTCCACAAGACCGGTTTTGCCCACGATGAAACAGGTGGGGATCCCGTTCTGTCCGGCAGCTTCCATATAGTCGACGTAGACGGAGCGGTCGGGGTCGGTGGTGAGGCAGTAGGCGCTGGTGAGTTCGCCGAAGGTGGCCGGAGCGTCCTTTGTGCCTTCAGGAGCTTCATAGGGGCGTTTCAGGAAGCCTTCGACGGTTTCGAGGTCTTCGTCGCTGATGCTGACGATCTGGACACCCTGCTTTGCAAATTTGGTCTGCACGTCGACCAGATGGGGCATACTGGCGATACAGGGGCCGCACCACGTGGCCCAGAATTCCACAACATAAACCTTGCCAGCCTGAAATTCCTTCACCGGCTTGAAAGCGCCCTTGCCGTCGCTGACCCAGTGCTCGACGTTGAGTGCCGGGGCTTTTGAGCCGATGGTCAGGCCTTCGTCGGCCGTGCAGACAGCAGGCGCTGCCGCGGCCACGGCCAGCAGTGCGAACGACAGGCCGACGTGGCGGCCGAAACGAATGGTCATGTGCGAAGTTCCCTTGAGGTTAGTGAAGGCAAAAGACGAGCGCCTGCCTGAAATCCTACCAGGAATTCAGCCGATGGAGCTATGTCTTTTCGGCGGAATTTGCCAAATCCAGGGTTTCCGGGGGCAAAATTTGCCGGGAGTCATTCGCCTCAAACAGCCGTCCCGCAGGTGACAGCAGCAGCGCCGGAAGCAGCAGCAGGTCCCCCAGCAACGCCAGCAGGAGCAGAAATGCCATCAGGATTGCAAATCGACTGGTCGGCACAAAGTCACTCAAAGCAAACACAAGCAGTCCCAGGCCACAGGAAATTGAAGTTTGAATCATCGCCGGGCCGCATTCCAGAAATGTGCCCAGCACCGCCTCCTCACGCGTACTGCCCGGCACCGCCAGACTCCGCCGAAAAAACGTCAGAAAATGCAGCGAATCATCCACCGCAATCCCCAGTGCAATGCTGGCTGTCATCACCGAACCGATATCCATCGGATGTCGCAGCAGACCCATCACGCCAAACGCAGTCATAATCGGAAACAGATTCGAGACCATCGCCAGCAGACCATTCAGCACTCCTGCCTGCACCACCGTCATTACCACAGTGATCACCAGCAGTGCTGACATCAGACTGCTGAACAGGTCTGTCAGCAGCCGTCCCTGAATCTGATGCACGAGCGGCATAATGCCGGAAACGCCCAGACTCAACTTCCCGCGAACCTCGGCACGCAGCTCGGCCACCAGCGGGTCCGCAGCGGCAGAGATCTGTTCCAGCACCTCCCCATAGTCCAGCGGCTCGAGGGCGCTCACCCACGCCGTCAGGCGCCAGACATCCCCCTCCTCACGCTCCCGCAGCACACCAGCACCCGCAAACGCCGGCCGCGATTCAGAAATGGCCTTGTTCAGCAGCCGCACACGCATGGACGAGGACAGTCCCTGCATTTTGGGGAAGTCGGGAAACAGCGTGAGTGCCGAGAAGGTGGATTTCACCTGCGGCAGCTGTCGCAGACGCCGGTCCAGTTTCCAGAGCAGATCCAGTGCTCCGCGACCGGTCAGCGGCGCGTCAGCGTCCACCGTCAGCAACACCTCGATCGGCACCAGCGGCCCTATGCGGTCCTCCAGCCATCCATAGTCCTGCATGATCCGACTGTGCGGTTCGTACAGCGTCTCGATTCGTACCGAAGTCTGCAGCCACTGCAAACCCCAGGATGACAAACCCATCACTCCGAACAAGAGTACCAGACTGGCCGCATTGAAATTCCGCAGCAGCCATGTGAGCAGATGCCATGCGGTGCGGCGTTCGCTTCCGTGCAGTACTGATTGCGGCTGATGAACGGCAACTGCAGCCGTCTCAGATGTCACCCGCCCGCCCCCTCCCGTCCCTGCACTCCCGATCACCAGCGACTGCCGCGAACGAGGGCCGAAAACGTACATCGAACAGGGGATTGCCGTGAGCACCGCTGCGAGCGTCAGCAGCACCCCAACCGTGCCGTAAATGCCAAACAACCGAATCGGCTCCAGACCACTCACCATGAGCGATGCAGTCCCGATGGCCGTCGTTCCCAGCGACAAAGACGTGGGCAGCCAGCCCTGCCGGAAACATTCAATGGCCGCCGCCTGAGGAGACATTCGTTTGACGGAATTGAGATAGTAATTCATCAGGTGAATGCCGCCGGACACAGTGAGCACCTGCACGAGCGGCGGCAGAATAATCAGCAGCGCGCTCAACCGCTCGCCACTGTAATAAATCACAGACAACACCAGCGCCTGGCAGAGTGATGCAGTGAGGAAAACAACGATCGCAGCCCGGAAGGATCTGAGCGACAGCAGACAGATGGCAAAGATCACCAGCGACGATGGCAGCGCGAACTGCGTCAGAGAACGGTGACTGGCTTCGTCCACCGTCAGACCGTCAATCACCGGACCCGCCAGATGCAGCTCCGACTCCGGTATCTCAAACAGGTCCTGAATCCGCCGCTTCAGCTCCGGAACAAGCGCAGCCCGACGCTCCAGCCCCGCACTGTTCAGCACACAGATCACGCTCGTCAGCTCACCGTCCCGACCCAGCAGCGTTCCCCGCAGACGCTCCACCGCCGACGCTTCCGACAGCACCAGCCGCGGACGGCGGGAATCGGAACCACCGACAGCGTCACCCGGAACGTCACCCTCACCCGAAATGCCACCCTCACCCGAAACGCCCACGCCCTCCCCCGGCGAATCTGCTGCGTTGCCGAC
>CAZLOQ010000049.1:11321-30811 GCA_964561125.1 uncultured Chitinophaga sp. | reverse complement strand
CACCCTCACCCGAAACGCCCACGCCCTCCCCCGGCGAATCTGCTGCGTTGCCGACCGAAGTCCCCGTGAGCTGCTGCAGAACTTCCCGGCCGCAAGTCACCGAATAAAAGTACGAAACACCGTCGGCGTCCAGAAATTCCGGGTCCTCACGCAGCATCGCCAGCAGCTCATCCAGCCTCGCGTCCGTTCGCAGGCAGCCCGGCCAGCTCACCACCACCGCGTCACCAGGACCAAACAGGTCCACAAACTCGTCGTAACTTCGCCGCGCGGAAAACGTGCTGTCCACCCAGTCGATCGGGGAGTTGTTGCTGGCCTGCAAAGCCTGCACTGCTCCCCAGACCACGAATGGCAGCAGGCACAGCAGATAAACCAGCAGCAGTCGGATGCGGACGAGGACCTGATTCATGCCGCGACTCGATGCTGCAAAGGACACAAAAGAAATTCAGGCCGCTCGCGCTGCCCCGGTAACGTCTCGCTGACACTCCTTCGCAACCGGCTGCCGCGGAACGGACCGTCGACCCAGCGGACCAGACAACATCCCCGGATAACCAGCCACCTGAGACATGTAGATTGCGTAGGAGTCGCCGAGATAATACCGCAAACGCTCGTCCTTCAGAATACTCCCGATGAAAATATAGATCGTCCAGACCCCCGTGAGCAATGCATGGTCGAAGGTCATCACAGGAGTGAACCAGATCAGGCCCAGAAAGCTCAGATACACCGGATGCCGCAGCACTCGATACAGACTCCGCGCACGAAACTCCCGTCGCCCCACAGAAGTGCCCCGATACCATTGGACCCATTGAGTCAGGCCGGTCTGGTAGCCAGGGCCCGTCAGACTGATGCTGTACAACAATGCTGCCCATGACAAATGAAAACAACCCAACACGGCCGTCGCCGCCACTCCCTCCAGCTCCCACAGCACCCCCGCTGAAGACTGCCAGCCGCCAAACAGCAGCAGCAGACTCAGACACGTACACAAACAAAAAAAAGCCCCGTGCAGCTCCGCAGGAAACAAACGCTTGAAAAGCGAGCGAAAACGGGGATGCAGCAGCACGCTGTGAGGCACCGCAAACTGCAGCGCCAGAAACAGGTCCACGCTCATCCAGTCGTCATCCGGTACAGCCACCCCCCAGCGCAGAAATGTGTACAGATACACCACCGTCACCACAAACAATGCCTGCACACCAAGCCCGAACGCAAAGCCAGACAAACGGCTCCACTTGCGGCGACCGTCAACGTCCGCGCCAGCCAGTGAAGCCGGCACGGATAACGGCAGAACTGCAGTCTCTGCCATCACCGCTTCTCCGCAATCAGGCAACCATACTTCATCGCGCCCGTGTTGTAGGCGTCCAGCAGCATCTGAAAGCGGTCCAGAAAAATGATCTGCCCAGGGTCGATCCAGTGAGCCACGCGGTGAATGCCCCAGCGATTCACCCGGTCCCGGCAGATCTCCCAGGTTCGCGATACCCGCGATGTCCAGTCATACGACGCCGTGACCGTCAAACCCGCCGTCGTCATCCACTCACGGTACTCCGACTCGCTGCCGAACGAAGGACAAAAGAAGCCCTCACACACTCCATAAGCCAACTGCTCCTGCACCGGCGTCAGCGGACCGTCACCCGCAAACCAGACGCAGATCGCCATCCGGCCACCCGGCTTCAGCCACTCCGCTGCACGCCTGAAAAACGCCGGCTTGTCAAACAAATGCTCCGTACACTCCACACTCCACACCACATCCGCATCGCCCGCAGCAAACTCCACACGCTCCGCGTCGGCACAGAGAAAATCCGCACGGCCACCTGTGCCGCCAAAGCGAGCTGCCAGCGAGGCCCAGCGACGCTGGAACGGACTCAATGTCACACCCGTCACGCGACACCCCAGCTCACGCGCCAGATAGATCGACGACCCACCCATCCCGCAGCCGATGTCCAGCACCCGACTCCCCGCAAGAATCCCAGCCTCCCGCGCCAATCGCTCCGTCAGCTGCTGCGCGGCCTGCTGAGGACTCTCGTTGCCGTCCCATAACCCATGATGAATGTGACGACCCCAAAGCAATCGGTAAAAAAATGTCGAGACGTCGTAGTGCCGACGAATCACGTCCTTCTCGATACTCCCGCAGGAAATCATTCCAAACCCGCCCGATGTCAAATACAGTCGATGTGTCCCTGAAAGCAACAGAAGATCCCGCAGCGCCTCACCGCTCCGCCGCGGCCGCATCCAGCTGAATGTCTCCGTAAATCGTCAGCCGGTCCGCCACACCCACCGCACCAAATGCCTTGCTGTACGGACGTATTCCATACTGCGTCTGCAGAATGCTGAAATTGCCCCGCACACGCAATCCCTCCGGACGCTCCTCCACTCCCGCTTCCAGCTTCAATGGACGCGTCTGCCCGTGCAGCGTAAACTTGCCAGCTAACTCGTACACCGGATGCCCCTCCCGACTCTTCTTCTCAGTCCGCTTCACGCCCTCCACCACAAACTTCGCAGTCGGATAACGCTGCACATCCAGCACCGCTGCACCCTTCATGTTCGCATTCACCTGCTGCTTCGTCGATGCGTCCGTAGAACCCGCCAGGCCCACATAACGCCGCGCCGCATCCGTGTCCGCATCAAAACTGGTCATGTCAAACACCAGCTCCCCACCCGCTCCCGCTCCCTCCAACTGCAGCGAACCACTCTTCAATCGCCCCTCCACGCCGTGGTTGTGGCCCAGCCCGGTCTTACCCACGTACACGTAAATGCGACTTGCAGTCAGATTCACCGCCCTCGCCGAATCCGCTGCCTGAACCTCGACAGCCAATACCGCCAACACCCCTGCCAGCAGCCATCTTCGCAACCCAGGAATCAGCTCCATCCTCAAGCTCCTCGAAAGTACAAACCCTTGCCTGGGCTACGCCAGCGCTCGCTGCAACAGAAATCAACAGAAATCATTATCGAAAAATTCTATCAATTTGATAGATTTTTCAACTGGCTTCCACTTGGCGGCAGTCTCGCCCAATTCTGGTTTTCAATCAAGATCAGCGTGGCAGCGGGATGAAAAGTGGTCGCCGCCAAAGAAGATCCAAAGAAGATACGGATGGGGAAATTGTCTGGGTATGCACCGTGTTTGAATATCGAGAGAACGTGAATCGCAGTCAATTCAGCCCGCCGGAGCGAAGATATCAGCGAAATCTGCAAATCCGGCAGCGGCAGCCGGAGTGGATGGATGACCCGCAGCTGGATGCGGGTTTGCATGCAGCTGCGCTGGCGGGACTGCGGCGGATTCACTGGTTCAGTGGCACTGCGGGGGCACTGTGGGGGGCAATCCGCGGGGAGGCAGGCAGTCTGCAGGCAGCCGTTGCAGGTGGCAGTACCGCTGCTCCCGCAAGTTCCAAAGTCCTGAGAATTCTGGACCTTGCCAGTGGAGGTGGCGATCTGACAGTGGCGATCGCGGAGCGTTGTCGGGCATCGGGAATGGCTGCGGTGGTACACGGCTGTGACATCAGCAGCACGGCAGTTGCCAGGGCTCGCAGTCTGGCCACCGCGCGGGGAGTATCGGCGGTTGAGTTCTTCCAGCTGGACGTGTTACAGGATCCGTGGCCCGAGTCGCGATATGACGTGGTGATGAACAGTTTGTTTCTGCACCACCTGTCAGAAGAGGACGGTTTGTGTCTGTTGCGGCGGATGCGTGAGTCAGCAGCTCTGGTGGTGGTCGACGACCTGTTGAGGACCTCGAGTGGCTATTGGCTGGCATGGCTGGGTTGTCATCTGTTAAGTCGCAGTCCGGTGGTGCACTTTGATGGTCCGGTGTCGGTGGAAGCGGCGTTTTCCACTGCGGAGGTTCTGGACCTGGCGGAGCGGGCGGGTTTGGCGGGAGCAGTACTGCGGCGTCACTGGCCGGAGCGATTTCTGCTGACGTGGCGGGCAGCCGGGCTGGCTGGGGCGGAGGCTGGCCAATGACAAACGCACAGAGCGGGGCGACGCAGCCGGCAACGTGGGATCTGGCGGTGCTCGGAGCGGGCGTATCAGGTTCAGTGGCAGCACTGCTGGCAGCTCGTCAGGGATTACGGGTGTTGCTGCTGGAGCGCCAGGTGTTTCCCCGCAGCAAAATCTGTGGCTGCTGCCTGAATCAGCGCGCCCAGGCAGTGCTGCGGGAGGCGGGTTTGGAAGGAGTGGTCTCTGAGCTGTCGCCGGTGCGTACGGAAGTTCTGCGTCTTCAGTGGAAAGGGCGTCGTCTGGAGTTGCCGGTGCCCGGAGGCATCGTGGTTTCACGGCGAGCCCTGGATCAGCGTCTGGTGGCGGAGGCGATAGCGGCGGGAGTGGAGTTTGTGGATGACGTGACGGCGGTGCTGGTACCGGAGCCGGAGGCTGAGTTGCGGCGCTTGAATTTTCGCAGGGTGGCAGTGACACGCACAAGTGGTCGCGGGGCTCCGCTGCAGCAGGTACGCGGTTCCGGCGGGCGTGTCACAGAGCTGCCGGACACTGAAATTCGGGCTCGCGTGATTCTCGCATGCGACGGGCTGGGGCATACGAGCCTTTCGCGGCATGCTGAATTTCGCTCACGACCGGTACCGGGTGCGCGAGTAGGGTTGGGTGGAGAATGTGCGCGTCTGCCCGCAGACGACCACTTCGCTGCCCACGAAATCGTGATGGCGATTGGTCGCAGCGGTTATGTCGGCGTGGTGCGCACGGAATGTGACCGTTTGAATCTGGCTGCAGCCGTGGACAGCAGTGCCCTGCAGCAGGCCGGATCACCTGCGGCCTGCCTGTCAGAAATCTTTGCAGAGTCAGGTGTGCGTCCGCCGGAGCAGCTGGAAGTATCAGCAATTCGCGGCACTCCCCCGCTCACTCGTCGTTCACCGCAACTGGCCGGACATCGGCTGCTGCTCCTGGGTGATGCGACGGGTTATGTGGAGCCGTTCACCGGTGAAGGCATGGCATGGGCACTCACAGCAGCATGGCTCGCGGTGCCGCTGGCTCGGCAGGCCCTGAATTCCGGCTGGACAGCGAGCCTCGAACAGCAGTACGGGCGTCTGCTGGAACGTGCGGTGGGGCGTGAGCAGTTCATTTGTCGCGGCCTCGCTGCAATCTTAAGAGACCCGTTTTTGTCTGCAGCCACGATGGCTGCCGCGAGATTTTGTCCGTGGGCCGTGCGCTCCGTTGTGCACCGCATCAATCGACTGCCGCATTTGCCGGAGTTCCAGTTTGAGACCATTTGAGATTCTGGGTTTGGGTACCGCGCTTCCGGAACATTCCATCTCTCAGTCCGGTGCCGCCGCATTCGCAGCAACCTGCGTGCATCCGGACGCCACGGGTGGCAGAAGCGTGTCGGAAGTCATTCAGACGCTGTATCGTCGAGCGGGTCTCGAGCGACGACACAGTGTGCTGCTGGAGTCTTCAGCAGACGGTGAAGCCACAGCGGAGCGTTTTTATCGCTTTGCGAAGACCGCTGATGACCGTGGCCCGGCCACCTCAGCCCGCATGCAGCGTTATGAACTGGAAGCACCGCAGCTTGCTGTCAAAGCCGCCGCTGAAGCTCTCAGACAGTCAGACCTCCAGCCACAGCAGGTGACTCACCTTGTCACCGTCTCCTGCAGCGGCTTCAGTGCGCCGGGAGTTGATATTTCCATCATCGATGCACTCTCGCTGGCGCCAGGTGTGGCACGCACACACGTGGGCTTTATGGGCTGTCATGGGGCGCTGAACGGCCTCCGAGTCGCTCATGCATTTGCCAGTGCAGATCCCCACGCTGTCGTACTCGTTTGTGCAGTCGAACTGTGCACACTGCACCACCAGTACGGCTGGGATCCGCAGAAGATTGTTGCGAATTCCCTGTTTGCCGATGGCGCAGCAGCCGTAATCGGTCGCGCGGCGGCCGGGTCAGCCGCTGAGTCAGCACCTGAGCCAGCCAGGGGGACCCAGGCGCACCCTGCACCGCTGCTCCCGGGTTCACTTGTCGGCAGTGCGTCGTACATGATCCCAGGCACCACAGGCATGATGACATGGAATATCCGCGATGCCGGATTTGAGATGTCTCTGTCGCCTGAAGTCCCCGGTGTCATCACTCGACACCTCCCTGAAGTGCTCGATCAGTTTCTGACTCAGCACAGCCTGACAGTCGATCAGATTTCAAGCTGGTGCATTCATCCCGGCGGCCCCCGAATTCTTGCTGCCACCGCCGAAGCTGCCCGCCTCACAGACTCGCAGCTGGACCCTTCAACCACTATCCTCCGGCAGTGCGGCAACATGTCGTCACCCACCGTACTGTTTATTCTGCAGGAACAGATCCGGCGGCAGAATCACGGGCCCTGCGTGATGCTCGGATTCGGCCCCGGTCTCAATGTCGAAATGGCGCTGCTCAGATAATTCCCGGAGCCCCTTCATGCAGCATCGCGCCATCGGCAACACCGGCCTGTCGATTTCCGTCATCGCTATGGGCTGCGGACCCGTCGCGGAACTCATAACCGGTACCGATACGCCGCGGCAGCTGGCTGTCGTACACCAGGCACTCGCCGCCGGAATCAACTGGTTCGATACAGCGCCCGGATACGGTAATGGGCAGTCAGAACGGTCGCTCGGTAACTGCCTTGCTGCCCATGACCCGCAGCACCAGGCGCAGATCAGCACCAAAGTGCGCCTCGTACGCCACAGCTCCGCCCCGTTCCGAGATCAGATCTTCAACAGTTTACAGCAATCTCTGGAACGACTCCAGCGCCCCTCCGTCGCCCTGCTGCAGCTCCACAACGCCATCACCGAACAGCCGGATAAACAGCCGTTTTCGGTGACACCCGAAGAAGTCCTCGAGCCAGGCGGAGTCGCAGACTGCTTCAACGAACTGCTCCACGCCGGAAAGATCCAGGCTGCCGGACTTACAGGCACCGGTGACACTTCAGCACTCACCGAGGTTCTCAACAGCCGTCGTTTCCAGACCATCCAGCTGCCGCTGAATCTCCTGCATTCCCTCCCCGCTGCCGACACACAACCCCGGCAACTGCTCGCGGCCTGCGAAACTGCCGGCGTGAATGTCCTCGCAATCCGAATTTTTGCCGCCGGAGCATTACTGGGACGGCCACCGAGCGATCACACACTCAAAACACCCTTTTTTCCACTGGCGGTCTATCAGCAGGACACCCTGCAGGCTGAACAGCTTTGTGGGGGCTGGACGGCCGCCGAGCGACTTCAGCGCGCCCTCGAATTTCCCCTCGGACAGCCGACTGTGGCAGCCGCAATTGTTGGTCTTGCGTGTTCCGCTGAGTTGTCAGAGATTACCGCCGCGCAGCAGAAAGCAGCCAGTCTTCGCAAAGCACTCGACCGCTGAATTTATCCTGCAGCCCCCATTTTTCATCATTCCAGGGTTTTCCCTCTACGCGTCGGACTGCACAATATCAGGCGAATTCAGCCACAGAAATCTCCTCCTGCGGGCTGCTGCCCGTTGGATTTCCCATGCCCGTTCGTCTGCCCAGGCAGCTCATCCTGTCTCAATTGTTCTTTGCAGGAGTCTCACCCGTGTCAGTAACCATGAAATCATGGCTGCAGCAGGCTGCTGCAGCATTGTCCACAGGGATCGCCGGGCAACGCGCTCACGGGCGCCAGCGGCGAAAAACTCGCCTTTCTGCCTTTTCCGCCCCGGTCTTCGCCGTCGCCGAAAACCTTGAACATCGACAACTCCTTGCTGCCGCCGATGTCTCCGTCATCAGCGTCTCCGGCAACCCCGGCCAAACCGTACAGCTTCCCGTCGATGTCACCCTGTGGAACAACCTCGCCCCCGACGAATCACTTGCCGCATTCGATGTCGTCCTGCGATACGACACTCAGCGGCTGGATCTGTCCTCCACAGACATCGCACTGGGCTCATTTTTTCAACAGAACAACTGGAGCTTCATCGCCAATGTCTCGGATCCAGACGGCTTTGTTTCCATCACAGCCAACAGCCCGCCTGGTCAGCCAACACCCGTCCCCGATGCACTGCCACGACTTGTGACGCTCAGTTTTTCGATTTCACCCGATGCCTTTTCGGGCTCTGCAACGGTCGACCTCCTCCAGGACCCCGACGGCTTCACAACACTTTATGGTGGCGATGATTTTCCCTTTGATACCAGCATCACATCAGGTGTGGTGACCGTAAACGGTGGTGGCGGTGGTGGTGGTGGCGGTGGTGGCGGTGGTGGACCGGACTCGCCTCAGGCGAACGACGACTCCGCGTTCAACGGACCTGGTTTTGAAACAGACGAAGACTCCTCATTCATCACGGGAAACGTTCTTGACAACGATACTGACCCTTTTGACAGTCCCCTCGAAATCTTCAGCTTCACCCAACCCCGGCGCGGGCCGGAATCAGCCGGCAGAATTGAATCGCGCGGAGATGGCACGTTCGAATTCTTTCCCGGTACCGACTTTGATGCCCTGACCTCCGGACAGTTGGACTTCGCCACGTTTGAATATGTGATCAGGAACCAGTTCACCCAGACGTCTGCCCCGGCTTTCGTCACCATTACAGTCAATGGCATCAACGATACCCCGACGATCTCCTCCATCGCCGCTCAGACAATGTCGGAAGACGGCGTCCTGTCGAACCTCAGCTTCACAGTCACCGACCCGGATGACTCAACTCTGGCAGTGACTGTCACCTCAAACAACTCCACGCTCCTGCCCCCCGGCGCTCTGTCACTGTCCGGCTCGGGCAATAACCGTCTGCTGTCCATCACACCAGCAGCCAATCTCTCCGGACAGGCCACCATTACCCTCACCGTCTCAGACGGCGTGAACGCCTCCCAAACCACCTTTGCACTCACAGTACAACCGGTCAACGATGCCCCGCAAATCTCTGACATCACCGGCCAGTCAACTCCCGAAGACACACCGATTCTCAACATCCCGTTCTCGGTATCAGACATCGACGGCGATCTCCTGACTGTCAGCGCCACCAGCAATTCACTGACTTTGTTTCCCGCCGGCAGCCTGATTGTCAGCGGCACTGGCATCAGTCGCTTCCTGACGATTAATCCCGCTGCCAATCTCTCCGGGCAGGCCACCATCACCGTCACCGTCAGTGATGGCGACAAAACCGACTCCACTACGTTCGACGTCTTCGTGAACGCCGTCAATGATCCGCCCTCCGTTTCCGACGTCCCCGATCAGGCAACCACAGAAGATGTGCCGATCACCGGAATTCCCCTGACCGTGATCGACGTGGACGATGATGAAGTCAGCGTCACAATCAACAACTCAAATCCAATCCTCCTGCCTCCCGGTTCCATCGTTGTCAGTGGCACAGGCCCCGGCCGCACGCTCAGCATCACTCCGGCCGCCAACCAGTCCGGAAATGCCTCCGTGATACTCACCGTCAGCGACGGCCAGGCGACCGCTCAGACAGCCTTCAATGTCCTCGTCAGCCCCGTCAATGACGCCCCCGTCATTTCCTCAATCGGCAATCAGTCGGTGCTGGAAGACGGAGTCCTTGCCAACATTCCATTTACGATCTCCGATACTGACGGCGACGCACTTTCCCTGTCAGTGACCACCAGCAACCCAACTCTGCTGCCGCTCCCCGCCATCACTCTCAGTGGTACCGGCAGCAGCCGTCAGATTTCAATCACTCCCGCTGCCGGACTTTCCGGAAACGGTACAGTGACGGTCTTCGTTACCGATGGCCTGGCCACGTCCTCCAGCTCCTTCACCGTTCAGGTCACCGCAGTCAACGACGCACCCGTGATTTCACCGATTGCTGCTCAATCACTGAACGAAGACGGCTCTCTCACCGGTATCGCGTTCACTGTCTCCGACGAAGACAGTCCAGCACTCACCGTCACCGCCAGCTCCAGTAACCTGCCACTCCTGCCCGCCGACAGTCTTGTTATCACCGGCACCGGTCCCGATCGCCAGCTCGCAATCACACCCGCTGCCGATCGTTTCGGTACAGCCATAGTCACAGTCACTGTCTCCGATGGACAGACATCAGCCAGCTCCACGTTCAATCTCACTGTCAACTCCGTCAACGACCCGCCTGTCGCTGTTGCTGATTCCGCATCTGTGTCCGCCGATGCGCCCGTTGTGATTTCAGTACTTGCCAACGACACCGACGTCGATGGCACACTGAACCCCGCATCCGTCGAAATCGTCACTCCGCCGGCCAGCGGCACCGCTGTTCCCAATGCAAATGGCACCATCACCTTCACTCCCGGTCCCGGATCATCCGGGATCGTCACCTTCAGCTATCGCGTCAGCGACAACGAATCAACGGTCAGTGCCCCGGCCTTCGTCTCCGTCAACGTAATCACGAATGCAGCCCCCGTCATTCAGCCTGTCGCCGATCAGACGCTGTCGGTCGGTGGGGCCAGCCTCCAGATCCCGCTGTCCGTCACCGATGCCGATGGTGATCCGCTTCAGATCTCCGTATCGTCCAGTGTCCCCGGGCTGCTCTCCACTCTCAGCATCACCGGGACCGGCTCCAGCCGCACTCTGCAACTCGCGCCAGGCACCCGCCCAGGACTTGCACAGGTGACCGTCACAGCTGCCGACGGAGTCAATGCTCCGGTGACCCGCACCTTCAATGTCAGAGCAGGACTGGTTATCGATGCCGGAGCCGCCCGCTCCACCACCGGTGTCATGACTCACCGTGGATACGCAAACTCCGTAGCCGTTCCATTCAGCACTTCTGCGGCAATCGCCGGGGTCCCCGAAGGTGTCCCTGCCACGCTCTTCCGCACCAACGTCTTCGATAACCCGGGCCGCCCCGAACTGCTCTTCTCCATCCCCACCGTCCCCGGACAGGTTTACGATGTGGATCTCTGGTTCGCCGAAATCTGGACCGGTGCCTTCAATGTCGGTCGCCGCGTATTCGATGTCATGCTCGAAGGCTCACTCGCAATCGACAACCTCGATGTGTTCGCCGCCGCCGGACGAAACCGGGCTCTCACCAGATCCTTCCAGCTCACCGGCGACGGAAATCTCTCGGTCGAACTCCTCCACGTCATTCAGAATCCCAATATTTCCGGAATCCGCGTCAGACCCGCCGCTGCATCCAATACCCCCCCCACCATCACCCCGGTGGCTGCTCAGCAGACCAGCGAAGATACCCCCATCAGCGCCATTCAGTTCTCCGTCGCCGACGCCGAACAACAACCGCTCACCGTCACTGTTGCCACCGCCGATACCACTCTGCTGCCCGCAGAGGGCCTCGTAGTCACCGGCACCGGAGCAACACGACAACTGGCCATCACTCCCGCAGCCAATCGCTTCGGTACCACTCAGGTCTCACTCAGCGTCTCCGACGGACGCGCCACTACCACCACTTCCTTCACGGTCACTGTCAACTCCGTCAATGACGCTCCCGCCGCCGCCAGTGACAGCGCCACGACCCTCGTCAATACCGCTGTCACCATCCCGGTGCTCAGTAACGACAGCGACCTCGATGGCACGCTCAACCCCGCCTCCGTTGCCATCACTCAACAGTCCGCCAATGGCACCGCAGTTCCAAACAGCGACGGCACCATCAGTTTCACCCCAGTGTCCGGCTTCAGCGGCACCGCCACCTTCACCTATACGGTTCGCGACAATCAGGGCGGCGAATCACAGCCGGCAACCGTTTCTGTCCTCGTCCGCAATAACTCAGCTCCGCTCATATCCGCCATCACCGACAAAGAACTCCTCATCGGCAGCAACAGCGGTCCGATCGCCTTCACCGTCAGCGACAGCGATGGCGACAACCTCACCGTCACTGCTGCGACCGGCGACTCCTCCCTCGTACACTCCGTGACCATCACCGGAACCGGCACCAATCGTCAACTGGCCTTCACCGCCGGTAACCTCGCCGGATTCACTCGAATCCTTATCAGCGTCAGCGACGGAAACAACCCCCCGGTCACGCAACTCGTACCCGTGTCTGTGTTCGCACTGATTGATGCCGGGACCGGCCGTCCCACCGCCGGCTCTCTCGCCGACCGCAACTTCCTGACCGGCGCCGGAATCCGCTACAACGGAGGTGCACCGGTCACCACAACACCCGGGACTCTCGCAGCCAGCGTTCCCGATCTCTTCTATCGGTCCACACTGTTTGATATTTCCGGAGGAAAAGACCTCGAATTCGACGTCAACGCAAAGGCAGGTCAGACGTTTGCCGTGGACCTGTTCTTCGCCGAAGTCTGGAGCGGAGCGTTCGGGCAGGGCAAGCGAGTCTTTGATGTCAGCATCGACGGCGAAACCGTGCTGAACAAATTTGACGTCTTCAAAGAAGCTGGTCGTGGCAACGTCGGTATCGCTCGCCGATTCATCATCAACAGCAACGGAAAAATTGACATCGACCTGCGACGCGCTATCCAGAACCCCATGCTCTCAGGATTAAAAGTCACCCCGCTGGGCGATTTCAATGAGGCATAGCCCGCCCACAGCATCGACCGGATACGTCATTCCCCGGACGCGGACTTCACACGCCCCGTTCGGGGATCCGTTTCAATCGACAACTCCTCATGCTGATCCACAAAGAACACATACCCGTTAAACATTTCATGAATCGTCTGCGGGCCGTATCGCACTTCATCAGCTGGATCGGGGTTCCACGGATTGAACACCGAATTGTCAAAATGAGCGATAGCGCTCATCTCTGTGCCCGCAGGTAACAACTTCTTTCCCGCCGCAATTTCATATCCCAGCTGCCATTCAAAATTGAAATTGGGGATCTGCAACAGCGTTTCACGGGCACCATCCGGTGGCGTGGCATAGAACGTCATATCCCGGCCCCGAACGTGCATGTGCGTAAACATGCCCATTAACGTGATGTCGCGATCCAGCACGTGCCTCGCCTCAACCGCAAATGCCGGTTCGAAAGGCGGAATCCGCCAGCCGCGCGGGTCCAGCAGAAAATGTCGCAGCTGCCGACGCACAGGTGTCCTCGGGAACCGCAAGCCCACCTGAATCCGGCACTGCTCAGGTTTGCCCGTCGTCGTGTAATGAATCTGCAGACCCAGACCCGCCCCGCCAGGAATGCGGAAGGCCGTGCCATTGTCGAATCGACCCATGTCCATCGGCTGACCACCCGGCACATGACCCGTGATAAATGTCTGCTCGCCAGCCCCGTCCTTTGTTACGTAGGCCATGTTACAGTGATGCACCACGGCACGATTGAGCGGCCGGATCTCAAATGCCTCAACCCACGTTTCACCGAAAAAAACGTACGGCAGCAGCGTGTAGCGGTAGGGCACAAAACCCGTGGCCGGTATGTCGTGTTCTTCCAGCATCGTAATGACGACATCGGGCGTCCCAATTCGCCATTCCGCCGCAGACTCCCCCGGAGGCTCCGGTGCAGCAGCAGGGTCCCCGGGGGGACAGTCGGCGGCGATCCATGTGAGGATCTGTGTTTTCTGAGCGGGTGTGAGCGAATCGTTGTTCTGGAACTCTCCGTGCTGCGGAGCCGCATACCACGGTGGCATGGATTCCGTTTCCACTACCTCCGCAATCATCTGCCTCTGACCCGCTGCGTCTTCATAAGTGAGCAGCGGAAAGGGAGCTGCATCGCCCTCACGATGACAACGCGCACAACGCTCATGGATCAGCCGGCCAATGCCGCCTGACCACGTCGGTATCGCAGCCACATCACCCGGAGGTTTGATCGGCGACGGTGGCGTGATCACACAGCCATCAACCGGAGTTTCCGGAATCGTCACGGGTTTGCCGGCGAGCACTTCTTCGAGCGCCAGCTGCAGGTCGGCCCGCGAGGCCGCCGGACGAACGCCGCCGGGACGCAGCTGATCATCGATGCGGCCGCGATAGCGGAGCACCCCTGCAGCATCCAGAATCACAACCTCCGGCGTTCGCGACACGCCCAGTGCCCGCACGACCGAACCGTCCGTATCACGCACAAAGTGAAACGGCACATCCAGCTCAATCGCCTGCGATGCCATACCTCGGATGGTGTCCTGAGCACCCACGTTGACAGCCGCAAAGACCACGTTCTGCCCGCGATACTCACGGTACAGCTCCACCAGCTTCGGGAATGAACGCCGTACAAGCGGACAGGTCGTGCTCGTGAAGGTCAGCACCACGGCCTTTGCTTCCCCGAAATCCTCAAGCTGCCGATTCAAACCACGAATGTCCCGAAACCGCAGCGGTGGAACAGCCTCGCCAACGCTCAGCCGCTTCCCCTCGTCTGCCCGCAGAGACGGCAGCAGAGACGGCAGCAGACAGCACAGCGAAAACGCCAGCATGCAGCAGATACAGCGGCCGAACGTTCGCCGCACAAACTCCGCTGAAGCTTTCAACAGACACAGGGCAGGAGGTGGGGAATCAAACGTCACGGCAGCGCTCCGGCAAGGTGATAAACTTCAGGTTTTCACAATCTCCAGTCCCTGTTCCCGCCAGCCACGAAAGCCGCCATCCATGGAGATGACGCTGGTGTAGCCCATGTGTTTCAGATTGAGTGCTGCGAGGGCTGAGCGATAGCCGCCTCCGCAATAGAGCACCAGCGGGGTTGACGTGTCCGGCACCAACGCCTCAATGTCACGCTCGATAATCCCCTTACCAAGATGCCGCGCACCCGGAATATGGCCGGCCGCCCATTCACTCTCTTCCCGCACGTCCAGCAGCAGAAATTCTTCACCCGCCGCCCTGCGACGCAACACATCCTCGATGGTGCATTCTGAAATCTGCCGACGCGCCTGATCAACCAGCGCAACAAACCGATCACCGTGAACCATGGCCATAACTGAACCTTCCGCAGCCGCGGGAATAGCGAGAAGTGCCGATATCGCCGGGATTCTACACACAAACCAGCCACTGCGATACTGGTACCCCGCGAACAGCAGCCGGTTTGCGGACAACATCGGGAAGCACCGGTCGCCTCCGATCCCCGTGTCTCTCCGTTCAGCATACAGTGGTGAATTTCCGGAATTGCCGCTTTTGCAGGGGCGAGACCGTTCCCCAAATGTCCGATTTTTCGTATTTTTGAGCGATCCACATTCAGGTAAAACGCAGCGTTTTTGACTTTGTGGTTTCCAATCATCAACCGGCGGCCTTCCCGCGCCGTCCATCGGAGAATTGAACAATGCCCCTGGTGCCTCTACGAGTTGTTCTTGATCATGCAGCCGAAAACAATTACGGCGTCGCTGCATTCAACGTGAACAACATGGAACAGATTCAGTCCATCATGGAAGCGGCCCGACAAACGGATTCACCCGTCATCGTGCAGGCCTCCCGCGGTGCCCGATCCTACTCACAGGACAACTACCTCAGGCACCTCATGCTCGCCGCCTCCGAACTCTACCCCGAAATTCCAATCGTCATGCATCAGGACCACGGAAACAGCCCCGCAACCTGCATGTCAGCCATCAAGTACGGCTTCACCTCCGTCATGATGGACGGCTCACTCAAAGAAGACGGAAAAACTCCTGCCGACTACGCCTATAACGTCCAGGTCACCGCCGAAGTCGTCAAAGTCGCCCACATGTTCAACGTCTCCGTAGAAGGCGAACTTGGCTGCCTCGGACGTCTCGACAGCGGAGAAGGCGAACAGGAAGACGGCCATGGCGCCGAAGGTACACTCTCCCACGATCAACTCCTCACAGACCCCGACGAAGCTGCTCGCTTCGTCCACGAAACCGGCGTCGATGCTCTCGCAGTCGCCATCGGCACCAGCCACGGGGCCTACAAGTTCGACAAAAAACCCGACGGCGAGGTGCTCGCAATGAAGCGGATCGAAGAAATTCACAAGAAACTCCCCAATACACACCTCGTCATGCACGGCAGCTCCTCCGTCCCACAGGAACTCCAGGACATCATCAACAAGTACGGCGGAAAGATGAAACAAACCTTCGGTGTCCCCGTCGAAGAAATTCAACGCGGAATCCGCTACGGCGTTCGCAAAATCAACGTCGATACCGACTGCCGCATGGCCATGACCGGCGCCATTCGACAAATCCTCATGAACGCCCCGGAAAAATTTGACCCCCGCGACTACCTCAAACCCGCTCGCGAAGCCATGAAACAGGTCTGCGCCTCCCGCATGATCTCCTTCGGCCAGGCTGGCAACGCCAGCAAACTCATGATATCTGCAAAACTGTCCTGACCCCGCTCCGGAAACCGCCCCCAACTGCACCTGCACACTTGACAGGCATAGCTGCCTCGAAATCGTTCCCTGCAACCCCTGGCAGTCGGCCTCACGCTGATTGCTGATGCTGAAAACAGAGTGATTTCCGCTGTATTTGCAGCTGATTTTTGATTCAAATCGTTTTGGCACGCTGGTTGCTACCTCGATTGCTCGGAGGCGGTTGTCTGCGTGGTGGGACCGGACATCCGCATTAACTCTGCAGGAGTCAAAGGAGGGGAAGGTCAGGAAACTCGCCTGTTCCCGCTCACATGGGTGCGTGGCCCGAGCGGGAAGCTCCTGCCGAGATACTTGTTTCGGCAAGTCACTCGGTGGAAAGGGGAAAGGCCTTGTGCCTTTCCCCTTTCTTTTTGCGCCGCAATTTCCCCCGGAAATCTGCTCGATCCGTGGCCCTCCCACGCCCTGTGGTTTATTCTTCAATCCACCGCAGATCGATCGCATGATTCTCTGGAGCAGACGTATGCAGTTGTTGGAAGCAGCCCGAGTGGCTGCTCGCGAAGCCGGCCGGTTGTTGCAGCACTACTTTCACAACGGCGTCGAAGTCCGCTCGAAAGCCCCCGCTGATCTCGTCACCACTGCCGATCTCGCAGCAGAACGGCGAATCGCAGAACTGCTCCGCGAACAGTTTCCAACACACGCAATTCTCGGGGAAGAAGAGCACGCGGGTGATGTGAACGCAGAATACCTCTGGGTCGTCGACCCGCTGGATGGCACCACAAACTTCGCCCACGGACTCCCGCACTTCGCCGTATCGATCGCCTGCCTCCACAACGGTCAGCCGGAAGTCGGCGTCGTCTGGAACCCCATCCGCGATGACTGGTACGAAGCCGCCCGTGGTCACGGCGCTTTTCACAATGGCCAGCGCCTGCAGGTCGGACTCCAGACCGAACTGAACGAAGTCCTCATCGGTACCGGGTTCTACTATGACCGCGGCGCCATGATGGAAGCCACTCTGGCGGCAATCGGTGATCTCTTCCGACAGAACATCCACGGCATTCGCCGCTTCGGCACCGCCTCCCTCGACCTGGCTCAGGTCGCAGCCGGTCAGTTCGGCGGCTTCTTCGAATACCAGCTGTCGCCGTGGGACTACGCAGCCGCCGCGTTGCTCGTGCAGGAAGCCGGTGGACTCATCACCACCTGTCAGGGTGGCCCACTGCCAATCTCAAAAACCAGCCTCCTCGCCGCAAATGCCGCTCTACACCCAAAAATCCTCCCCATTGTCAGCCGACACTGGCCCCGCTGAACCGAAAACCCCCGAACGCAGCATCTGCGTTTGCGGCCTGTAAGGCCAGGTCCATCAGCCTGGCATGAAATGCCAGGTCAGGTCACCCGCCGAAGCCTTCGCGGTGTAAGGGCAGTTTTCAGCCGAACGCGGCGTGTTCGGTGTGACCCCGGTGTGCAGCAGCGCCCCCGATGACGTGCGATTGACGCGTATACCCTCACCTTTCGCCATGAACCCCGACGACATCCGCAGAACTCTCCGCAAACGCCCCCCCAAACGCCACCGCACGCCTGCAGGGCCGTCTTCCGCAGGGGTCAGGTGCATGGCACCTTGAGCTGTCGTCAGCGGGATCTTCCTGCCCGAAGGAGCCAAAAGGTGCATGGCACCTTGCGACGTTTCATGACCAGCGTCCTACTCCTGCTGATCCTCCTGGATCAGCGGAGGGGCGTTCCCAAATCCATCCCTGGATTCGCAACCGAAGCACCTGCGAATGGTCGCCAGCGGGTGACTTCGGTCTCAGCCCGCGAACCAAAACCCCGGATTTTCCGAATTGTCGCTGCATAGATCCAGTAATGACAAGGGCTGACACCCCAGGCTGTATGAAAACGGCCCTTCAGGCCTGCAGGGCCGTTCTCTGAAAGTCCGGGCCGGCAGGCCCAGGTGTGCCTGAATTAAGGCACCAGGGCTGCTCGGTACTGCAGCAGCCGCTGTTCCCGAATCTCATCATTGACGGCCCCGACGGTGTCAGGACGGTAAAGCACCTGCCTGGATGGTATCAGCTTCAGTCCGACGCGTTCGGGCGGAATCTGCTGGAGGTGAACAAGTGCGGCAAGTGCAGCGTCACGCAGCTGCACCTGAGCACCGCTGGCCGCTTCCCCCTGAGCGACTTCCTTTTTTCCGGCGTCGTTCAGCTTTGTCCACGCCGGCTGAGCTGACTTGAGATGGGCGTTCAGCAGCGGGATATACACCGTGATGTTCAAAGCCGCAAGGCACATGCAGGCATAGTACAGCTGCGGCCCGCGTCCTCCCCCCTGAAGCACGCGCACTGCGACATCGCGACCCGCCGGTAAACGATGCTGAATCGCAAACACCAGCGGCCGATCGGCTGCAATCCCCGGGCGAAGAATCCAGGAAGAGACCAGTTTTCTGAGGACCGCTCGATGGCGGCCAGCTGCAACCAGCCTGTTGAATCGGGGATCGTCGAGCGGCCTGGAGATGTTGGAGGAGGTGGATCGAAGCAGCCGCGTTTCCGGCTGACTGGCCACCAGCATGAGTGCGAGTGCCGATGCCGTGGGAAACGGCACCTCTTCGCGGCCGTCGCAGGCATCATTCATCAAGCTGCTGCGTTTTTCCAGCAGTTCCGGGACACGAGCAGGCTCGTACAGACTGGCAGCAAACAACTCCGGCTCCGCCTGCAGCAACTGCAGCAGAACTTTCCCGGGATCCGCTGTGAGCAGCCCGGTCTCCGCCTGTTCGGGTTCGGGAGAGGCTACAGGGGAGACTGCGGCTGAATCGTCGGCAAGGAGCTGTTGCAGACGCGCGGCGTGCGGGAAATCATTCACACCGGTCTCTGCAGCACCGGCACGGGGATTTGCCAGTTTCACCAGACGCTGGCGAAACCACCGCCGCTGCAGCTCCGCACGAAGCTCGGCCAGCCTCGCTGCTATGCTGCCTGTGGCGGACAACTGTGCTTCAAGGAGTGCCGGACCGGCAGTTTCGGGAAGACGGAGCAGTTCAGTTGTGGCCGCCTGGCGACGGGAGTAGGCGGGATCCTGGAGTTGCTGCACGAGTTCCCGCACGTGGCTGGTGGTCGCCGGAATCTCTGCGGAATTCTGCGCGGCACCGCTGGCCGGGGCTGCTGAGGGAATCTGGAGCAGGACGCAGATCAGCAGAGTCATTGGAAAATCACTCAGCGGAGATTGATACGGTTGGCTGTGGTGAAAACGGGGGCAGATGCGTGGAGCTGTGCAGTTCATTTGACGGAAAAGCGTGAGGAATCTATCAGGAAAATGGGGGAAACAGCGTTCGCGGGACGATTTGGTCCTGCAGCTGGTCGACTCCGTCCTCCCACCCCGCATATCTGGCCCCGGCTGTCACGGACCGCCCAAATTCCGCCAGTAACTGCCGGGGCAATACGGAATTCTCCTCGTTCCGTGATTGAGATCGCTCCAAATTCCCGATAGAGTCCACTTG